>NZ_JBQFMP010000013.1:0-108882 GCF_056531905.1 Ruegeria sp. K11
ATTATCACCAATACACTTTTGTGGTTCTTAGCCAGCATAGAGTCAAGGAAGTTTCCCTCGTCGCAATGCTAGCACCGCTAGAGCAGGTAGTTTTGGAACAAGCACGTGACCAGTTGGCCTAGGGAATTTCCTAAAGGATTTTTCCAGCGGTAAAAAACTGCCTTCAAAAAATTTTGATCGAACCAGCGGCGAACGGCGGCTTAAGTCCGCATCTCTTTTGGCGGGGGCCTGAGGGTGGCGAAAGTGCGATTTAAGATCAAAGATTCCTCGTGGCTTTGAATGACCGGTCTGGCGACACGGCTGCAACACAGCGATAAATGTGTCGCAACGGCAAATCTATGCTGCGTCAGCAATAGCCGCAAACGCACAAGTCCGGTTTGTCCCGCTTACCGTGAGTTCACCAAACCCCGGATTTCACTTGCGCAGCGAACGGCAGGAATGCGGGCTGCAGCCGCAGCATTCGAGGGGTGCATTGGACGTCTCCTTTGGGCCGTACTCAAAGTGCCTATCGGGTCACGCCACTTCCGATTCTCCGCCACTTTCAAGGCTGGCAGAGATGAAGATCCAACACTCGCTCAAGCAATACGCAATCCAACATGGGTCGAAGTGCACTCGGTGTCTATGCAACATCATGAGTACCATCTATCCTGTCCCGCATATTCAAGGTTTTTTTGAGGTGCGGAAAGATGGAATTTCCCGAGAACCCAATTGCATTTCTTGATCTTCTTGCAACCCGTCACAAAGCCTGGCTGAAAGCGCGACCAAGACGCGGTGAATCGATCCGCTATATGCGCGAAGCGGTCGATCAGCAGGGTGCCGGATCTGAGTTCATGGTGCATTATGTTCATAATCCGGAACCTGCCCAGCCCGATCCGACAGCCGAGGACACCGACCTCGCACTCCTGCAGCTTTACGCACGCTGGCGGCAAGAACACGGCCTCAGGCCCATCGAGCCTTGGGATGGTTCCCGGTTGCGACCGTGGCTGCCAGAAGAGAGCAATCCGGCGGTGCCTTCACTCCTGCAGGGTGATCTATCCCACTTCAACGATGCCTATGTGAGATGGGGCCGCAACAAAGAATGGCCAGCGGTCGATGCACTCGGCAATGCGATTGAGCAATATTTCGCGGACATAAGACATCACAGCATTTGGTCAAGGCCCGTCAGTGGCGGCAAGCTTCGCCTCTACCGCCACAATGAGCTGAACAATATCGAGACAGCACCCTACAGCATCCGGTTCTGGGGCTTTCTGCAGTGGGCGGATGATCTGCGCCGGACCTTGGCCGGCGAAGAGATCGAGACCTATCCCCATGACAAGTGGTCTGACATCACCTTCATGGATCAATTCAACCAGGATCATTTCCCCTGGCACGATGATGTGTTCGGGAATGGCCGGTGCCCGAAATGGCACAGCCAGTTCGGCGAGAAAGCCCGTCACAAATATCCGATGAACACCTATGGGTTCGGGTTGGAGTTCCTCGAATTCCACAGCGATCTCCTCGATGCTTACAATGAGTATCTCGCACGCTGGGGCAGACCTCCGACCACGAGTTGGCGAGACGGCGAACAGCCCTGGGAGCCAGGCATTCATCATTCCGCGCATATCTTAAAGCAGGCCGGGTTTGGTCCCTGGGGCATTGGCGGGTCCAATGGCGAGGCGCTTGCGCCTGAGCTTTTTGCACCGGCCTTGCTCGATCCGGATCTGTCAAAGTTCAATACGGGCACCGAGCTTGGCGCTTATCTTGAGGGCTTCGGAGTGCGGTATCACGGCGCCGGCCATCTTGAGCATTGCGATATTCGTGATCCTTACACGAACAACTATTCGCTCCGCTTCTTCCATTGGCATCAGTGGATTGATGATCTCTACAAGAAGCTATTGGCGCAGGGAAAACCGCATGTTTCCGAGGCGGCCGACGAGCAGCTGGGGGACAAGGTCAAAGACGCGTTCTTCGAACGCTTTGATGCGCCGCCTGAACTGAAATTCCCTCTGACCGGCACTTGGACCTATCGCAGCTTCCATAATGACGCGGACAGGGATGATCAGAACCTTGCTGCCCTTTGGTTTGTCGCGGACCTGACCCTTGACCAGGCCGGGAATGGCCAGATCACCGGCACGCTTCAAGGTGGGCATCCGGACCCCAATCCCGACTATGTCTACGATGTTGAGGGATTTTATGATGACCGCAATGTTGACTACGAGCTGACACCGGATTGGTGGGAACAGCGCGAGATCATCGTCCTAACCGCGAGGGGTGCAACGCCCGCTACAGACGGCCATGTCTATGAATACCGTAGCCACCTGGTTGCCGATTGGCCGAACGGAAAGGACCGGTTGCCCGCTTTGGTCGGATCTGTTTTGCGCGCAAGGCGGCCGGATGATCCCACAAAGGAAGGCAAAGTCGGATCCTTCGTCGCGGTTCTGCAACCCGACGAGGCGCCCGCGGTCGCCTGAACGCACGGAGAGGCGGCAATGACGAAGACAGACACGGACCAGGGAAGCTCGAAGCCCCCGGTTCTGAAGACGCTCGCCTGGGCGACGCGACCGGGTCTGATTTACGGGATCGGGTTTGGGATCGCCTTTACGGTGGCGTTCATCGTGAGCGCACAGCTTGGGATCATCACCAATGTGCTGATCGGCTTCCTGGCGTTGTCGTTTTTGTCCGTCTTCGGAGCCTTGTTCTTTTTCTTCATGGCACAGGCCCTGTCCCGAAAGTTTAGCTTGAAGGATTTGGTGGCGCCGGCCGACGAGGTCTATGGCCCGAAGCAAGTTCTTTCGGATGTGCGTACCTTCGCCGACAAAGACGCTGTTGATGAGGTCGAGCGCGAGGAGGCCGAAAACCGGCTCGGCAACACACTGTCCGGTCTTTTCGTACTCGCCGGCAGTGCGATTGGCCGGTATTTTAGTCTGGTGTTTTTGGTCAGCGTTTTGGGTGGAGCGGCGACCTTTGCGATCTTTGCCGCAACCTTCATTCAGGCAGAGCGCCTGGCCGTTCAAAACCGTCTCATTGAAAACCAATTGCATCTGGCGGAGGCGCAGAGACAAACGGCGTTGGCTGTGTCTTTGGAGAACCTCGAGACGGAACTTGTGCGCCTGCAGGGCTCCGGCGGCGAGATCGAGTTACCCGAACCTCTGATCTTGAAGATCGTCGCGCTGAGCCGGACATTTCGACCCTACCGCTTCGTGGAATACTCTCTGCAGAACACCCTCAACGTGGTTCAGCAGGATCTTCTGCCCTTTGATGCGGAGTTCGGGGTGCGGTTGACGCGGACGCCGCTTAGTCAGGAGCGATCCCGATTGTTGTCGCAGATCGTCTTCGCGCCGATATCCAACATGGGCGACCTCCATCAGAAGGGCCCAGTGTTTCAGTTCTCAGATTTCCGGGAGTACTTTCTGAGCGAGGTTAAGCTGGACTGTTTTGATCTGCGCAGCAGCGATTTTCGCGAGTCCTATGGATTCGCGGCGAGCTTTAGGGGTGCCCAGCTTCAACGCGCCGATTTCAGTTATGCCAACATGACCGGAGTCAATTTCTCAACGGCTGTGACGGAAGAAGAAGAAAACCCGCCCTGTCCAGATACGATTGGTGCCTTTCACCCTGACCGCATCACAAATCTTGCAAATGCGAATTTTAGCTTTGCGCGTTTAAACCACGCGAACTTTGATGGGGCGATCTTGGAGGGCGCGAACCTAACAAACACGGTGCTCTTCGGCGCAACGTTTTTGGAAACAGACATCTCGTCCACGAGCTTTGAGAACGCAATCATCAGTTCCGGCGATGAAGCTCCGGACATTGGAGCAATAGCTGAGGGTTTTTTTGGTGAAGCGATTAGCGAAGCTAAGTCGAAATTTATCCGCCATTGGATGGTGGTTTCGGCGAAACCAGATCATCCTTTTCTCAATCAATCGGATTTGGACGACACCATCTACTACGTATTGAAGCCAAGACGTTGAGGCACAGTTCTTTCGCAACAAGACCCGCCTGATTTTGCACCAGAACGCTGAAAATCTGTTCTTCGATGAAGCGACTTTTCTTCATCGACTGGCTCATCTGTTGGAGAACAGGACAACTAGGGCAGATCAACGCCGCCCATCCGATGACGTTGAAATCAAGCAAATGCAGCGAATGGCGGGTTTGATGGTCTGCAATGCAGCGATCCGGAGCAATGACCATTAGCTGCTTAGGGCCGTCCAAATCAAGCACTTCTGCTTGTTGCATCTCTTCTGATCTTTCCTGCTTGAACCCCGAGTGTCAGAGCAAACAAAACTTGGATCCAAAAGGACGCCTGGCCGCCAGAAACGAAGTCATAGAGTGTTTTTGAGGCGCTAAGTTCGGCATGCTTGGAAGCCAGTTCGAGATAGGACTCCAAGTTGGAGCACATGCCAATGTCTTCCGCACCATCGTAACAGATGTTCATATGCAGACCTGATGCAGCCTCACGCTCTTCGGCCGGAGAATAGGTTTGCATTCTATGTTGGCCAACAAAGTGAGCTGCGCGACACGAAGACTCGCAGGTCGCACCGACTATCGTTGGATGAGTTTGAAAACACGCTGGCGGTGTATCATTGGTTTGGTTTAAGACGTCATCCCACCAAACCCCGCAAGAATTCATTACCCATTCCGTGCGATAATTGAGACTGGACTTGGCCGACAGGGAAGCAGCCGCAGCGTCAGAAACCGCTTGTTGTTTCCGGGATGCAGTTATGTCGGCAACTGCCGCTGCAATACCGACCAAAGCAACTGACAAAAGTATGTACTCTGTAACCTCCCAAAATCGATCCGAGCGCTTTGACAACAAGAAGACGGAGGCCAACGAAGTGGCAAGAAAAACTAGAAAGACTGCTAATAGTTGCATAAAGAACCCTCGGTATCCGCTCCGATAGTGCCACAATGCGTTTGAATTGGTAGACCAATGTCCGCTCAGGAGAAGCTGCAACGCAGCACTGACTACTTTGTTAGACGTCTCCTAAGGGCCGCCAGTGAAAGCGACCCAACTGCACTAGATTTCAATGGCTTCGGCGATAGCTAGGGCGTCTTCAAGTTCGACACCCAGATATCTGACTGTGCTGTCCATCTTCGTATGCCCAAGAAGCAACTGCACGGCGCGCAGGTTGCCAGTCTTCTTGTAGATCTGGGTTACTTTGGTACGCCGCATCGAATGCGTTCCGTATGCGCTTGCCTCAAGGCCAATGGATGTGACCCAATCACGGACGATCCGCGCATACTGGCGTGTTGAAATGTGCAGGCGCTCATGGAAACGGCCAGGCCAAAGATACTCCGAGCCTACCATGAGTTCGTCCTCCATCCACTTTTCGACTGAAGCACGCGTGCCCTCGGAAATCTCGAAGCGGACTGGTTTCTGAGTTTTGCTTTGCAGGACGGATGCGCGCTCTTTGATCTGTCCCGATGCCATTACGTCGACGACTTTCATCCTTACAAGATCACAGCCACGAAGTTTGCTGTCGATTGCCATATTGAACAGCGCGAGGTCGCGATGGTTCTCGGCCAGTTCAAGTCGAACTCGGATTGCCCAGACGTGCTTTGGCTTCAGCGGTCGTTTCTGGCCAACGATGCGTCCTTTGTTCCAAGCTGGGCGAAGCGCGCGAATGGCCGGTAAGTTTGGTGTTTCCATGACTGATCCTCCGATCCGCCATTCCCTCCCAAAGCGACAACCCGACGTTGACAAGGTACCATATCAAAGGATTTCTGCGCTGACTCCGAGGTCTGCATCGAGCACAGAGCGACACATGCTGCATGGCAACCTAATGACTGCTATATATGTGGATGTTCAACACTAGGAAACGTTTTGGAGGTCAAATTGACAGCAAACCAGATTGTTTCAATCCTTGGTCCATTAATACTGTGCATTCTTGGCGTCTACATGTTTCTAAATGCCCAAAAGAAAAAGAGAAATCAGCCGCCAAAATCCCATGGCCCGCATACCCCTAATGCTGGTTACGATGGCAAGGAATTTGTGCGGAGCAAAGGAGCCGGTATGGCTGATGGTGGCAGATAGCGACTGGCTTCAAGAAAAACGACGTTTTCTCATCGCAAGTGAATGACCGCTTCGTCCGCGACAATGAGTTCACGACCCTTCAGTTTTTGCTGTCGCAGCTAAAGTCCGGTCTGACGGGCCGCACCGCAGCGACTATCTGTATGGGCGAAGGTCGGCTTTGGGCCGCCCTTGCATCGGTCATTAACGGCAGCTTCCAGACCGTTGGCTCCCTTAGTGCTTCGACAACCCTTCCTTTGAGAGAGCTGTCTGAACCGCGGGCTTGGCCTCAATCCTTCGATAATGTTCGCGAAGCGCCGGCCATTGGCTAATGTCCAGATCCTGATCCTCGAGCCAGCGGCACAACGTATATAAATAAACGTCGGCTATCGAAAACTCTTCACCCAACAAATATGGGCCATTTTGCAGCGAAGCTTCGATAACTGCGATACGCTTCGATAGATGCTGACGACCTACTTCAAGAAATGAGTGTGGTGTATCGGGTCGGTAGAGTGGGCTGAAACTCTTGTGAATTTCCGTGGCTAGGAAATGTAACCATTCAAATGAACGAAGTCGCTGATACTCACCATCCGACAGTAACTTTGCCTCGGGCGCGTATTTGTCCAGGTATTGAATAATGATCGGGATTTCGGTGAATATCTGTCCGTCCGAAGTTTCTAGTGCGGGGACATACCCTTTTGGGTTTACGTCCAAAAAACTCTGGTCATCAGAGGTTCGGCGCGTCGTATAGTCGACCTGGACAATCCTAAAGTCTCGTCCAGTCATGATGAGAGCAACGTGAACCGTCAAAGAACACGCGCCGGGCATGAAGAATAGCTTCATTTTAATTCCTCTGGAAATAAGCTTTGAACATCCTCCAAAAGCACCAGCGCAAGATCGTAGGGTTGCAGGGATGCTTCCTCAATCTTGTGGCCATCGCCGTCCAAGTCCGTGGCTACAAATTGGTCGCCGGGTTGCAGCAGACAGCTATCGCCGTCGCTCGTATCAATGCGGATGGTTCCCGAAAGGACCGTCCCAAGAACAGGCGAGGGCGCGCAATGCCACGCGTCCCGATACCCGGCAGGGTGGTGCATCATGATGACCCCGGTTGCCTTGATCGCTTCGGTAATTTTGTAGCCACTTGGCGACGGAGGGGTGAATTCTCCCTCATGCGTCGCCCACACCTCCTTGGATAAATGGGCTACGCCATTGGCATCTGCTTGAATGTGAACATATTCCATCACGTAGCTCTTTCTATCCTTTCGAAAGCGTGCGCTGTGAAGGCACGTAGTGGGTTCTGTCAGGTTGGCGCCATTGGCAGGCATTGTCGTTCACCATCAGGTCTTGTCAGAAGAACTTTGCTTGAGCGGGGCAGGGCGGTTGCGTAGTTTTTTCACATGACCAGACCTGCCTCTTTCAAATACTTTAAAACCAGTCCCGAGATCATCCGCCTTGCGGTGATGCTGTACATCCGTTTCCCTCTCTCGCTTCGGAATGTCGAAGATCTGCTGCACGAGCGAGGCATCGATGTGAGCCACGAAACTGTCCGATACTGGTGGAACAGGTTCGGTCCGATGTTTGCATCAGAGATCCGGAGAAAACGGGTTCAGCAACTCCGAGCCTTTTCAAAATGGAAGTGGCACGTAGACGAAGTATTCGTGAAAGTGAACGGCAAACGCCACTATCTCTGGCGTGCCGTCGATCACGAAGGTGAAGTGCTTGAGGCCGTCGTCACGAAGCGTCGAAACAAAGCCGCAGCACTGAAATTCCTCAAGAAATTGATGAAGCGGTACGGTTGCGCCGAAAAGATCGCCACAGATCGCTTCGCTTCCTACAAGGCTGCGCTCAGAGAAATTGGCGCGCTCGAAAAACAACAGACGGGCAAGTGGCTCAACAACCGAGTCGAGAATTCGCACCTGCCGTTTCGACGACGCGAACGCGCGATGCAGCGTTTCAGGCGCATGCGAAGTCTACAGAAATTCGCCTCCGTCCATTCCTCTATCTACAACCATTTCAACCAGGAAAGATCGCTAGCCAGTCGAGACACCTTCAAGCTGACCCGCACCGTTGCTCTCGCCGAGTGGCGTCAGCTTTGTTCCGGATAGGTTCGCGGTTTCCGCGGCAAACTGAGACTGGTTCGAATTCGTCTGACAGCACCCTAGGTGCGTTGTGAGTCTCATAAAATATAATCAAAATCTGGTTCCAGTGGTTCTAACCTGTTGGAATCAAAGTGCTAACTGCCATTTCGATAGCGCTGTAGTATCTGAGGGTAATTCGGTGGAAAACTCCAGACAGCTTCGCCGGGAGCACGCACAAGCCCGCGCGCTTGAGGATCTCGGTCTGTAAGCAGAGAAATGAATAGGTCACTGCTGGCCCAGGGCGAAGATCGGAAATACCAATGCCCGTTTCCTGTATCGGCCGCTTCGGCCTCGGTCACGTCGATGATATGTAGGGATTTCATCTCAGAAAGTCGGCGCTGAAACAGAGACCCGTTTATTGCTTCATCGGAAACCTGACCCAGACGGTCGCGACCGAAGACCAACCGTGACATCGCCAGTGCTGAGTCGGTCTGCGATTGATAGAGTGTCACATCTGTAACGGCATCCAATAGGCCGTCTTCAATCGATTGCAAAAAGTAGCTTCGATCAAGATCGCTGCTGATCAGGATCAGCCGTCCCAGCCGCGGCTTTGATTCAGGCCGCAAAGCAATCTGATAGGCGGCTTCAAATGCGAGCCTGGACCCAGCGCTGTATCCTATAAGGTGAATGCGCCGGGCGTTGGTGTTTGCCGACAGGTATTCGACAAGAGACCGCAAATTGCGGCGCGTCGCCAATGCAGATTCCTGATCCCGAAAATACGCCAGGCGTTTGGGTGTAGCGGGCCAGTTGTAGCTGATGAAAGCGCCCTGATAGCCCAAAAAGTGCTGCAACTCTTTGGAAACAAGGGTCGAGTAATCGAAATCGACATTGTAGCCATGGATATAGATGAAAACGTCTTTGTTGCCAGAAGCTGCAAGCTGATCGTCAACCCGTTGGGCAAACCGAAGACCGGCTGCCTTCATCTCCTTTTGCGAAGGTGGATCGTTCATGTAGCGCGTGACGCTGAACGGCATGACACCAATCTCTTGTACGTCAGATACGCTGAGCGTGTAGTCCTTAGCGCGGTCGCGCGTCATAGTAACGTGGCGAAGCTTTTCCAACGTCGCCAGCGGGGGGGTGCTTTGCACATCGGCAACGCCGGTGCGCAGAATTTGACCGCGCTCGTTGTTGTAATATGCTTGTGGGTCGCCGGGAACCGCGGGCTGACGATCTGTGGCGTAGAATAGCTGCGAACGCTGCACGAAATTGTCTGCCGTGATGTCCGTGTAAGGGTCAAAAGCAGCTTCGGCATAGACCGTTGGGGAGGGCATCAGCTCAATTTCGTCATAGATATTTGGCCCGCAGGCAGCAAGGACACAGAACGAACACACGGTTGCCGCAGGCAAAGCTCTGGTAATCAGTCGCCTCGTCGTTGCTTGCCTCAATTGCCTTTGTCCGACTGTTCGCATCCGGCTGCAATTGCCTGGCCCCAACATGTCAGAACCGCTGCTCGCGTCTTGGCGCAACTTCGACACTTCAGACCTGTTTGTGTTCGGCATGGCCACCTTTCGCATAATGCCCTTACTCAAAAGCTTTATGTCACACCCAACAAGGGTCTGGGTTGTGAGAGCTTGAACCTGCTGTCACCTTCACCTTTGTCTACCATGATGTAGCGATAACCTTCGCGCAAATTCCACTTTGGAGTGACGGCATAACCCATGGTAGCTACAAATTGCGCCGTTTCGCGATTTGAGCGAAATCCGCCATAGTCAGCCAAGGCAATTACCGACCAGCGGTCATTGATCTGATACCAGATGCGGGCTGCAATCATGGGGTCGATCCAATCGTCGCTGGATTTTGAACTTAGTGCCGGGCTGGGGCCGCCGCCCAGTGTGATTGTGCTGCTGGTATCAAACCAACTAAGCCCGCCACCGAGATCGACATCCAGAGATTGGTCCTGATAGACCGTGTACGCCGCACACCCGCTAAAGAACTGCGTCTTCAGGCTAGTTTCTGCGCCGCTGAACACCGGGCCAGGGGTGTCGCCTTCAAATGTCAGATCTGTGCGCATATAGTCTGCGATCAGTGACCATCGACCGTGTCGCGCCTCAACCGTGCCCATAAAGGCGAGGTCCAGATTCTCAAGTGCGTCGCTGAAGCTCAGTTCCGATTCCAAGGGGCCAATGGTTGTCTCAGTATCCGCGCCATAGGTGTAGAAACTGCCGTAGAAGCTCCAACCAGAGTCCTGAGCCACTGCTGGAGAACCGTAGAGCAGCGTAGTCGACGCAACCAGAAAGCTGCCCAAGAAACTCCTTACCTGTGTGAATTCCATGACCTGCTCCCCTTTTTTCGATCCCAAGTTTGAAACGCGGCAAAAAGATAAGCCGCGTCGTATTCCTGTTACGTTTCACAATTGCATTCGACCGGGTCGAGTATCGGAACAGATGCCTTAACGAAGTTCGTTTCACGGGCGCGAAACTCCGACGGTGTCTGACCCGTCCATTTCTTGAAGGCCCGTGTCATTGCGGTAGCGTCAGAATACCCCAACTGAGCAGCGATATCGCCCACCGACAATTCAGACTTGGAAAGCAAGTATTTTGCCTGGTCACATTTGGCTTCGATGACGATGCGCGACAGTGATGTTCCATAGGCAGCAAGCCGTCGGTTGAGAACCGCGCCTCGAAAACCGCATGCTTTGGCGAGGGTTGTAACCGACAAGTCCGTGCGTCCGACCATTGAATTGGCAACGCTTTGGATCGAACTCAACAGGTCTGTAGGCACAGGGTTTTTGTCGTCCTGAGTGGTCGACACGTACTCGGTCGCAGTTCGGTTAGCCAGTTCAAACAAAAGCCAGGCACTTGGGAAGCGGATGGAATACCCGTCTGAGCCCGCGCCTACCGCCCGGATACCGTAGAAGTAAGACGGTAGCAGATCAGGACGGTTCACCCGCACAAGAACCTTATTCGCTTCCCAACGTTGGCCTGCGGTTTCATGCAGCAACGTAGCCCATCGACTGATCTGAAACGCATCCATATAGGCGGGCGAACAGCATGGCGTGAACCTGCGTTTGGCGGACAGCACGGCGAACTCGCCAGAGACATCGAGTGTCATGGTGACCGCATTTGTGTTGTTTCCCGCATGAACGCAGAACCTGGCAATGAAATCGGCCAGCGACTTTGCGACGCGAAAGGCCTGTCCGAATGGGGATGCAATCGTCGGATCTGAAGTTTGACCAACAAGTGCTGGAAAGTCCGGCGATGTCTTTTTTGCGACGGCTTCAAACACGGCATAGACAGTGTCGTGCGGAATGAAACAACTCGGAGCGCTCAACTCTGAGAAGGATAGATCGAATTCCGCAAGGAGACTTTCTACAGATTGACCGGATTCTTGAAACGCAAGCAAAAGCGGGATGATGACCCGCCCGCGTGTAAGCGGTGGTGTTCTGTATTGAGCATGCGCGTCCTGCCCTGTCATCATAACCCCCTAAGGTATCGCAATTGAAAGGCCGGGCAGGTCAAGCATAGACCAGTGCGGCTCAGTGTCCCTGACCTGCGTCAAAGCTGAAGTCACTTTTTGAGGTAAAAAAGTCAGGTGCCCGCTGGTAGAGGCTCAACCGAATGGAACCACGCTACCCACAGAGAGTGCGCTCTAACAGACTGACATCACCACATGAATAATAGGCCCGCCGCTCGGTCAATATGCAAAGAGAGTATCTAGTTGTTGGCCGACGCGCTGTCGCTACCTGTCATTTTTGGCCTGTTTTCGGAGGTGGCCGCTCCAATCTGTCAGGGCATACATTCGAACTTTGTGGTTTGTTGGAGAGAGATGGCACGGCTTCAATTGTAGCGTTTCAAAAACAACAAAAAGAGGGGCGCGAGAGTGCGCATTTGATCAGCTGCCGGGACCATCAAGCAATACATTTCTGTAATTGGCTAGTGGAGCGGACAAACTATGAATCCCACGCACAAACACTGGAAACTTGCTGCTTTAGCTGTCCTGATTGGAAGCACAGCGACCGCTCAGAGCTTTGATACCACGGTCGATGCACTTGCAGAGACATACGAAGTGCCCATTACCATAAACAACTTTGTTCGGGCTGCTACAGACAACGAACTGAAGACGTACTATGGCCTGGCCGGAGGCGTAAATCAGTTCTTTCATTTCAAAGAACCCACCCCCATTGACAATCAGCCCACCATTCGGATGAACCGCGACACGCTCTACAGCGTTGCGGTAATTGATATCAGCAAAGGCGCAACCTTGACTCTGCCCGATGTGGGCGACCGATACATGACGACGATGGTGGTCAATCAAGATCATTTTATCAATGAAGTGTTCGACGGTGGCGGTGTGTTCCAGCTTGACATGGAAACGTTCCATACCCCTTACGTGCTTGTTTTCATGAGAATACTGGTGGATGCCGAAAACCCCAAGGATGTTGCGGCGGTCAATGCAATTCAGGACGGTTTCACCATTAATGCCGCCTCCGCGACACCCTTCGAGATGCCCAATTACGACGCGGATAGCTTTGAGGCCCTGCGCCAAGCAGCGGTTGAGCTGGGCAGGTTCGCCACAGACAGCGCCCGGACTTTTGGTACGGCAGATCATATAGACCCGTTACGCCATTTCCTTGGCACAGCAGTCGGCTTTGGTGGACTGCCCGAAGACGAGGCATTTTACCTCAATATCGAGCCCGGCGTGCCGCTTGGAGAATACAAAATCCAGGTCCCAGCGGATGTGCCAGTGAACGCGTTCTGGTCCGTGAGCCTCTATAATGCAGACGGGTTTTTTGAACTCAATTCCCTCGACTCGTATGTGGTCAATTCGGTCTCTGGCACCAAGAATGATGATGGCAGTGTGACCGTGCATTTCGGCGGTTGCGACGACGGACGCGTGAACTGTCTCCCGATCATGGATGGCTGGAACTATGCCGTGCGCCTTTATCAGCCGGGCCCAGAGGTCATCGACGGAAGCTGGGTCTTCCCCTCCGTAGAACCCGCAAACTGAACAACAGGATGCTTACGATGAAAAAGCTTCTTCTGACAGTCGCGCTTACACTCCCGACAGGCGTTTGGGCCGAAGACATTGTCGATGTAACCGTCGACACCCTTGTGCGTGCCGAGACAGATCACATGTTTCGCACCAACATGGCCAATCTCGGCCTCGCTGTTGGCGAGTTAGGGCATATGCGCGAAGCCACCACACCGGACAACCAGCCGGTTATCCGCATGAATCAGGACACGCTCTACTCCGGCATCTTGCTGGATTTGAGCAAACCCGTCGAAGTGACGCTCCCCGTGGCGGATGGCCGCTATATCTCGATGCATGTCATCAATCAGGATCACTTCATGTACGCCGAGGCAGAGCCCGGCATGTATCAAATCACACAGGAAGACCTTGGTACGCGCTTTGGTTTCATCGCGTTTCGCACATTCGTCGATGTAACTGACCCGGATGATATTGCCGCCGCGCAAGCGGCACAGGATGGAATTGTCGTCAGCGGCGGGGGGACGGGCCCGTTTGATGCGCCCAACTGGAACACCGAACAGCTTGCCACTGCGCGTCAGGCGATAAACGACTTATCCTTGCTGGGCACCGATACAGCACGGGCCTTTGGCAGAACCAAAGACGATATTGATCCGGTTCAGTTTCTGGTCGGTGCGTTCTCGGGTTGGGGCGGGCTTCCGCCTGAGGCCGCGATCTACATGTTGGACGCGGTCGATCAGAATGACGGCGAGACACCACATGCGGTAACGGTCAAGGATGTGCCGGTTCGGGCGTTCTGGTCAGTGACTGTCTATAACGGTGACGGCTTTCTGGAAGCCAATGATCTGGGCGTAAACAGCTATAATGGCTACACAGCCGAAGCGGCAGAGGACGGCTCGGTCACGTTGCATTTCGGCGGGTGCGACGATGGCCGCGTTAACTGTCTGCCGATTACTCCGGGCTGGAACTACGCGATCCGCCTCTATGAGCCGGAGGATGCAATCCTGAACGGTAATTGGGCCTTCCCGAAATTAGAGCCGATCAACTAGGCCACTCGCCCAACCCGCATTTCAAAAGGAGTACACGGCTATGCGTCGATCCCTTACTCTTTTGGGGCTGCTTTTTGCAGCCAGTGCCGGAACCACAACCGTTGCAGACGAGGCATCCGATCTGGCCCAAGAACTGGCCAATCCACTTGCGGCAATCGTCTCGGTTCCATTTCAATTGAACTATGATGAAAATCTGGGCGTCTCTGATCAGGGCTCGCGCACCACGCTGAACTTTCAACCAGTCGTGCCTTTTCAACTGAACGATGACCTTAACCTGATCACACGAACTATCATTCCTTACATCTGGCAGGAAGACGTTGTGCCGGGCACACGACAGGAGGGGTTCGGAGATATCCTGTTCTCTGCCTGGTTCTCGCCAATCGGAACCGGGGACGTAACGTGGGGCGTTGGTCCCGTTGTGCGCTTTCCAACTTTTAGCGACGTATCGAGTGATACATGGGCCGCTGGGATTACCGGGATTGCCCTGCGGCAGACGGGGCCGTGGACTTATGGTGCGCTGGCCAATCATCTGTGGGACTTGGAAAGCAACCCCGACACCCCCACGAATGTTAGTTTTCTCCAGCCCTTTCTTGCTTATTCCACCGAAGGCGCGTGGACCTATTCGCTGCAAAGCGAAAGCACCTATGACTGGGAAACTGAAGCCTGGGCTGTGCCTATAAACGCTTCGATCTCCAAGCTGGTCCAATGGGGGGCGCTGCCAGTCAATCTGCAAGCGGGGGCGGGCTACTGGCTGGAAGCGCCCGAGGTGGGTGCCGAGGGCGTTCGCCTACGATTGCAGGCTCAGGTCGTCTTGCCCAGAGGCCGCTGACGTTTGGCTGAAGGATAGTTCATGAAACGTCGAAAATAGGGAGGTCTTGATGGCCGATCAGATGCAACGCAATGCGCAAGCGCATGTCGAGCTTGACCCAGATCATGAGGATCTGATTGTCAGAAGCTGCAATCGGCTCATTCGACACGCCGTTCGTGTGATGTCTTTGTTCATGGTCGTTGTGATCGGATTTGCCGTCATCGACGCCGGCTACTCGTTCTACATCAAGCTTATAAGTCCGCCGGTCCTGGTTCTTGACGTCAGTGATCTGTTGGAGGTTTTTGCGGCCGCGCTTGTCGTACTGATCGCCATCGAGATTTACACGAATGTCACGCTTTACCTGACGGCCGATGTCATACATGTGAAGCTGGTAGTTGCAACTGCCCTGATGGCCGTTGCCAGAAAGGTCATCACACTCGACACGACGGACCTGGAGCCGCTTTATTTCGTTGGGTATTCTGGACTCGGTCTGGCGTTTGGAGTCACGTATTGGTTGTTGTGGCGTGGCAAGTAGGAAATTCCAAGGACGCCTTTATCGATGCTAGCCTAAGCGAAATCGTCGACATTGGTGCTTTTTTGCAATTTGCTACTTATTCAGCCAAAGAAAAAACGTTCGACAATCCCAAAAATCCGAAAGCAGACCTTGGCACTTGTCCGACGAAAGATCGCTTCGTCTGCGTCTCGAACGTCTGCACTACCAGCAGCGAAAACGAGGTGCCGGTTCGGTCCAAATTGGTGCCAGTTAACGACTGCTTCGGCGACGTGCGCTGCGTTGCAGTAAGGCGTGTGCAGCGACTGCTAAAATATGCTGCGTCAGCACCGTCCAGAAAGTGAACTGCGGCTTTGTCCCGCAGAGCCGACCTCTGGCACGCTGGGAGCCCTTTGAATGCTGACAGAAGTTGTCAGATGACCGCTCTGAGCCCATTTTGACAAATGCTGCAGCGCACACGAATGTCCGTTTAAACAAGGTGGAGATTAAGAATGTCGAACTTTTCAGACCCGACGGATGCAATTCAAGCACTCTATGTTCAGTTTCTGAGTGCTTGGAACAGTCGTGATTTTGAGGGCGTCGCCAATTGTTTTTCAGAACCCGCTTTTTACGCTCTCCCCGGAATAGATATACCGATTTCTGACAGGGCCAGTTTTGTTGTGCTGCTCGAGAAGGTATTTGCAGGACTGGAAGCAGACGGTTTCAGCCACACAGAAGTCAGCGAGATTTCGGCTCAAGCCTGTGGGGAGCAGATGGCGGTCGTTGATGCGAAGAGTGTGGCGCGTCTCAGGAAGGATGGATCATCCATCGAAGTGATAGATGGGCACTATGTAGCTCGGAGATTTGACGATGGCTGGCGATTTACTGTTGCTGTAACCTGCACTTCCGGCTGGCAGGGAAAAAAGTGAAGCAAACCGAACAAGTCATAAAGCGGACATTGATTGTCGTCTGGTAAAAGTCGGCTTCTGTCCGCATCTTACCAGTTCGAGCAACGCGCAGCGAATGGCTTTTACGTCATGTGTTCTCCTTGCGTTACTCATACTTCGGTGAGCGGGCTGTGCGGCAATGCCGCCGGAAAGTCTTGTTGGATCAACTCTTCTTCCGGGAACAGGGCTACAGACGTTGCCAGTGGACATCTTGCATGAGGTATCGAGCATAGCGAAAGTCCTGAATTCTCAGCAGCTTACGATCGGCGAATGTCAGTCGAATGACGTAAAGGGGCGTGTTGCCCGGAGTCTCGCGGTCGAAGACCAGCACCGTCAGCGCGCCATCAACTTGGCCGGGAACCATGAGCCAATCGGTGGCCTTGGAGTAGTTGGTGAAATAACCGCCCACCGGGATGGCACCCCTGCGATGTTCGATGCTGACCACATCCAGGGACACCTCGTCCGCGAGCATGGCCCGGATGGTATCGAAGTCATGTGCGTTGAAGCAGGTCGTGTAATGATCCAGGAGCACCTTGTCCTTGTCGCTCAGCACAACAGGCTTGGCTTCCGGCGTAGTGCGCAATGCGGCGCGTCCGCGTTTCAACGCAGATCTCACCGCATCGACGCTTGTGTCCGAGATTTCGGCGACTTCAGTGGCGTTGTAGCCCAGAACATCAAATAAGATTACAGCGCTGCGCTGCCCGGGTGTTAAGGCCATCAGCGGGCGCAGTGCGTCGGACGTACCGCCTGATAGA
Organism: Ruegeria sp. K11; assembly: GCF_056531905.1. NCBI lineage: Bacteria > Pseudomonadati > Pseudomonadota > Alphaproteobacteria > Rhodobacterales > Roseobacteraceae > Ruegeria > Ruegeria sp. K11. Next base: position 17,100 of record NZ_JBQFMP010000013.1, read on the forward strand.
GGCAAGGTGCGCGTGATCGCTTCGAATTGCGTCAGTCGGTCCTTCATAGCCTGCTCCGATTTGCGCGCACGGATGGCATTGAGCGCAGTGTTACGGCCAATCCGGAACAACCAGGCCCGCAAGTTCTCAACCTCGGTTCCGGCTTCGAGCGCACGCAATGCGGCGACCAGTGTGTCTTGCAGCACGTCCTCGCCGTCGAATACCGATCCCATCATGCGCGACAGAAAACGGTGCAATTCCGGCCGCAGCTTGGCGATCTCGGCGTTCAGATCGTTGTCTTTCGAAAACTGCGCGTTGCTCATGTCACGACAGTGCTACCATGCGGGACCCATCGACGCCAAAAGCCCCCTTTTGGGGTTTGGTCACCAAAGCACGCATGTGAACGGCAACGCCATCGGGTGTCAGCGGGGCATCCCACTGGCTCATGAAACTGGCGGCATCTCCGCCTTGCATCTTGCCATATGCGGCGGAGGCCTCGTTAGCGATTTCGGTGCCCGCGATCAATTGATTGGGATAGACGGTAGTGAAGGTCAGCCCAAGATCGCGTTTGTCCGCTTCCATTTGCGCATAGTTCATAACGAAATGCTGCATTCGCTTGGCACCCGCATAACCACCTGACAATGGTGAACCATTCAACGCAGCACCGCTTGCGAAGGCGATCACGCTGCCGCCGTTAGGCAGAGCGCTGTTGAGGGCGGCTTGCGCGAGGTCAAAGCTCATTTTGGTATCGCTGTGCCATGGGGCGCTGAACTCTGACCAACTATACCCACTCAACATGCCCATCTTTGGTTTGATGCCGCCGATTTGCAGCACAGTTTCGGGCGAGTGGCGTCGCAAAAGCTCTGCAATCGCGCCCTCTCTTGATGCATCGCAGGCGTCGATTGTGATGCCGGGGGTCTCGGCTGCTAAACTTTCCAGATCCGATTGCGTCCGTGCCACAGCGGTAACGTTGTGCCCTTCTTTGGAAAGCGCGGTTGCTGTTGCGCGGCCCACGCCACGTCCGGCGCCGAGGATGAGTATCTTCCTGGTCACTATCATCTCCTCTTTGTCAGCCGATTGAAGGTAAGACACCTGGTGGACAGAGAACGGGGCGCGGTCTTAGAATTTTTTTGAGTATCCGCTATTTTTGAGCTCTTTTGGCTGCCTTGCGCGCAAACTTTCGAATGGCCGGTTCATATTGTGCCTTCGCATTGCCAATCACAGGCTTACCATGGATGGGCAGCACGTGGTCAAAATCAATATCGAGAAGCGAAAGCAAATCCTCGGCCTCTGGTTTGGTCATCATGAACCAGGCCACGCCAATATTCGCAGGGCGAAACAACCCGGCCAATCTCAGAAATACCTTGGCGGCACGATTGTTGTATTCGGTCGGCACCGGTGTGTTGTGAAAGTAGTCTCCGCTCAACAAGATACCGCCGTGATCTTCGATCAGCAGGGACGCCTCGCGGAGTGAGGGGCTATCCATAATCAGGACGCGACAGTTTTGTATGGGCAGAACTGTACTGGCGCCATAGAAAACATCCGGCGCAAAGTAGGACTGCGCGGCGTCCGCGTTTGCGCTCAGACCGCGCTGATAGGTGGTGTCTTCAAGCGCATAGACGGTGGCGTTGTATCGCTCGCGATAGAAGGCGTCATCAGCGCCATGCATCGAGGCCAGCCGGATCACGGACGTTACAGGCCCAATTGCATCCAACGCTGCCAAACCGTCTTCTGACAGACGCATACTGTTCACAAGTGTGAGCTCGCCCGACCCTGGTGTCTTCACCACGATCATCGACCGCGAAATGCTCGGACGCATGGGTACTGGCATGGTCCACTTGCCCTCAACAAACCAAATGCTTGGAAAAACCTCATCCAGCGCGCCATGAGGCATGACGCTTGTTCCCTGATCACACACACTGTTCTCCCACTGAAGTGAAATTCTCAGAAGGAAGACACATCACATGCCCCAAACGGGGCGCAAAAAGATAATCTGAAATCTGCCGAACAAGCAGCCATTCGCTCAGGTGCGGCGAAGGTTAGCTAAAGTCCGCAACACGAGAATTGCAAAGTCGGATCTTGAAGGTCGGCTTCGGGATGTAACCGGTCACTGATGTAAAAAGTAGTGAAAGGCGGCAACGAGCCCATTTTTGACGGATGCTGCAAAATCGACCAATGTCCAGAAACCTTGGCAAAATCTCAAAGTGCCTAGTAGCTTGTTCTCTGCTGTCGATCCACGGCAGGTTCATCGAAATAGCAGCCGCAAAAATAGACGGAAGAGAGTGATACATGGTTGGTGAGACAAACTTGGACGAATTGATAAGGTCGATTTCGGCGACTCTTATCGATGGATTGTACGTTTTTGTTACAGTTGAGCCCGGAAAAATGCCCCATGGTCTTTCGCCCCGCATGGTTTTTGAAGAAGCCGAAGGAACCTCACTAATCATGTTGAAATCCGAAGCTGAAAAGCACGGCCTAACCTACGAGTTCCCTTGCAGGATGATTACTCTGAACATCCACTCTTCCCTTGAGGCCGTAGGGTTCATGGCTCGCATTTCGTCGGAGTTGGCGAAGCACGAAATGGGCGTGAATCCGGTGTCGGGTATCTTTCATGATCATATTTTCGTTCCGGACGGACGAGAGAATGATGCCATGGCCGTCTTGCAAGAGATGTCCGCTTCTTGATCCGAAATTGATGGTGAGTTCACCGCACATAGCTGCCGTTTGAATGCTTGGTGGAAACGGTCACTTTGTCCCGCAGTTCGGAGTTTGCAAAGCCCAACGATGAAGGTCCGGTTAGGGCTGTCAGTGAGTTACCACTTTTCTCTGAAGGGTCGAATGTCGAGTTCGAATGTCCAGGCTGACTTGTCTTGTCGGGCCAACATTAGAGCTGTATCCGCAATCCGGGCTGGCTTGATAAAGAATTCGTCGGGTTCGTCTGGAGCAAAGTTCGTCCGTGTGTCCTCTGTGTCGATCACACCGTCAATAACGATGTACGCCACATGTACTCCGCTTGGACCGAGTTGCTTGGCCAGTGCATTTGCGAGCGTGCGTTGGGCAGACTTTGAAGGCGCAAAAACCGTCGTCCAAACGTTACCACGTAGCGCAGCGGTCGCGCCCGATACAATGATCACCCCGGAACCGCGTTTGACCATCTGAGGCCCTAGAAGCTTCGCGGCGGTAAAAAGACCAAGAGCCCCGACGCGCCAACTCTGCTCGAACTGGAGCTCCGAAACGTCTTCAAGCGTTCCAAACTGTGCGAGGTCTGCGTTGTAGATAACGACATCAATTATGCCTAGATCGTTCTGGACTGCAGAAAGCGCTTTTTTCAAGTTATCCGGGTCTCCAGCGTCACACCTGTAGGATCGAACTGACGTATCAGTTGAACCCTCGTCATCGCATGCGGCGCCTGAACGGCTCAACAGTGCGAGAGTGTACCCGGCCTGCTTGAAAGTCTCAGCATAAGCCGCACCTAAGCCAGGGCCAAAACCGATGATGACGCAAACCTTGCCATCCATGATTTCTTCTCCTTACAGCTTTCGTCTCTCTGCAATCGTAGCACAAAACTTTTTGGTTCGCTCGTTGAAGGGCAGCAATACTCGCAAAGTCTTGTTTCGAATGTCTGGTTCGGGCTGCGACCGCAGAAATTCAGGTGGGTTGTGAATGTCTCTTATGGGCCGGTCTACATCTAAGACGGGTCTGCCTGCTGCCAAGACGCCGCGCTTGCTCCGAGGTCGGCAAAGAAAGCCCAAAGTGACGGATGCTGCAAAGTAAACGAGTGGTAGTTTCGGCAGGCGGAGACAGCTCGCGTCGGTCGGATTTACGAGTTTTTCAACACAATAAGCCTGTTCCACAGGTGCTGCGGTCGGCGCCAATAGCAAACTTCTTTTTCTCAGAGGGTTTTGCTAGCGTGGCCTGCTGCAAAGAGGTTTGATCTATTGTGATAGTATTTTGATCCCTAGCCCGCCGAGAAAAACGCCGGCCGCTCGGTCAACCATTTTGGACGCTTTTGCGTAAGCGTTTCGCAAGCGCTCGATGGAAAACGCAAACGCGACCGAACTGTACCAAATGAACTCGTTTAGAAAGATCACCACAACAACCCAGAATAACAGTTCAGCCGCTGGTTCGCGCGGTAGGAGGGTCGTCAGGATGGAACCCATGAAAATCACAACTTTTGGGTTGGAAAGCTGGATCATCAGGCCTTTGAAAAACGCACTGACGGCTGGCGACTTTGAGGCGACACTTTTCCCATCAATGGCTTTCATGCCGGGGCTCGTCAGTAGCTTAAACCCCAGATAGATTAGATAAAGAGCGCCAGCGACTTTCACGACCAGATAGATCCAGGGCACGGTGGTAAACAGAATATTGAGCCCGAAGATTGCGGCGACTGCCCATATGATCGATCCAACGCCGAAACCAAGCGCGTTCAAGATGCCGGCCTTTCTGGAAGACGATATAGATGTCTGCGTCACAACAATCAGGCTCGGCCCTGGGCTGATAACGGCCAGCAGGTGAAACAAGCCAAAACCAGCGAGAGTGAGGAAAAACTCTAAATTGTACAGTGTACTGCCCTCCGTTGATCCGGTGTCGCATATTGCCATGGGACAGAGAGATATCCAGCTCAAACTCAGAAGGTACTGTTTGATCAGCGATGGCTGCTTCTCAGATAGTCTATGAACGTAGACACCATCTGGATACCTTTCAGGATTTTTTTCCCCGTATTCAATCCTTATTTGTCTTCTTAGTAACCGATAGGTACGAGTGGTTTAGTAGAGTTGTAAAGAAGGATCGCCGCAGCAATTGAGGGTCGCCGACCCCTGGTATTCCTCATGATCCAGATGCCCAAATTACCGGATCACGCTGCGGCGAAACGTCTGCGGATGCGGTAGACCCGTCTCAGGACGCACTATGATGTGCCTGTAGTTTCTGGCACATGCAGGGCTGTGCTATGAAACTGGTATTCAGCACAGCCACAGTCGAGGGCTGGGTCAAGGCGTTGTGCTATCAGTACCTTAGTGCCCTTTGGGTAATACTCCTGCCAAACCGCTCGCATCCGTGATTTCGACATGCCCATATTTGCGCTTGATGTAGCCGAGGCTTTCCAGCTTCTCCAGGGCGATGCCGACGCGCCTGCGGGCGATGTCGCAAAGCGATGCAAGTTCACTTTGTGAGACCGAGATCGTACCACCCCAACCGGGGCCACCGGCACTCAATCTCACCAGGCATGTGGCCACCCGCGCCGTGGGGTCCTCGGTGCGCAGCATTTCGATGGTGTTAAACCCCATGCGCATGTTGGTGTTCACCATCTCTGCCAGGTTGCGCCAGAGAATGGGGTGGGCTTCGCATAACATCATCAAAGTGCTACGCGTGAGCCGCAGCACTTCGCTATCGCGGCCCGCAATCAGCTCGAACTTCCGGGGTTCACCCGAAAGTGCAGCCATATCTCCGATCCAACCTCCCGGACCTCCGCAGTGCAACAAAGTACGCCCTTCGCGCAGGTGGAGCAGGTGCAGATCAATGCGACCGGAAATGACACCGTATATTCCACCGGCCTCATCCCCGGCGCGGTAAATGGATTGATCTTGCTGCAAAGTCAGTCGATCACACTTTGCGATCACTTCGCTTTTCAGATCATCGGGCGCCGAGGCCAGCCATCGTGCTTGAATCGGAGGTGCCATTCCAAAAAAATCTCAACATTGTGCAGCCCGGAACAATCTGAGTCATCGGATCGGGCAATACAAGGTCATTATTTCGAACGTATGCTTTGCGCCAAGAGGTGCAGCAATTTTACTTACAGGTGTCAGCACCTTCTGGTGCTGCAGGACGGACGAATGAAAGCGAAACAGCCAGATCCTGCGACGGAACAGGACATTAGGCTTTATCTGAAAAAGCATACTGAGTTTTTGGTCAAGGATATGGGCATCGAAGCCGCTGGCGCTTTGACCGGAAAATCCAAAGCAACACTGGGCCGGTACTATTCGCGAAACGCCGAATACGGCGACAGGCTTATGCCGTTGACGTCGGTGGCTATCCTCGAACAGGTGTCCAGTTTCCCATATGTGACCGAGGCCATCAGGGAGTTCCGGGGGCATGGCGGGGACGAAAGGCGCATTCGGCTGAATGAGCTTAACAAGCTTGGACTGCCACATCAGATCATTGATCTCAGTCAGCAATTCGCCAAATTAATGGCTGCGGCCAACGCGATAAATGACCATAACGCGCCGACAGCGCGCGAAGCGCAGGAAACATTGAGCGAGGTTATGGCCCTGCAACGCATTCTCGTTGACCTGAAGTTATACCTCGGTGCCGTCGGTGACTAACTGCGAAAGGCGCTGGCTTGCTTGCGTAGCCGAATAAGTGAAGTTGAGCGAGCCAAGGTGTGTCTCAAAGGTAATCTGCAATCTGAAATTCGTACGACCTAAAAATGGAGATTTTCTCATGTATAGATCCAGGACACCAAACCCAATTCTGCAAAACCTCAGGCTTTTGTTGCTATCAGTCTGCATCGCGCTGACCGGCGGACATGCCTATGCGTGCACCGGGATTATTCTAAGCGCGGCAGATGGCGCGATTGTTCCGGCCCGGACAATGGAGTTCGGTGTTGATGTGCAATCGGACCTGTATGCCGTTCCTGCCGGAACCGAGATCACCACATTGCAGGCCAACCCCGACGAGGCTGGCTTCACCTACACCACCAAATATGGGTTTCTGGGCGCGAATGCCTTTGGATATCCGATCATCGTGGATGGCATGAATACTGAAGGCTTGTATTTCGGTATATTCTACTTCGCTGGGGACGCCGTCTTTGGCGAGGTAAGCGATGAAAATCGCGACCGCGCGGTGTCATCAGAAGAGCTTGGGAACTGGGTTCTGGGGCAGTTCAGTACAGTTGAAGAAGTGCGCAAGGCGATCTCGACCATTGAACTGGTTGGAAGCCATATTGATGTCATCGGAAGCTACGCCCCGGTCCATTATACGGTCGTTGATGCATCCGGCGCAGCGATTGTGATCGAGCAGACCGACGAGGGGCTCAAGATTTTCGACAATACAGTCGGCGTCATAACCAACAATCCAACCTATGACTGGCATTTGACCAACCTACGTAATTACCTCAACATTCGCCCCGAAAATCGCGAACCGATCACCGTTGGCAGTGAAACACTGTCAGCCTTTGGCGAAGGGACTGGCATGCTTGGTCTGCCCGGTGATTTTACGCCGCCGTCCCGTTTTGTACGCGCGGTCGCGTTTAAGGAAACCGCCCTTCCGACGGAAACGGCAGCTGAGACGATCTTTCAGGCGTTCCACGTTCTGAATATGTTTGATATCCCCAAAGGGGCCGTGCGCGCGCCAACACCAGAAGGTGTGCATACAGACTATACGGTTTGGACTGCAGCCTCTGACACCCAAAACCGCGTGTATCACTTCAAGACCTACAAGTCTCAAACGGTGCAGAGTGTAGATGTCAAACAAGCGCTGGAAGGTCTGACGGCCCCCAAATTCGTGCCGTCCGAGACCGACTTTGTCATTAACGACCGAACAGGAGATTTCTAAAACGCTCCGGAATTCAGGACCACCGTGCTTCAGCCGTGGGCTGGGGCACGTTTATTCTCGCTTTCCAGCCCATGCAGGAGAACGAATGACGCCATAGTTCACAGATCGTGGGTCCGAAGATACACGGCTTTGCATTCGCGCCGAACGGCCGGAAAGCGGGCGCGAATGCAGAAACCAAACTGATCATTCAACTTCGGTTTAGGGCCGATCCGCAAATGTGAGAATGGTGCAGAGGAAAGGGCTTTCCCCGTGGATTGGGACGTTTGAGACCACGCACAGAGCGTACCACCGGATGGACGACCACTGAGGTGATAACACGAGTCGCTTAACGCCTGCGCTAAGCCGCGCTAGTCTCCGGTCCTAGCAATGCTGAAAGGAGCCGCCCAATGTCCTTTTTTTCTAAACTCTTCGGTAACAGCGAAAAGTCTGAGCCGGAGCCGGTATCGTACAAAGGGTTCGAGATTTTCCCTGACCTGATGCCCGAGGGCGGCAAGTACCGCCTTTTGGTCCGTATCGAAAAGATCATAGACGGAGATCGAAAGACCCATACGGTGATCAGGGCGGATGTCTTTGAAAGCCGGGAGCAGGCTGAAAGATTCAGCATCGCAAAGGCGAAGCAGGTGATTGACGAGCAAGGCGGACGCCTTTTCGGCTCATAGAAGCGGTAGGTCGAAGTTCACGGTGCGATCCGCGGGTACCATGTGAATGGCTGATACGGTGACGCTGCGCCGCCGCATCGAGTTACATAGGCAAAATCCGCTAAGGGCCGATGGCTGGGTCGTGGCAAGCGGGGCAGGGGCTTATGCTGCTTCTGCTCCGAGGTCTGCAAAGAGCCCAAAAATTGACCGATGCTGCAGTAAGACCGAACGCCGACTTTCAGTTTGCTAGCCCTCTGCTGTGACTTGCGCCCCAATCCTCAAGATTGAAGACACGAATAGTTCAATGTCGGGGCGCTGGGTCCGGTGATTGTTCATTGCCGCCCGCAAACAGTGCCTGTTTTTGACGGTCGTGTCGGTCACAACAGCAATACCTTCTTCCTGAAGGCGCAGCATGATCTCAGTGTTGATCGCCTTCAACTCCGCCTCGCTTTGATTTCCCATGTCATAGCGAAAGCACACGATGTTCAGATTCGTCGGGAACAGTAGATCAATCTCGGGTGTCCGTTCGATCAGCTCGGTCAGATACTGGGCTTTTTCGATATCCTGATCAATCAGTCTCCCGAATTTTTTTAGGCCTTGTTCTTTCAACGACATCCAGACTTTGAGCGCCCTAAAGCCGCGAGAGGTTTGAATGCCATATTCGTGAAGGAACTCGGCGGCAGCGAGGCCGCGCGTCGCGCGTTCAAGATACTCTGGGGTTAATGAAAAGGTTTTCAGATGTGCTGACTTGTCCCGCACGAGTGCACAACCAACCTCAAACGGCGCGTGCATCCATTTATGCGGATCGAGAGCGACCGAGTCAGCGCGTTCGATTCCGGCAACGCGCCAGCGGTTCTTGGGCGCGATTGCAAGCAAGGCACCGATACAGCCATCTACGTGGAACCAAAGACCCTCTGCCTCACAAAACTCGGCAATTGAGGCAAGATCGTCGATTGCGCCAGTGTTTACTGTGCCTGCCGTCGCAATAACGCAAGCCGGTTTCAGGCCGTTTGCAAGGTCGGCTCTAACTGCTTCTTTCAGGGCTGACACATCCATTGTCAGATCAGCCCGTGAGGGGATACGAACCAGAGACTTGTTTCCCAAGCCAAGTGTTTCCATCGCTTGCTGATGACAGCTATGCGCTTGATCAGAACAATAGTATCGCAGAGCTTTGGGTAGCGCGGCGACGCCTTCCTCGCGGATATCGACCCCAGCGAGAGCATTGCGGGCGACGGTCAACCCGATGAGGTTTGCGACCGAGCCACCGGAGACCAAAGTGCCACTGGACCCACTGGGCAGCCCAATCATGTCCCGGAACCATGAGACCACTTGTTTATCGATCAGAGCTGCAACGTGGTTGCCAGCGCCTAGATTTGACCCCTGAACCGCTGCAATAAAATCGGCCATGGCTCCTGTGAAATTGCTGCTGCCCATGTACCATGCCCAGAAGCGAGGGTGGATATTACCCATGGGATACTTAAGAACCGTTTCTTTTACTTCATCCAGAACTTCACCCAATGGTGCCGGTTCTTCAGGAACAGTCGTCAGAAATCTTTTGCGCACCTCTTCCGGTATGTCAGACCAAACGGGACGATCTCGAACGTCTCGCGTATGATCAATAGCGACATCCACAATCTGATGTGCTTGCTCACGTGTGTTCTCCCAGTTTGGTGGGTCCAGACTCTCAAACAATGACCCTTCAGACATTAATCAATTCCTCCCAAAAGTACTTTTGGCACAAGTTCTCGACAAAGTGTTCAGAGACCATGCTTAGTGAGGGCTGCATTTGCAATCCAATAGCCTTGTCAGAGGCACGGAGTGAGACTGGGCTCGGAAACAGTCATTCAGTTAATCAGTTGCAACGGCAGCTTCTCCCGTCGACTGTGAGTTCCGGTCGCTTGAGATTTCGCACTAGCAGCGAATGGCTCGTTTGACGGGCTGCAGAGCAGCACTAGGATGTTATGGTCAACGGCGGGTATGGGCCGCCTATGACGGCGGCCCGATGAAGTCAAATTTCAATGGCTTCAGCAATCGCTAGGGCATCTTCTAACTCCACACTGAGGTAGCGCACCGTGCTGTCCATCATGGTGTGACCAAGTAGGAGCTGAACGGCACGCAGGTTATAGATGGCCGCTTCGAGATGGAGAGCTTTCTCAAAGAAGGCAGGTCGTGAGGATGACATTTCTACAGAACCTATGACCGAACGTCAGTGCCTAATAATTGGTGCAACTAAACTACAAGGGCACTTTGCTTACACCACGAACTGCACGACCATCCGTTTGAGCCTTAGCAAACGGTTACGATCGGGAATTGGAACGACGTAAAGCCGACCTTCAATGAGGGCGCACAAAAGTCGTCTTACACCAACCCGGTGCGGTGAGGATTGCTCAGATCGCGAGCGTATTCTTGCAATGGTCTCAACTCATTCGCTGTTTTGCGTACACTGACCATGATCTTCGAGGTTTTCTGATCCATGTGCGGACAGTTCATACTTCATCGTGGGGAAATGTAGAGCGAGCGTCCAGACTTCGTTTTCTTTGATATGGATAAAGGTTACACCATCAAGGCCATGCGCGATCGTCGCAGACCCTTTGATGTCGTGAAACACTAGTTGCGCGTCTGCGCCTTCTTCGTGTTGTGAAATTCTGATCTCGTCGCTTGTTACATCTGATAAGCAGTGAAACTCCATTCCGCTTGCAACGGCACTCGAAGCACAGGCTACGCCGCTCATCAAAACCAGTTTTCCCAGCATAATACACCTCGTTTCACGTTTTCGTCTTACGACCATCGAACACGTCGTTTTCTACAGTGTTCACTTCGGGTTTACCGAAGCTGACGCTAATCCTCAGCCCGGGATCGTTGTTATTGGCTGAAATCTTAGCGCCATGCCGTAGGGCGACGGCTTTGACCAGCGCCAGACCCAGGCCGTTTCCGCTTTCCTTACGATGCCCATCGACGCGGTAAAACGCGTCAAATATCTTATCAAGAAGCGGGCCGGGCACGCCAAAGCCATTATCTGAGACCTCCAGCACCACCGAGTCGTTGCTGGCCACAAGCGAGACCCGTATCCAGGCTTGGGGCGGGCAGTATTTGATCGCGTTGTTGATCAGGTTGACCAGAAGTTGCTTCAGCATCTGCTCGTCACCCCGGACCAGTATGGTATCGGCGTTGAAATCCGCTGTGATGTTCATCTGCTGATCTTCGGCCACGGGCAGGAAGGTCTCGACCGCATCAGCGACCAGGGCGCTCAGATTAACGGTCGAGAACGGCCGTCTATAAGTACCTGCTTCGATCCGCGATATCCTGAGAATGGTGTCGAACACGGCGCTGAGCCGTTTGAGCTCTTGTTCCAGTTCAAATAATTTTGGCCGTGGGTCGCCGCCATAGTCCAGCTCCGCAAAAACCTGCTGCAGTGCCAGAAATCCGTGGGATAGAGGAGTCTTTAGATCGTGGGCGATGGTGACGGCAGTGGTCTGCGTGCTGATTATCAAACTGGACAACCGATCCAGATGACGGTTCATAAGGCGTGATACCCGATCAATCTGATCGTTAAGGCTTGAAACCGGAAGGCGGGCCTCAGTATTCCCTTTGGAAACCATGTCGAGTGTTTTTTCAATGCGCCTGAGCTTGCCGTAGCTGTAATAGCTTACCCAATAGCCAAGCCCGAGAACGACGATGGTGGTTGCAATGGTGAGGAGCACCAGGCTTTCCCATAGAGTGGTTAATGCCTGGTTCATCGATGCCATGCTGCGTGCGACTACGGTGCGATACCCGAGGTAGTCGGATGCTCTGAGCAGATAAACAGGGCTGCCGCCCCCGATCTCAACAAAATCAGGGTCAACCTCGTGCCAGCCATTTGTTTCGGGTATCTTGGCCACAGTGCCTGCAAGGGCAGAGTTATGCTTGTCGAAGAGCGCAATTATATGCAGCCTGGTTCGGTTCGGGCTGTTCAGGTGGTCGACCGCGCGCTGGAGCGCGTCTGTGCCGCCATCCAGCAGGATTTCATGCAGCAGCAGCTCCTCTTCCAGAATTTGCTGCTCGAGATTTGCCCGCAGCGTGTCTTTCAGCGCGACATAGGCAGCGTATCCAAACACCGCCGTGATGACCCAGACAACGAGCGCCGCATAGCACGCGGTTCTAAACGGCGCGCCCGAGAAAATACTAGCGCGGTCCATGGAGGCTGTATCCGACATTTCGAATGGTATGCAAAAGCGCGACCTCGAACGGTTTGTCGATTTTGGTTCTGAGACGGCTGATATAGGTCTCGATCACGGTCGAGTTCGGATCGAAGTTGTAATCCCAAACTTGTTCGAGGATCATGTTTCTGGTCACGATCCTGCCCGAGTTGCGCATGAGGAGTTCCAACAACGCGAACTCTCGTGGTTTCAGATCGATCGTTTGATCCTGTCGGCGAACCAGACGTTTCAGTAGATCCATCGACAAATCCAGAACGCGCAATTCCGTCGCCTCCACCCTGTCGGTGCGCCGTTTCAGCACGCTCTGCAGACGGGCCAGAAGCTCTGAGAAGTGAAACGGCTTGACCAGATAATCATCCGCCCCTTCGGTCAGACCTTCGACGCGATCACTCACGTCGCTAATTGAGGTCAGAAACAGCACCGGCGTTTGGTTTTGCGCCGCGCGCAGCGCTTTCAATATCGACATGCCGTCCATGCCGGGCAGCACCCGGTCAAGGATCACCGCATCGCATTGGTTGTACAGGCAGTATGACAGAGCATCGCGCCCATCCTCGAACCACTCAACCGTAAACCCGCTGGAGCGGAGCCCTGAGATCACGAACTCCGCGGTTTTGACATCGTCTTCGGCGACTAGAATTTTCATGGTTCCGGCTTTCAATCACATTGCAGAAAGCAACGCTGACGCAACAAGCCCTCGTACGGGTGGTTCAGGCACATTACTGCGCCTGAACCGTTGGCGCGAGGGGGTCATTTATAAACTCAACGTCTCTTCGACGGCTTTTACCTGAAGACGGGCCAAACCCAGATTGGCGGTCTTCTTGTCCAGCGCCACATAGACGAAGATATTCGGGTTCTTTTCCAGGGGCCTGATCAGATGGAACTGCTTGCCCAGCGTGATGAGAATATCCTCGATCACGTCATTCAGCTTCAGCGCTTCAATGGCCTGCAGTTTGGCGCGCACAACTTCCACATTCGCCGCGCCTGCGGTTTCAAGATCGAACTTAGCTCCGCCTTCGGTTGCAAGGGTCAGGCCGGTGTCACTATCAACCAGACAGGCACCAATCAGGCCCTTGATTTCACTGAGTTTTGATATGTCCAAAGACATCATCTTCTCCTTCGTTAGGTTAAAACCGGCAGCTCTTTTTCTGTCAGAGGTGCCATTTCGCGGCTCAGATTCTTCATTCGCAGGGCCAGTGCCCGGGATTTTGATCGTATATGTGCGGACCAGCCCGAACCGTTCGCCAAACCGCGTGGCGGCCGATAGAGAGCTTTGTTTGTTTTTTTCCATCGTCTTCACTCGTCGGTTCTAGGTGGAAAGTTGTTTCCGGGGTATGAAAGCAGCATCGTTTAGAACATCACTGACGTGGTCCGCGGCCTCGCGCCCGGAGTCATCACGCTGTTTGTATGGTGCAGCAACGTGTCTATGAGTTGCTCGTCGATCTGCGGAAGCGCTCTTGGCGCGGAGGCACGCCGACGCGGCAAGGCGAGCGTGGCGGCCTGCAACCGAAACGTCGGCGCAGTTTGTATCGGCACGACATCCGCAGTTTGCCACAACAGCCGTGCAGCACTCAGCACCGACCAATACCCAAACGGTGTATGACACGCGAGTAGCGGAGAGATCGCATCGCCTTTGTCACCTGCAAGGACGCACCACAGGTTGGTGCACTCAAAGCTGGCATATGCGATCGCGCAGATGATGATGCTTAACATGCTTGCCCACGACTCATACAAACCGACAGATGAGTGTAGAAGCGATATTCAGTTTAACTGAATTATTCAGGATCTTTAAAAATATGTAAGATTGGCCTGTGCAGGTCAGCTTGTCGGTCAGGTGGTTTTCATAGTTCTAAAATTCTCATTTTGTACCAATTATTAACGAGATTCTTTCTGCGCCTTTCAATGTAGATCCCTGACGTAGCGTAATGATGTCCAGAACTGTATCCTACAGAATGCAGCGCACTTTCCCACAATACATTTGGTTCTACAAAATATAAGATTTGACAACTCCAAGGCTAGCATGCACTGCCTTCAGCAGCCCGCAGGTCACAAAATAGGCGACCTCCTCCACTGCGCCGAAACACCTGGAGAAGGCCGCCACGAGGATTGGCCGGGTTCTTGGAGTGAGTGGCATCGTCAGATGCCGGTGTGCCCCGGTTTGGGCGGGCTGTGAATCCACCAACCCTCGAAGTTCTGCTAATCAATCCACCCCTGCATCATGCGTGTGCTTTCTTGCAGTCACTTTTCACCAAGATGAAAATCATGACAGATTTGCGGGTTCTGGTTCCACGCGTCACTTCTTTCGTTGCGCCAATACCGCACTCAGCCCATCCGGTATCCAACGTTTCTGAGCGTGACGATCCGCTGGCCTTCGGCCCCGATCTTGCGGCGCAAGCGGCCAACATAGACGTCGACTACATTTGTCAACGGGTCCTCGTGCACCCCCCAGACAGAATTCAGGATGCGTTCGCGCGACAGCACACGGCCTGTGTTGGTAAGAAAGAGCAGCAACAGATCACGCTCTTTCTTTGACAGCTTGATTTCTTGCCCTGCTACCGAAACCTGAAGCGAAGTCCGATCAAACTTCAGGTCTCCGCAGATGATCTCGGTGTCGCTGAGATTGCTTGCATACCCGTTGGCACGGCGATGCAGTGCCTCGACCCGCGCGATCAGCTCGTCGAAGTCGAACGGCTTGGGCAGGTAGTCGTCCGCGCCGATCTTCAGCCCTTCGACCCTTTCTTCCGGGCTATCCAGAGCGGTCAACATCAGGATCGGTGTCTTCGATTTGCGGGCGCGCATCTTGCGGCACACGTCCTGACCCTGAATGCCGGGCAGCATCAGGTCCAGAAGAATGACGTCATAGGTGTTTGTCGCGGCAAGCTCCAAGGCATCTTCACCATCCGGAGCGTGATCCACCGCCCAGCCCTCGGCGGATAAACCGCGCCGTATGAAATCGGCAACGCGGGCCTCATCTTCGACAAGCAAGATATTCATGACGTGCCTCAACTCTTTCGCTGTTCGAAACTGCGCCGACAAAATCAGGTTAGCCCTGATGTCCGCGCATCAACCCCTTTTTTGCATCGTGCCGGTTTGAACAACTTTCATCCGGGCAACCTTTGGCAGGGTTATGACGATCCGCAACCCGCCCTCGGGCCGATCCTGAAGATCGACAGCTCCACCATGCGCCTCAACGATGGATTTTACCACCGGCAGCCCCAGGCCGCTGCCTTCGATACCTTGCCCCGACGCGTTCGAGCCCCGAAAGAACCGATCAAAGGCCTGGGATTTCTCTGCCGCGCTTAGCCCCGGCCCGTCATCCTCGATGGCTATCGTGCACGAAGCAAGACCCTCGTCCAGCTTGACCCCGATCGTCGGCCCTCCATAGCGCCGCGCATTCTGTAGCAGGGCCAGCACGGATTGGCGGAGACGCACCTCATCGACCGATGCCATCACTTTGATGTCGAGGCTATCGAACCGAACCGGGTCGGGGAACATTGCGACAGCATCATGAACGATCTTGCGCAGGTCGGTTTGCCTGCGATCCAGCCTCAACTGGCCGGCCTCAAATCGCGCAACGGTCAGCATGTCGTCTACGATCTGATTGGTATGCTTTGCTGAATCCCGAATACGCGCCAGCGAATCCGAGGCCTCGTCGGGCAGGGAATTCGACGTCCGCAGGGTAACATCGGCCTCGCCCAGAATGATGGCCAGCGGGGTGCGCAGCTCATGGCTTATGTCCGCCATCAACCGCTTGCGGTTTTCCTCGCCGGTCTCCAGCTTATCGATAAGCTGCTGCAGCTCGGCCGTTCTGGCGGCAACGGTATCTTCAAGCCGCCGCTTCTGCTCGGCGCGGCTGGCCTCACGCGCGGCGAGGCCCTCGGCCATGCCGTTTAGCACGGTGCCCAGTTCGCGAAACTCCAGACTGCCACCAAGATGGACCGGCTCGGAATAGTCGGCCTTGCGCAGGCGACCGATGCCATCTGCCAACCGTGTCAGCGGCTTTCTGATCTGCCGGTTGAACGATACAAGCCCCACCAGCAGGACCGCGATCGCGGCCAGAACAATCATATAGACCAACCGCTCGTTCCATTGCCGAAAGGCGATTGCCTCGGCCAGAACATCCTCGACCTCTTCAACCTCTTCATCCAGCGCGGCCTGAATCTTTTGATCAAGCGCGTCATCGATATCTCCATCAAGCAGACCCGCCAGGCGTTCTATCTGAACAAAGGTCTCAATCGGGTTGCCTTCGGCTGACAGGCTTGCGATGGCCGCGTTGACGGATTCGATATCCTCCTCAATCTCATCCAGCAGCTCCAGTTCCTCGATCTCTTCGTCGCCCACCATCTGAATCTCACGCGCGATGGTCTTACGGATCGCTTCCAGAGTCTGGGCGATCTTTGCCCGCAGTTCGACTTCACTCACCCCGTCGTCCCGATCCCCGATAAGCAGCGCATCGCCGTGCTGCTTGAACAGGCGGTAGAGGTCCGCTTCCAGCCGCAGATGCAGCCCATAGGATTCCTGCGCCAACTGTATCCGAGCATCCCACCATCGGGTTTTTTCAAGGCTGTATAAGGTCAGGCCCGCCAGCCCCCCAAGAAAACCGACGAGAACAATTGCATAGATACCAAACAATGTAGATGAGCGCATGTCAGACGACCTTTGAGTTCTCTTCCAGATTAAGAGGGATGGTTTCTTCGACCAATATGATCGTAGCACCGGACAGAGCCCGCAGCGTCGCAAGCAAGTCAGCCTGATGGGATTTGCACAATTCCCACCGCACCGAGGCGATGACAATGACATCTGCCTTGCCAAGAACGGCGCGGGTCAAGTCCAGCCGCAATGTCTGATGCGGCAACAACCCATTGCCGTTTTCTGCCAGGCGCTGATCAAGACCACGCGGCGCAGACAGCAGATCAGACAAGCCAAAGCGCCGCATGACCTCTGATATCCTCCTGTCGCCAGGCCGCTTCCGGCACATCAGACTTGCCGACCGGCGCAAACTGCCCTGAAGGCCGATATGATCATTTCCGACAAAGGCCACTTTGGGGGCCTTGTCCTGCCCGCTGAAGCGCACGTTGATCCCCGCGCGCCGGTCGAGCCCCGCGATACACCGCGCGATGATCGACGCGTGTTTACCTGTCAGAGTCGAGGTGGCGCTATGTCCCGCCATGAACGCGATGGGCGTCTGATCAACTTCTCCGGTGACTTCGATTGCAATGGGACCGGTGCAGGGCGTCGCTTTCCGCAGCACCTCGGGTTCCGACAGCAGCCTCTCAGCCTTCTCGCACGCCACACGCCACGCGCAATACTGGTCCCACGCCCCCGCGAGCCTCTGCAGAGGATGGGCGACCAGCGCAATGACCGAAAGACAGGCAGCAACCGTGGCTGGCGCTATGCCGGTTTGGCTGGCTTGCCAGAGCATCAAGAGACCGGCAAGGGCTACCCCCATCTGCAGCGTTGCCTGAAGACAGGCAGTTCGCCCCCTGCGCGCTAGCGCATCGTCACGCAGGGATGAGCCCTGAGCGTTCAACCTGCGCAGCTCTCGACCGGTGCGGCCCATCAGGTCCAGTTCCGGCGCAATCGCGATCCGTTCGATCATGGAAATTGCGATATTTGCCCGGCGACTGCGCAGGTTCCGATGCCGACGTCCCAGATGCCACGCCAAGCCTGCCATCACCGCAACAGAGAACGCCAGCGCAGATACGCCGCTGATCGCAAGCGTCGGGTTCAGCGCATACAGAATGGCCCCCGCGCCCGGAATCACCACGGCAGCGGACCATACATCGGGCAGACCCCGGCCAAACCAGAGGCGTGCCGCCGAAAGATCCCCCACGAAACGCAGAGACAAAGCCCCCAGCCGACGTTCTTCGTGGCGGGATTTCGGAAGGCGCGCGATCTTTCGATACAGAACCTGACGCAGCGAGATCGCGTAGCTCTGGCCCAACGCCTCGGCGCGGTATTGCGATATCAGCAGACACAGCGCCGCGACAACTCCTGCCAGTGCCAGTTGCGCGACGGTTTCCACGGCCAGGACATTGCCCGCGTGCAGCGCTGCGAACGCATCCCGAGTGGCAAAGGCGGCAACGGCCAATGCGCCCGCCTGCAGGATGCTGCTGGACACCACCAGGACCGCATCAATGATGCGGTCCCTTGTGGCCAATCCGGGGAGGAGTTTCATGCGGCCACATCTTCAGGTGTGCGTCGCATCAGCGGCACGACATGTTGGGTGATGACCTCGGGCGACCATAGGTCTTCGCGCGACAGGATCGGGCGGCCCGTGACCTCGGTGGCTTCGGCAGCGGCCAGAGGCGAGCAACTGACCATCCCCGAAATCGCAAAGGGGCTGAGACCCGCCTGATCCAAAACGGTCACACCGCCAAGCGCGCTCAGCGCATCCGGGGCAGCGAATAGGATTCCATCCAGACGGTCGCGAATGCGCGATGATTGCAGGATGGCCCGGGTTTCCTGTTGGAACACACCATCGGCAATCTCAACCACCACCACCTCGGCCCCGCGCGCGGCGGCGGTGGCAACCAGCGTTTCAAAGCCCGCTTCGATCTGCGCCATCGGCATTCGGTATGTGGTGGCCATCCCGACGTCCGTGAAATCAAGGGCCGGAGCGCCACCGTCCTCAAAACTGTTGAAGTCGCCAAAGGCGCCGGTTCCAGTGGCCTTGATCCCAGCCACGGCAAAGCCCGACCGCGTCAGGCCGTGCCCAAGGCTCGACGCGGCGGTTGTTTTGCCAGAATTCATCGATGCGCCAAAAACACCGATGACAGTGACCTGATCGTTGGATGGCAGGCCGGGCAGAGCATAATCTGCCACGTTGATCACCCGCCCCTCCGCAGTCGTCAGCAAACCGAGAGGTTTCAACCGAGTGGGGGCTTCCATACGGACATGGGCCGCGTCCACCCGCCCGGCGACGCCGCCGCCTGCCACCAGATCAATCAGATCGTCATCAATGATTGCACTGGCCAGAAACTGATCCGGCGCATAGCGATCCCCAAGGCAAACGACGACGAAATCGCCCGGATAACTGACCGAGGCACGGCGCTCGGCCAATTGGATTTTCTTATGGTGCCCGATCTCGGCAATCTCGCACAGGATCAGATCGCCCGCCTTTGCGGCGTCCATCCGCGTGGAAAACCCACGCACGTCGGACCGATCGACCCTGCGGGTTGTGAAGGCCCATTTTGCAATGTCGCAGGCAAAAGGAGTGGTTTGGGGAAACTGTGTCATGCTTAACTCCGTGACTGGCTGTTTGATGCTTTCGTTTTGCCAGCGCCATGTGAGAAAAATCGCAAAACCGGATGAAACTACGGCATGTGATCAGATGAATGACAGATGAACGCGACGGGTCTAGATCAATCGTCATCCTTATCATCATCGCCGCCGTCATCGCGGTCATCACCGTCATCTATATCGCGCTCACCGTCGTCGCCGTCTTCGTTTTCCCGCTCGCCCCGATTACCCGCGTCGGTCTCACGCGTGCCTCGGTTGTCTTGTCTGTCCTTCCCGTTGTCCCGTCCACCACGCAGTTCCATGATCGTGATGCGATTGTCTCCGTTGCGATCTATATCCTGAAGCAGTTTTCTTGCCCCCGCCGTCCCAAAGGCAGCCACAAGCTCGTCAAAACTCAGAACACCATCCGCGTTCGTATCCACCGAGCGAAAGCTTGCGGTTTGCGCCTCGGCCGTGCCGACCTGCCCCAACCCGGCGCATAGAATACAAGTCAGAAATATAACGCAGACCGCGTGACAGATTGCCCCCGGCCAGCGCTTGGTCCTACATCCATTCCCCGACACAAATGTTCCTTTGCCCATCGGCCCTTCGCGGGAACCAGTGTTTTCTTAACTCCAGTAGGACAATATGGCGTGTGCAAATGAAGCGCGCATATTCAAAAAATGAACAGAAAATGAACGTGCGAGAGGAATTTCAGAAAACGCATTGATGCAATGTCGGTTGCAAAACCTGTTAATAAGGCATCGGCGGCGCAACTTCGCGCCACCGTGAAACTTGGCTTGCCTCGGTCGTTAGCTCGATCAAGGACGAGTCTAAGTCAGGTCAGGTCTTCGATCCGCGCATCAGGGGCGTTGCGCTTGACGGATTCGATGCCGTTGTCGCGTCCGGATGCACTTGTATAGGTTTCGCTGGTCCCGATAACCTGGCCATTGCTGGCTTTCAGGTTGAACATATGGCCACCGGGTTTGGTTTCCTTCCGCTCATAACTATCGTCGTTCGGAGCGTTTGTTTTTACCGATGCGACGCCGTTTTCGGCACTGGCCTTTTGGACATACCCTTCACTGGCCAGAATGATCTCTCCATTTCCCGCCTTTAGCCGGAAACGGTATTCTCCGGCTTTGTCTTCGTAAATTTCAAATTTTCCTGCCATGTAAGTCACCTCATTGATGTAGAACCCAAACGCGTCACGACGTTGCGGTTTTTGCCAGACAGTCACAAGAAGAAATTTGTGTTGTGGAACTCCAGCTTAAGGGGGGACCACAGAGTCTGACAAACAAAGGACCTGTTGGTTCCGCGCTGACCCGGGTCATCTACGCATTCAAGGGTTTCCGCCTGTTGTTGATGGAATACAATGACACACTGTAAGATCACCTGCATTCGCATATGGTATGAAGTTATTCTCAGACGGAACGCGTACTTCAATTGTCCTAATTCAAAACAAGCAGTCCTACCCCAAAATCAGAACTATGCCACAGATCGTGAAGTCGCTTGGGATCTCCGCAAACAACATAAAACCCTAAAACGCTACGAAGGTCTCATATGCATCGCCAAATGCGGCAATAAACTGAGGTCGTGGCAACTGATAGCTGCGGGCAAGTGGGATGCGGCCGCAGCTTTCAAACGCCGTATAATAAGTCAGCTCTGGGCCGCCCTAATCCGTGCAAGCTGGTCTGCTCTTCAAAATGCCGCGGTTGCTCCGATGGCAGCAGGGAGTCCATGTTTCACAGGGCTTTATTGACGAACTGCGGGACGTTCTCGACGTCCCACACTCTGAATGACATAGTTTCTCATAGTGATTGGAAACGGAATGAGACAATGATGGCAGTCGATGAATCTTTTTGGCACAGATACTACGACATTCATAACCAAGCGCGATTTGTCGAATTGGTGGACACCTTTTACGATACGAACGCGTCATTTGCTAACCCCCGAAAGCAGTTTCGTGGACGCGATGAGTAAAAAAATTACTTTCAAGGTGCTGGAGAGTTTGCAAAGCTGACACTTTCCCCTACCGAGATATGGGTCAAACCCCGTGTCACGGCGACGGAGTTGGATTATACCGCTGAGGCAACGCAAGACATCCCAAATTTCGTTACTGGTCCTCTCGAAGCCGGGCAGATAGCCAAGATTAAAATGGCAGCAACCTATCGGATGAAAGAATCTTTGATCGTTCAGGCGTTTGTGTTTTGGGGCCTAGAAAGCAGCTGAAAATAAATTTGAACGGGAGCTTTTTCCGCGCTGTGATTTCTTCCATCATCTGATTTTGCGGGCGCAGCGAATGGCCGGTTTGAGGGGCCGCGCCGCAACGGACTGAGACACGGGCGAACGGCCGCAATGGGCCGCCAACGAAAGCGGCCCGTAGTATTCAGATTTCGATGGCCTCCGCTATGGCAAGTGCATCCTCAAGCTCAACACCGAGATAACGAACGGTACTGTCCATTTTTGTATGCCCAAGTAAGAGTTGCACCGCGCGCAGATTGCCCGTCTTTTTGTAAATCTGAGTAACCTTTGTGCGCCGCATAGAATGTGTGCCATATGCGCTGGCTTCCAAACCTATAGACGTGACCCAATCACGCACGATCCGGGCATACTGGCGCGTTGAATTGTGCAAACGCTCATGGAAACGCCCTGGCCAAAGCTATTCAGACCCAACCATGAGTTCATCTTCCATCCACTTCTCGACGGAGGTCCGAGTACCTTCAGAAATTTCGAAGCGGACCGGTTTCTGAGTTTTACTTTGCAGCACCGAAGCCCGCTCCTTGATCTGACCAGAGGCCATGATGTCAACGACTTTCATCTTCGCCAAGTCACAGCCGCGCAACTTGCTGTCGATGGCCATATTGAAGAGAGCGAGGTCGCGATGGTTCTCTGCGAGCTCCAATCTTACTCGAATTGCCCAGACGTGTTTGGGTTTTAGCGGGCGTTTTTGACCGACGATGCGTCCCTTGTTCCAAGCTGGGCGAAGCGCGCGAATGGCAGGAAGGTTTGGTGTTTCCATGACTGATCCTCCGATCCGCCATGCCCTCCCATAACGACAACCCGACGTTGACAACGCACTATATCATAGGATTGCTGCGCTGCCTCCGAGGTCTGCTTCGAGCCCAAAGTGCAAAATGCTGCGATGCGAACGAATGTCGGCTTCGAACATCCCCCCTCACCTTTTGAACTAACTCATCTGAACAGTTGTTGAACGATTTCACGGGCGTAGGCGTGAACCCAAACTTCCGCTTGGTAAGACGACGAGTAATAGACCACTACCGTATCGGTTTCGGGAGACACGTAGAGGCACTGTCCCGTCCGTCCGGATTTGTACATGTCGCCATCAGGGAACACGGCATCCCACTGATAAGAAGCGCTAAAACCATCTTCTCCAAAGTCGTTGAGCAATCGCTTGCTCATATAGTCTTCGCCATAGATGGCGGGGTCTGCGGCGGATTGGACCTTCGCGAAGTAGTCCGCTGAAACTACTTGTTCTTCCGCGAGAACGTCCCAGCTCGGGGTGAAGAGCATTCCGAAGCGGGCCAGATCACGAAGTCTGGCGGCGAATGCCCCCGGAGACGAAGGTTCTCCACTGACAGTCAGGCCGAGAACCCCATCGCCCTCCATGCCTGCTTGGCTCCAGATGTGTTCAGTCACGATGTCTTCGAAAGGCTTGCCTGTAACTTTCTGCAAGATCAACGTCGTAACGTAGGTGTTGAGAGACGCGTACTCAAAACGACTGCCGGGTTCTACTTCAACCTCGACGCGCTGCAGCGCTTCCATGAGTGACAGACCCTCTGGGATATTGGGGTCACCAAAGCCAATGGCGTAAAACAGGCTGACCGGGTGGTCTGGAGAGCTACCCAAGCGACTTTCGCTTATATCGAGACCGGATCGCTGGTGGAGAACATCAGCCACTTTGATGTCTGCCCATGGTGTGTCTGAGAGCTCGGGGACATAGTGGGACACCGTTTCATCAAGGTCGATCAGGCCTTGCTCGTTGGCGATGTGGGCAAGGGTCCCAACCAGTATCTTGGTTGCAGAGGCCCAGAGGTGATTGTCCCAATCGCGTATGCCGACATACTCTTCGAACACGATCTGTCCCTTGTGAACAACGGCGATTGCTTTGAGCCGAGACCTTTCGTCTTGGATCATCTCGTTCAATGTCATCGTGCCGAGAATGGTTGTCGCTCTGACATCACCGACTTCAGGCATCAGCTGGTATTTGAGTTCTGAAACTGGTCCATAGCGATGCACGATTGCCGTTGGCAGGTTCTCGCTAAGGCGAGACGCAGCATAGTTGCCAGCATCGGCAGAGGTGGTCAGAGTTTCCCCGTCGTAGGCTTGCCGGTACAACTGGCTTTGCTCAGCAGAAAAACCGTCTCGACCTTCTGTGACCGATTTCAAATCAGCCGGAATTTTGAAGTCGGAACGCTGCGGCTCAAATTCTTGTGCGGATGTAGTGCTAACCGGGATAAATAGCCCGAGGAGCAAGGCCAGAAGGGGCCTTACAGGCGAATGGCGATGATCATTTTGGGTTCTCATAAATGAAGTATCTCCGTCGCAGACCACCAGTCAAGAAAGCTCTACCGACCGGATCGCAAAATAAACCAAAGCGGCCATTTGCAGATTACAATTCAACGGCGGCATTGTCCCGCGTTGTGTGAGTTCAGCCAACCTTTGATTTTGCGATTGCAGCGAATGGCCGGTTTGACGGGCCGCACTGCAGCAGCGAGTTCGTAGTACGATCGGCAGCAAAGGGCCGCGCTTATCAATTTCCACATATTGGTGTAGTCTTTTCCGATAGCGTGTCCGGGTTTGATGTCGAAGATGGAAAAAGTACTGGGCTTTGGCGGGTTTTTCTTCAGGGCAGACGAGCCTGCTACTTTAGCGGCATGGTATCGTGACAATTTGGGCATTGACCTTGTACCAAACGACTATGAAACACCGTGTTGGACGTAGGAAGCAGGCGAGACTGTATTTGCCCCGTTCGAAAAAGTGACAGAGTATTTCGGGAACCAAGAAAAGGCATTTATGCTGAATTTTCGTGTTCGCGACATTGAGAAAATGATCGCACAACTCGAATCTAAGAATGTTGAAGTCCGTCGCGATCCAGATTCGCCTTATCCAAATGGCAAGTTCGCGTGGCTCAATGATCCAGAAGGAAACCCAATTGAGCTTTGGGAACCCGCCTAGCATTCGATCAGCGTCTCGGGGTTCCAAGCGGCTATCTTGCGACCTTGCGTTGTTTACCGGTTGTCGGATTTGCATATCCTCGCGCGTCCTTGCACCATGTGAATGATGCATGGAGGCGAAAATGATATACGCAATCACGATTTATGGGGAGCCGGGCGTGTTCGAAGCGCTGCCCAAAGATCGCCAGGACGAGGTGATGTCAGGCCACGGCGCACTGCAATCGGCGTTATCAGAGCGCGGGGAGTTCGTGTCGATGAAGCTGATGCCGCCGACCTCTGCCGTGATGGTCGAGCCCGCTTCGACCGAAGACGCAATGACACTGATCACTGACGGTCCATTCGCCGAAACAAAGGAGAACTTCCTTGGGTTCTATGCCGCGGAGTTCAAGGATCTTGATGAGGCATTGGAATTCGCAAAGATGATCTCATCCCCCGTTGCAAGGCTTGAGGTGCGGCCAGTGGCCTGGGCGGGTGGTGTGATCTCGTCGGAATAGATCATGTCGGACTGGCTTGAGGCTACATTCACTCTGCACCGACCACGCGCGCTTGCGGCACTGACCCGATTCTTCCGGGATATCGACATGGCGGAAGAGGCGTTTGCCGATGCCTGCCTGAAGGCTCTGACGGCTTGGCCCAAAGACGGAGCACCTCGTGACCCGTTGGCGTGGTTGTTGGCGACGGCACGTAACTCGGGCCTGGATCATGTGCGCAAATCACAGCGTCGTGCGGCAATCCTGTCGCGCCACAGTAAGGAGTTTCAGCCGATGCCCGCCGAAACACCGGACCCGGACGAGATGCGCGATGACGTATTGAGACTGCTGTTCATCTGTTGCCATCCGGAACTTGACCGTCGGGATCAGATTGCCATTGCGCTGCGCGTGGTCCTTGGGTTGAACGTGGACGAGATCGCGAGCGGATTTCTGATCAAGCCCAAGACTATGGAACAGCGGATCACCCGTGCGAAAAAGAAGATTGCCAGTAACCCGGTTGCTTTCGAAACACCCAGCCCGGTCGAGCGGGGTGCGCGCTTGGGCGAAGTCTCACTGATGATTTACTTGATGTTCAACGAAGGGTGGTCGACCTCGGGTGGTCCAAAGCAAATCAGGCAGACCTTGTGCGAAGAGGCGATCCGCTTGGCCCGTCTGCTTGCAGCCTTGTTTCCGGCAATGGGGGAACAGGCTGCCCTGCTGGCGCTTTTGTTGTTTCAACACGCCCGACGGCGTGCACGCATTGACGGGGACGGAAAGCTTGTTACGCTGGACGATCAGGATCGTAGTCTATGGGATCGCGCGGACATCGCCGAGGCGACGGGTCTTTTGCAAAAGGCCCAGCGGACTGGTCATCATGGTGTCTATATCATTCAGGCTGCAATCGCAGCGACACATGCCCAGGCGACCTTGGTTGATCAAACGGACTGGGCGTCGATTGAGAGTCACTACGCTGCCCTCTACGCATTGCAGCCAACGCCTGTTGTCCGACTTAATCAGATAGCAGCGCAGGCCAAGCTCCATGGCCCGCATTACGCGTTGAAAGCGATGGAGCCGCTGGCACGGGATTTATCGGCGTATCGCTGGTTTCATGCCATGCGCGGAGGGCTTTTGCAGGAAGCGGGTGACCACCAAGCTGCGATTGCGGCCTTTGAAACGGTGATGACCCTTGGTCCAACCGCGCCCGAATGTGTTGCGATCACTGAAAAAATTGCAATCAGTCAAAAAATTTTGCGTAGCTTGTAGGGATCGCGGCGCGTCGTGCGTCCTTGGATCAGACCCGTATGTGGCGGGTGTAACCAAGGGAGACGCACATGAGTATTCTTGAGATGACCACTGTCGGAAACTCCGGCTGGATCGGACATTCCGGCCCGGATCAGGGCAAAGCCAAAGCCTTCTATCAAGAGGTGCTGGGCTGGACGATCAATGACATGCCCATGCAGGACGGGTCGAGTTATTCTGCTGCTGTCGTAGGCGAAACCGCAATTGGTGGCTTTTCCCCCATGCCAGAGGATCACGGTAGCTGGACGATCTTCTTTACCGTGGCCGACGTGGACGCCAGTGTCGCCAAGGCTGAGGCCAAAGGCGCCGCGATTGTTCAGCCTGCGATGGATATGCCGGGGGTCGGTCGTATGGCCACTCTGACTGACCCGCAAGGGGCGCGGTTCGCGCTGATCACCTATGAAAGCATGGCATCTTGAGCGCGGCAAAGGAGGGATCAGATGGAACAGTTTCCGCAAATCGCGCTGGCCGTCACGGCAATGTTTGTTTTGATGAGCATTCCGATGGCGATTGCCGTTGGTGTGCGTCGCACCAAGACTGGAATTCCTTTGCTTCACGGTGAGGATGAAAGCCTGCTGCGACTGATGCGAGCGCATGGGAACTTCATCGAATATGTCCCGCTCGCCCTGCTGGCCCTTGCAGGGGCAGAGATTGCGGGAACTGCACCTTGGCTCGTCGCTGCCTGTGGTGGTGTGCTGTTGCTTGCGCGTGCCATTCACTATTTCAGCCTGAGTGCTTCGGTGAATGGCAGAGGGCGCGCGGTTGGGGCGGCGCTCACAACATTGACCATGCTGGTCCTTGCGTTGGCGATCCTCTGGCAGCTTTGGGTAACCAACTGATGCCCGTGGATGAAACACTGAACGCCCGCATTCGAGAGGCTTTGGCCGCTCATGTGGGCATTTCCGAAAAGCGGATGATGGGCGGGTTGTGCTTCTTTTTGAACGGCAACATGCTTTGCGGTGCACGGCGGCACCCGGACGGGGTAGGGCGGTTCATGTTCCGGGTTGGCAAGGCGAACGAGAGCGTCGCCCTGAAAAACCCCACGGCCCATGCCGTGATCCACGGAGACCGCAAGCTGGGTGGTTTTGTTCGAGTGGACGAAACAGATTGCGATGGCGCTGCATTGAAGCGTTGGCTGCACCTGTGCCTTGAACACGCCGCGGCGCTGCCCAAGAAAGACTGAACGGAGGACTTCATGGCCCAGTTTGACTGTTTCTCGCCTGAAGCGGTTGGCTTTCTGCATGACCTGAAAGCGAACAACACGAAAGATTGGTTTGCAGCGAACAAAGCGATCTATGAAACCCACCTGAAAGCGCCCAGCAAGCTGTTCGCCGATGACATGGCGCTAGCCCTGGGTGGACTGACCGGACAGGATCACAGCAGCAAGATCTTTCGGATTTACCGCGATGTTCGGTTCTCCAAGGACAAGACACCCTACAACGCCCATCTGCACCTTGCGTTCATGCCGACGGGGCAGGGGGATCAACCGCCGATGTGGTTCTTTGGGTTCTCTCCTGAAATGCTGTCCCTCGGTTGTGGGGTTTTTCAGTATGAAAAAGGATCTTTGGACGCATTCCGCGACGCTATGGCGGGTCCCCTCGGGGCGGAGTTAATCCAGACCACCAAAGAGATGCGAGAACGGGGCTACAGGATCGGTGAGCCGGAGTTGAAGCGTGTGCCGTCCGGTTTTGACAAAGACCACCCCCGTGAGGAAGCGTTGCGGCGCAAGGGCTTTGCAGTTTGGATGGATGCCGAGACCCAAGCCTTTGTTCTAAAGTCGAATCTGACGGAGCGAACAACCGCCGAGTTCGCCAAGCTGATGCCGGTGTTTCAGCTGCTTTCCCGGATCAAGTGACCCCACTATTGCGAACGCAGCGGATGGCGGCTTTTACGGGGTGCCGCAACTTGGTTCCGGTTGGATGAACGACAGGAATGGGCCGCTATTGCTGTGTCGAGTCTTCAGGTCACTTAGCGGCAGCTTCGAGCCGGTGCAGCGCTAAATCAAACACTTGACCCTCTACACCCAGAGCGCCGTCCCAAGGGACATGCTAATGGGTTTAAACATCTATCTACTGTTTGCTACCCTTTACCATGATTAGTCCTAACCGATATGCATTTCGCAAGATGACGTCAGCAGATTTTGCGATGATTTCGGCATGGCAATCGTACCCACATGTACGCGAATGGTGGGATACCAATGAGCCAAGCACGAACAGAGACCTGGAAGACACGCGGGTCGAACGATGGATCGTTTCGCTTGAGGTACGCCCATTTGCATATATCCAGGACTACACAGTTCACGGTTGGGAGGATCATCATTTCTTCTCCCTTCCACCGAGATCTCGAGGTATCGACCAGTTCATTGGCGAACCAGATATGATCGGGCGAGGGCACGGCCCGGCCTTCATTTCAGAGCATCTGAAAGGATTGTTCGCCGCAGGTGTCCCGGTCGTCGCAACAGATCCGCACCCTGAAAATGCACGCGCGATCGCGGCTTATAAGAAGGCGGGATTCTTTGCCTTTGGTCCTGCGCGGCAGACGTCTTGGGGGCCGATCTTGCCGATGAAGGCCAACCTTTAGATAATCTGGCTGCGCCAGCCTGTTCGTCTGGCGCAAGCGCCTTTTCCCTTAAACGACCCCATGTTCTGTTACTTGCAGCGGATGCGACACCGCCCAATCAGCAAGAAAGTCGGACATTTCAGGATCTGTTGCAAATTGCGCGGCTTTTCGAGGAAGTGGTAAACCTCTCTCCAGTACCAAGTGCGCACACTTGATGTGATGGCGATGTGCTCTTTGCGGACAGTTTTCGGACCCGTGGATGATAGTTGACAGCAGTGTGCCTCCGTACGCATTTGTTTGGTCTAGGTCCGGTTTCTGGTCCAGAAAATACGACATGACTTCGGGCATGCCTTCCCAACCAGCAAGGTGCATGGGCGGCATTCCCATCTCGTCCGGCAGATTTGGGTCAAAGCCAATTTCGACCAGGCGCTGCATATGAGGCAGGGTTCCTTCGCGCCAGACGAGGCGGCAAAGAAGAAACCTCATCTCTTGCGACAGGGTATTCATGTCGATCTGGTCGTCCTCCTTTGACGTACCGTCCGCTGCCCGAGCCAGTTGCTCTTCAATCAACCTCAACTGCGTGGATGCACCTGTGCGCTCCAGTACCGACGCCACATCCCGGCTTCCGAAGATGCGTGCAAAAGCATAAGGAGAGCGGCCGCGGCTCACGGCATTTGGGTTCGCGCCATGCTCCAACAAATGCTGAACGATTTCGCCCGAAGTCAAACGCCGTGCCGCCTGATGCAAGGCGGGGATCACCAGTGTAGGGTCACCCGACGGATGAGGATTGATGCTTTCATTGGGATCAGCACCGTGTTCCAGCAACAGCCGAACTGCATCGGTACTGTTGAAGTCAATCGCTCTGGGCAGTGCATTTGTGCCCTTCGGGTTTGCTCCATGTTCCAGCAACAAACGAAGACCTTCGGTATGGCCCAGTTCGGTGGAATGGTAGAGGGATTCATTGTCGTCAGGATTTGCCCCATGTTCCCACAGCCACTTGGCCAACGGCATGTTGTCCGAATGGCCGATGGCGCCGTAGAGCGCGGACAAGCGGTGATCTGTCTCGGGGTCGAATGCAAAACTATCATTCACGTCTGCCCCGTGTTCGACAAGCAATTCCGCCACGGCGAGCATCTCGGGTTCTTTTTCAGGCGCTGTCTTGATGTATTTCGAAAACGCCAGATGGCAGATTGGTCGCCGCGGAGGGTATTCGCGCGTCGCGGCACCGGCATCCTGCGCGAGGATTTTTCGCATTGCGGCCACGTCATAGAGAGCGACAAGAAGAGGCACCTGACCGTCGGCGAGGTCCGGCTCATCTGCAAGCAAATGCGTGATCGTCTCGTTTGAGCCATTGTAAAGCGCCCAACGCAGCCGACCCTGTTTCTGCGCGCGATCCATACCTTGCGTTTCAACGGCAAGTTTCAATGCCGGCCAAGAAGCGTATCCAGTTTCTCGTGCGATGACATGCAGACAATCCGCGTGTTTGTAGGCCCCGTTTGCGGGGGTTGCGACAATGCCGTGCACGCGCAAGATGGCGCCTTTGTCGTCTTCTGTCAGAGCTTTGCCTAAAGCCTTGGCATCACGGCGCAGTTGATCGAGTGATTTGGTCATCGGTCTTCCCTCCACTGCCCGACGGTCCGCTAATCCGGGCTGAGAAACCGATGTGGTTTTCACAAATCCTGTGCGAGGTGCCGATGACAGCTTTCCGCGGACCAGGGGGCCGCCTCGGAACAGCCTCAGGTCAACGTAGCGCTTGCGGGAATGTCCCGCAAGTCGGCAGCGGATCAGAGGGCAGTTTGGGCAATTGCTGTTCGCATCGAATGGCTGCCGAGTAGGCGGCGATCGCGGCTTTTCGGTTGGCGACTTGCTACCGGCTTTTGGGCCAGTCAATTCATCGATTTTGACTGGCAATCAATGTATACTATCGGCTCTAGCTGCCAACCCAACTGCACGTGGGAGGATCGAATGGACGATAGGAGCAGCCCAACTGAGGGAATGATCGACTATGCAGGAAATTCCCTCCCGCAGAAGCACTCAATTCAATCTCGCGCGGACGATGTTCGGGAGATGGCCGATAAGGTTCTGGCCTCATCTGACGAAATACACATTGCTGACTATGGCTGTGGCACCGGGGCAAACGCGATCTTGTCGGTCAAGCCTGCCGTAAAGTCCTTTGTAGATCGCTATCCGGGTCGCTCCATCTTTGTTCACCATGTCGATCAGGCGGAAAACGATTGGAATACCCTGTTTGATTGTGCTGCTGGCCAGGACGGTTACACCAATCTCTCTTCCAGTATTCGCCCTGTTGCAAGTGTGGGTAGTTTTTTTTCAATGGCTGCACCGGCATCGTCTATTGATGTCGGGACTTCGTTTGGGGCGAGCCATTGGCTCAGCACACAGCCGGTAATCTCTTCAAAGGGCACGCTTTGGTTCGCAGATTTGCAGGGAGAAGCTCGCCAGGAGCTCAAAAGAAAAGCGCAACACGACTGGGAAAGCTTCCTTACTTTGCGACATCGTGAATTGCGAAGTGGCGGCAGGCTTATGGTCTCGACGCTGGGGGCAATTGCTGATGCGGGCGAGGTCAACGGAATTTGCAGTTCTGGCCGACATACTTACCGCGCGATGTACAACGTTGCCGAAACGATGGTGAGTGACGGGTTGGTATCCGGGCACGCGCTACGCGACTTCGTTATGCCAATCTGGTTTATGTCCAGGGAGGAAGCTCTTGAACCCTTTCAACGCAACAAGGAATTGGCAGATGGATTTTTGATCGAACGAGCAGAGGTAGCTCCGGCTCAGCAAAACCCGGAGGATATCTTTGCAGACCAGATCAATGCGCCCCAAGAATACGCAGCAAGCTATAAGGGCTTTGTTCGCTCCTTCACCGAGTCCACGTTCAGGCAATCTTTGTTACGCAGTGACTCTGAGCAGAAGACTGAAACTCTTCTGGATCAGTTTTATGATCGTTTTGAAGCAACCATCAAAGAAGGAGGGGGCAGATACGCCTTTGAGATCTGGTTGTTGACGATTGAACTTAGAAGACAGTGAGCGAACAACCATGCAGGCTTGTTTCAATCTCACTTTTTCACAAGGCTTGTCGAAATA
Source organism: Ruegeria sp. K11 (assembly GCF_056531905.1). NCBI lineage: Bacteria > Pseudomonadati > Pseudomonadota > Alphaproteobacteria > Rhodobacterales > Roseobacteraceae > Ruegeria > Ruegeria sp. K11. The sequence goes on from NZ_JBQFMP010000013.1 coordinate 49,310, forward strand.
GTTCGCCAGCCCTTTTTAATCTTCACAGGAGTGTCAAAATGCGTTTTTTCGCCGCCATGCTTCTTCTCACCCACGCCCTTGCTGCTTCAGCTGACGGCGCTCCGGAATGCGGCCAATTTACTGTCTACTTAGAAGACCTGAAGATCACGTCTGGTGGCGACAAAATTGGGGACGTCGCGGTCGGGCACGTCACGGTTTTCAGTGAAGATGGACAGGTCATTGGTATGCAAAACGTCACGACAATGATAGCGCCCGGCGCAAGTGAGGGTAAAACCCAGCTAATCGTTAACGCTTACTTGACAATTGACACCAACCAACTGATCTACTCTGGCTCCTACCCCGCCCCGAGCAGTCCCGACACTGTGCCCCATTTCGAAACGCAATTGGCAGTTGTCGGTGGCACCGGAGTGTTCCAAGGAGCGAGTGGTCAGGTGAAATTCTTCAAAAAAGACAACAAGCGTGCTGCCGCGTTTGATGTCAGGTGCACCGGTTAGCCAAAGTCTTCAAGTGCCGAGGGCGGTCAGAAGTAAAGCAAGCTACTGGCTAATTAGGCCTAGATGCAAATTGTATTTCCTGATTCGTCATTAGTCTGTCCTCAATTCAAGCCGGTCTATCAAATGCCAAAACATCACGGTTCCAGTTGCAACTTGGAAGGATGATCGGCTGACGAAGTTCGCGAAGACAGCGCGTCTGGGGCTTGCATTGTTGGTTGGCTGATTTTCTCCTTGCTCGATTGTCTCGAAAGGCTCAAAAGATTTGTTCTAGACAAAGGGTTCCTTATCGAATTTGGCAACAAGCAGGCTGTCTGCCGATTGCATTGCGCCATTCGTCCAACCCTGTGATACCGACCACGCTTCGTTGCAAATGTGTATTCCCGGAACGGGTTCTTGCATGTAGGCGATGGAGTCCTGTGGGTTCACCCCAATACCCCACAGATGATAGGCAGCACCCCAGGGCTCGCGCCCCCAGTTCTGGTAGGTCGCAGCAACAGGTTCGGGCAAGTCATCACCAATGTCGTGAGATTTGCGGACCTGACTCCAGACCTCTTTCACAAGTCGCTCAGACGCTGGAAGAAGTTTGCGCATTGATGGCGCGATAGGATCTCCGTTGGGCCCCGTCGCTTGATCGATCCAGTTCGGCGCACCAAAAGTCGACCCTTCGGACAACGCGTCCCAATACTCAATCATCTCGCCGTCGTGATAACTTGCCATCAAAAGCGCATGGCCAGACGTGTCGTCTACGCCCCAGCGATAAATCTGCCTTGCAGGCAAATCCGTGATAACACGACCGTCGGACAGGTTCCGAGGCGTCCACCAATCCTGATCAAACGCTAGATGCACCTTAGCCAGGGGCACTTTGTGCACACTGTCCACGGCCCTTGTGAAACGGGCGTCGCTTGCAAAAACGTCGGTGTCGATCAAGGAAGGAAAGGCATTTGGCGGAATTGCCAAGATGACCCGAGCAGTGGACACTTTTGCCTGGCCAGCATCTGTATGGAAAATCAGCTCAAAGCCCGCATCAGGCCGCCGCCGGAGGTCGACCAACTTGTGTTTTAGGTGAACCTCGCCACCGTTCGACATGTAGCTTTTTGCGATTGCCTGTGGGATTTGTTCAAGACCACCTTCCAGCTTAAGGTATTTGGTTTTGTACGCGAAGTCGCGTTCGAACCAGCTGATTGCGGTTTTGCTGTCCCAATTGGATAATGGGGAATTGTAACCCAGAACATCGCGCATGAAACTATATGTCTCGCGACTGCGCTCTTGCAGCAAAAGCTCCCACAGTCCCGTTCCACTGAGCGACAGCGTGCCGGCGGCAACCTTCTTGTTCAGATCGTTGATCGTATGGGTCAGTAGGTCTTGACCACTGGTGATGACCGCACGTTCCTGATCACTCAACGCGTATGGAAGAGTCGTGGCCTTGGACAACTCTGAGACATGTTGGCCGCGTAGGTAATATCCGGTGATCGGATAGGCAAAGTCCTGCAGCTTCTCATGCCCGACCATATCATCAACGACCTTAAGCGCGTGTTTGTCGGTGTGCCGCAACCGCATGCCACCGATTTCTGCAGTTTGCGTTGTCAAATCGGGGAAATGCAGCGAGAGGAGGCGCCCTCCGATCCGGTCCGTCGCTTCAAAGACGCCCACCTTTGGTCCCGGCGTCTCGCTCAATCGCATCGCACAAAACAATCCCGCCACACCGCCGCCTACTATTGCAACGTCGAGATCGGTTGTTCTGGTTTGTGCGTGAAGTACAGGCGACGCGAGAGTTATTGCACCAGCAGCGCCAGCTTGCGTTAGAAAGGTTCGGCGTGTCGGCATCGTGTATTCTCAGGTTGCTTAAAGAAATAATGCAGTACGATTGAACATTGGACGTAGCCTGCGCGACAGATTTATAGTGGCAAAATTGCTCATTTTAGCAATGGGCTTGTCATCCGGAGCGACGGTCATTGAATGTCCGACGATGGGCTTGAGTTCAGAATGCAAAACTTGAAGCCCGGACTGATACTGCGCTTTCTCTGATATTGACTGATCGCCAAGCGGGTGTATTCGGCTTCTTGCTGCGCTTAGAACGCATCTCCGAACGCTAGGCTTCGATCGGCCTGTCGGGTAGTCCAATCGCTTCTCGAATGTCTTCGGGCAACTTTAAGTCCGGTGCCAGCACGTCTACCTTGCCGGACGCGTTATCCGCCGCGAATGCGGCTTCAACTGCTTCGTGGGTTTTGCCGGTTTCCCTTAGGACCCAGGCTTTGACAAGCCAGAAATGCTGACAAGATGGCCGTAATTCGGTCGCTTCCGTTATTGCTGAAAGTGCCAGTTCAGCCTGTCCGTTCATCATTCGCGCAACGGCAAGCGGATAAAGACGGTAGGGTAGATAGGGATCGTCTTCGGAACGACTGACCGCCTCTGCCAAATATTTTGAGGCGATTTCCCAGTTTCCGACGATGAGCTCGAGGTAACCACGTGCCTCCATTCCAAGCGTATAGCCAGGACTAAGTTGCGTCAGGCGTTCTACGTCCTTTCTTGCCCCGTCAACGTCACCTATGAGGCGTGCACGTATTAGCGCACGAACATACAAAGGGTAATCGGACCGCGGCGAAAGCTGAACAGCTGTGTAAGAGCACTCCTGAATGCGTTTCAGTAGATCCGCATCAGCGCTCCTGTAGTACGCCGCCAGCACACACAACTGTGCCTCGCTCCACATTGCAAGCCCAGATGCATTCCGCGGATCGAGGCGAAGTGCGCGCTCCAAAAGGTCTATAGCGTGAAAATCGTCTGCAATCGTGGTGCGATAGACAAGCATCGCTGCACGGGTCCTCAATTCGCTGGAGCTCAATTGATCATCAGCCAATTTTGCCAGTCTTTCACCGTCAAAGGCATTGATCTGAAGTCGCAACGCGTCCGAGAGTTGTTCAGCGGCCCGGTCTGTTACCTCAAACAGATCCTGCGCGTCTCCTTGGAATACCCGCGACCATGTAACTTGCCCGTCGCTGCGGCGGACAAGACTGGCGGTGATCCTTGCAACCGTTGCACGGGTGCGAATCCGGCACTTAAGACTGTAGGTTGCTTCAGACTCGGCAGACTCGTCTGCGGCAAGAACTCTTACTCCGGTACGTCGCGACAGATTGTGGACAAGTTGGTCTTGTAAATCAGCCCCGGCTTCAAGGGTCTCGCGGGTTTCAGGTGTTGCTTTGACATCTTCGACCGCAATTACGGGCACAGCATCAATGCGTGTAGTCTGAAGTTTGGTCGGTCGCCATTGAAACCCGGTTACTGGATGCGCGACATTTTTGAGTTCAAATGTACCTGCGTCGCTAAAGCCCTTTGCAAGCCGGTCATCCAACTGCCTGCGCAGGTCTTCTGAAATCATAAAGCCGCCTGGCGGGGCCTCTGTCTGGAGGCGCGCGGTAATGTTTATGCCGGCACCGTACATATCTACATCATCTTCAACAATTTCTCCGAGATGAGCAGCAATCCGAAGTTGTATTTTCTCATGACCGGTCAATGCCGATTGGATCGACTGACCTGCCTCGACTGCATCTGTTACTGAGGGAAAAGCGAATATCCAGCCATCACCTAGACGCTTCAGCACTTCACCGCTACGCTTCGTGGCTTCTGGTTCCAACCACTTTTGCCTGAGTTCGCGGATCAATCCGATAGCGCCCGCCTGGTCAGATTCCATCGCAGACGTGTAGTCGACCATATCGGCCATCAGGATCACAGCAAGACGGCGTCTCATGCAAGCAACTTAGTCCGCCGAATAGATGTTGTCATGTTTAGCTAACACGCTATCTGGATGCAGATCGGATATGGCCGAAGGCACTTTCTCAATGCGGCCGTTCGTTCAACCGAAGCGAATTGACGCTTCGTCCAGCATCCGGTGAATTCGAAGACTCCGAGATTATGCATTTGCAGCGAATGTCAGCAAAGCGGGCGGCGTCCGCAGAATACCGGTGCCGTGCTGAATGTCGGCTAAGGGCCGGAACTGACGCTGTTTTCAGGTGCCAACGTTTGGCGGGGTGATATCGACTACGACAGGAAAGTGGTCGGAAATCTTCCAGTACTCGGTGCCAGCCGCCGTCTCACGCGGGACCTCATCTGGAGACACCCAGTCCGGAGTGTTTCGGGAATAGAGAATGTGGTCGATCATCACTCTATGGTAGGTATCGTTGAAAATCGGATCAGCGAAACGCGTCGTTGTCACTTCACTAAAATCAAGGCGCGCTCGATCGCGGTCAATCAAAGCATCGAAGAGCGAATTGCCGAGGCTTAGATCTGGTTTCCAGACGGAACCCATCAACGTCTCGACCCCGCTAGCGTTAAGCCGCATTTCTGATGTGTCGAAACCTGGGCCATCATTGATGTCACCGGCCACGATAAGCGGGAGCGACGCGGGGTCGGAGAGGTATACATCCAGAAAAGCTTCGCGAATGTGGCGACACTGCGCCAGTAAACGCATTCTATTTGCATCTGCTAGTTGCCACCAGCGCGACCATTCATGCGCGGCAAAGATTCCCTTCGATTTCAAATGAAGGCCCATGACATTGAAATCTGATCCCTGTGCCGGGTGGATCGTGACCCAGAGGGGGCGGCGCTCATAACGGAACCATTCGGGCACTTTGTCAGCACCGAGGTCGAGGAAGAACGGTTCTGTCGCAGTATGGATCAGCCCGTAAGCAGGGTCCTCCACATCTGTGGTGGTCATTGGCGTGTCAGCAAAAATTCCACGATCTGTTCTGAGTGCGATGCCCACGCATTGAGTTGAGGTGTTTTGACGTGAGTTGTCCGGGGCGGAAGGAAAGTGCGAACGCTGAATATGTATTGTCCATTCCGCATCGGAGATGGAGGCCATGAGGATTTCCATATCTTCAGTCCGATCAGGACCTTCGACAATCAGCAGTATATCCGGGTCTAGGTCAGCAAGACCCTCGCGCAGCAACGCGATGCGCTCCGCAACTGTGGGCCCCTCGTTTTCCCAAGGTGGACAGGGTCCGCGCACATTACGGTCACCTAGTTTGAGTGCGCTTGCATTGCTATCAACGAGGTCGTTGAGCCATTCCATGTTCCAGACGGCGAGTTTCATTAATGCAGCCTCCGTTCATCCCAATAAAGCATTACATTTAGCCTAGCACTGATTTGTGACAGGTGCCGCCGATAGAGGATACGGTATGTGAACAGCAGCTACCCAAAGAAGACCGTCTAAAATGATTGCCGAACGGCAAGTTCGTCCCGCGATGTGTGAGTTAGAATACGTCGGGATTGCGGCGGTGCGGCGAAAGTCCGGTTTGACGGGCACGTCGCAGCATTGGCGATCGTCGATCAAGGTCCGCAATGGGCCGTGACTCGCCGCAAGAGCGACTTGCAGGGAGTGTCAACGGTTAGCCAATAACGGAAACACTCGTTGAGTTATACATGTACTCGCAGTATTCCCTTTGCCGTAAAGTAGATAGATTTGAAGTCGCCGTGCAGCGAAAGTCGGGGCCTCGGATGTGGTGTTCAGCGCGGTTCAGCTCGTTGGTGACGGGGGCGCGGACCGGCTGGCCACTCGGCTCAAAGCCATTTGCGTTGCTTACCATTTTGGCGGCAGCTAAATCATGATGCGATTGCACCGAATCTCCACTGATATTGAATAACAATTTACACAGGTCCTAAAGTTCGGGATAGGACGTTGCTCTACCAACGACTACGAGCTCCATTCCGGCTCTTTAGAAAATAGAAAGAGGTATTTATGAAGCAGAGTATCTTCGTATTGGCTGCATTGTTGCTGGCGGGATGCGTTTCAACCGTGCCTCCGCCATCAGCATCTATCCCAAATCCCGGTCGCACGAGTGCTCCGGCCAGTTCACAACAGGCACAAGTTAGATTTCGGCAGGTCGCCTCTCGAATTGAGCCCGTCGCAGAGCGGGAATGTCGCCGCCAAACGCGGGGAGTGAATTGCGATTTTTTGATCCGAATTGATCCAAACAAGAATGCACCCTCAAACGCGTATCAGAGTTTAAGCAAGTCAGGACGCCCTGTTATCACAATGACCCAAGCGCTGACACGGAATGTGAACAATACCGATGAACTTGCATTTGTTATGGCGCATGAGGCCGCTCACCACGTTCAAGGGCATTTGGCGCGACAGGCCCAAAATGCGGCAGTTGGTGCGGTGCTTTTGGCGGGATTAGCGACAATTGCGGGGTCTGGGCCGAATGATATTGCCGCAGCACAAGACATTGGGGCCTTTGTTGGAGGGCGCAGCTATTCAAAGAACTTTGAACTGGAAGCTGATCGACTAGGTACGGTTATAGCCTACAAGGCGGGATATGATCCTCTCAAAGGTGCGCTGTATTTCGCACGAGTTCCTGATCCTGGTGATCGTTTTCTAGGGACACATCCTCCAAATGCTCAACGATATTATGCGGTGCAAGATACAATGACCCAAATCGGTCGTTGACCAATTTGAATTTGTGTTTTGAAATCCTGATCTCGGTTTTGCAAAGCTGAATGATAAAGGTCTGGAACGAACCGTGCTCGGACGTTGCAGCCTAAAATAAGAGTTTTTCTTCCCCATAGTGCGTTTGACCAACGATCAAGAAACGCGTAATGCCGCCATGCTGTGAACGGTGATTTCTGGCAGCAAGTGTCAGGTTTAGTCCGAAACAATGGGATCAAATTAGGGGAGCTGGTAAGCGTCCGGTCTGACTGCCCTGCCAGAGGAGCGCTAATGTCGGATAGTGTCCACTTAGCTAAGTGGACACTTAAGGGGCCGGGATGGCGAAGCGGCGCAAGCGCAGGAAGTGGAGCGATGACGAGAAGCGCATGATTTGTGCGCAGACCGTTGTTCCTGGTGTTTCGGTTGCTCAGGTGGCGCGGCGCTACGATTTGAACGCCAACCAGGTTTTCAACTGGTTGAAAGACCCGAAGTTTGTGCCGGACATTCAGGCCGCCGAGGATGAGGTCAAGTTTCTGCCGGTGGAGGTGATTGCAGAGCCTTCACGGCCAAAGTCCGTAACCTGACCGGCCCAAGTGGTTGGACGCGCTTCGTAGAAGTGCGACAACCTGATCCCCTTCGAATCCGCGATTTATAACCACATATCATTTCGCTCTCGTCACTGCTGTGACCGCTACAATTTTGGATACGGACCACAAGTCGAACACTTTAACTGCTTACTGGATGCGATTTAGGTTCGATCAAGCACCGCGCTTCATCAGCGTCTTTGATGGCAATTCACCAAAAAACAAGCGATAGTCCCGTGCGAATTGACCCATGTGCCAAAACCCGTGCTTGTTAGCAATGTCAGCAATTGTTTCTGAAGAAGTTTCCTTGAGCAAGTCTTCACGGACGCCATCCAGCCGCAAACGGATGTAGTAGGTCTTTGGACCATGTCCAAACCGTTCTTTAAATGCCCGGTTCAAAGTACGCAGTGAAGCGCCACTTGCTGTACATAGCTCTTCGATTGAAACAGGGTTGTGCAAATTGCCGTTCATCAACTCTAACGCCCGGTTGAGCGCGCGACGCCTGGTTTGGGCTGAACTTTTATCCCTGTGGACGGAGCTGCTTGTCAGAATGGTCAGCACTTCAACCATCAAGTCCTCATCAACATCCTCTGACCACAGCTCCTTCGTGCTGTTCAACAACGTTCCCATCCTGCGTTCCAACCGGTCCATCCTGTGAGCATTGTTCTCGGATATCTCCAACCTCACCGCCGGGTTGTCAATTTCCAGAAAGTATCCACAAGACTGCGCAAGGCTCTCTAAACGCCGAGTGTTAAACGACACAACATTGCCAAAGAAGCGATCCGTCGATACACCATCGAACCCATCATTGTTACCGAAGCTAAGGAAAGCGTCGTACTCCATGTCGCACCCCTGCCAGGAGTTCAAGGTGCCCTGACGTGAGATACCGAATGTGCTCCAGCCGTCAGGTGAGACACCGCGTTGATGGACGGCACCACTGAGCGAGATGTTCAGCACAGAAGCGTTCTGGCTGGAACGAACAGTGATCTGTGTCGACAAGTGTCCAGGGTCCAACTGACGAAAATCCATCTCCCATGGTGTCATCGCCGCAAGATCATTGGGATGCATCAAATCGAACCTGAGCGCAGGAGAAGCGGCATGACGGGTGCCAGCATCGTTTTCATGCAAGTTTGGCCGATTTTTGATGTGGTCCATTTCAGCATCCTGACACTTTACCGGTAAAGAAAACAAACTGGAGGGGGGCCAAGTCAAGTGTCGCGCCAAGCTTCGAACCCGCGCATGGGCAGGCCTCGTCTGCCCGATGCCGACGCCCGCTCCGAGAGGGTTGTGACCTTTGTTACTCCGCCCGAATACCAGCGTCTTACAGAATTAGCAGATCAATCCGAACAATCACTATCGGCCCAATGCCACGACCTTCTTGCCGAGGCGTTGCAAGAAGTGGCTACCAACAGGAGAACGCGCAGTGAAGACTAAATTATCTTACATGGCGTCAGCTGCTGCCATGCTTGTGTTGTTATCAGCCGCGCATGTTTCCGCGCAGAGTGAACCAATTGTTCATGACGGCGAGTTTGACTTCCTGCGTGCTCAATTTGGCGAGCAATGGGATGCGCAAGATGTCGAGATCGACTCTAAACTTGCTGAGATTCGCACCGCCAACGGCGGCAAGCCCCCAAACTTTTTGTACATTCTGATCGACGACATCAGCTTTGGTCAGATGGGTGAGCGAAAGATGAACTATGTGATGGGGATCGAGACACCCAACATCAACGATTTTGCCCGGGAAGGCATGTCGTTTATGCGCATGTATACCGAACCCTCGTGTACGCCGACACGTACCGCCATGTTGACTGGGCGCCATCCGATCCGCGCGGGCGTCGAAGAGGTCAAGGTGGCCCTGGTCGGCGAAGGCCTACCAGCAAGCGAAGTTACATTGCCAGAAATCCTCAAGCAGGCAGGGTACAATACCTCTCATGTCGGCAAATGGCATCAGGGCGATATCGAAGAAGCGTATCCTCACAATCAGGGGTTCGACTATGCGGCTTTTCCCCTGCACCAACAGGTGCAGCTAAGTCTGATGACCCGCGAGGCTATGCAGGCGAACAATATGCTAGGATACCACGCCTCGGGTCAGAACAACCAGTTTTTGCTGGATGAACGCTTCAAACCTTACGGTTTGGTGACTGGGGTTGAGGCCGAAGCAGGTGGACTCGCGCGCGAGGTTAAAATGGCTCCGGGCGAAGAGTGGACCCAAGCCAAATACGAAGAGATGAATGAACGCTATCAGGCACAAACACTGGAACAGCTAGAGCGTGTTGCCGCGTTTGACGAGCCGTTCTTTCTGCAATACTGGCCTCTCTATCCGTTGAACTTTGTATATCCTGATCAGGCCCTTTCGCGTAACGGAGGTTTCCACGCGGACAAGCTCCAGCTTTTGGATGGATGGATCGGAGAGGTACTGGCCAAACTGGAAGAGACGGGTGAGGCCGACAATACCATCGTTATGATCATGGCCGACAACGGCCTGATGTACCAGTTCGAAGGAACATCGGGTCTGAACCAGCTCATCTATCGCGGTGGCAAGACCCAGCATCTGGAAGGCGGCGTTCGTACGGATGCATTTATTCGCTGGCCAGGTGTGATTGAAGCCGATAGTGCCGCTGGCGACATCTTTCACGTCTCAGACATCTACACGACGATTGCGCGTATTGCTGGGGCGACAGATTTCATCCCGCGTGACCGGGTGATTGATGGCATCGACCAAACAGCATTGCTGCTAGAGGGTGAGGGCAACGGGCGACGCGACTACGTGTATGTCTACGAAGGTCCTGTTCTGCGGTCTATCGTCAAGCAGGAATTCAAGATGCATCTGCCTGCGCCGGGCGCGCCGGGTGCTGCCGCGCCAACCTATAATGTCTATCGGGATCCGCGCGAAGAACACCCGTTGGTTGGGTATTCTCTTTGGGCCGGAGCCTCGTTTCAGGACATGGTCAAGCGCCATCAGAAAATGATGGCCAAGTATCCAAACTCGGAAATCGGCAAGGACATTCCTTATGGCGGTATCGAGAACCTGCGTCCCGAAAGCGAAGAAACGCGCGACGTGTTCATGAGCTGGCAATAAGCCATTCGGCCGGGCGCGGAGGCTTCAACTCTGCGCCCGCATTCAAACTTGAAATGTCATAAAGGCCCCGGAAATGAAAAATACCTTTTTCGCCGGAAATAAATGGCGGTTACCTGTGCTTGCTTGCGCGCTTTGCATCGGGGTTGCGCCATCCGCACGTGCGGAAAATCCGACCTGGGACTTCACCGGCTACCTGTATCTCTGGATGCCTGCTTTAAGCGGTGAAACAACAACAGGAAACAGTATCGACATCAGTTTCAGCGACATTCTGGACAATCTGGAATTCGGGTTGATGGGCGCTCTCGAAGCGCGACGCGGTAAAGTCTCGGTATTTGTTGACGCGTTGTACCTCAACATGAGCAACGATCAGGACAGTGCGGTTGGTCCAGGGATTCCAGTCTCGGCAGACGTTGATGTTGAAGGGACGGTGTTTACGGGGTCGGTTGGGTATGACTTGATCGACGCAACAGATGCCCGTTTCATTGTTTTAGGCGGGGTCAGAAGCCTTAATCTGGACAATACTGTTGACCTTGCCGTCGTCGGCGGCTCGCAACGTGTTTCCGGTTCGATCAACAACTGGGACGCTGTTGTTGGCATACGTGGAACGCGTCAGTTCAGCGACCGTTGGGGTATGTCGTACTACGCAGATATCGGCGCCGGAGAAAGCGACCTGACAACACAGCTAAGTCTGGCGGCCAATTACAAGATCAACAACTGGGATCTGGTGGCGGGCTACCGGTATCTGGATTGGAACATCGGAAATTCACAGGCGATTTCGGATCTGACCTTTGACGGTCCCTTCGTCGGCGCACGGTTCGATTTCTGAAGCCATCACGAGATGCCGTTTTGAAGTTCTTAAATTGTGCGGCCAGGAGCGTCGAACGCCGCTTCCAAGTCACTCTAGAGGAGTAAGCAAATGAGAATCGCACGAGCAACAATCGTAGCTGTCGCCCTTTGCGCTTTGGCAGTTACAGATCAAGCGCAAGCCAACGAGGACCGCGCCATCCCAATCGAAGGCGTGGCCAACACCAGAGACCTTGGTGGTCTTAAAACCAAAGACGGCCGCACAGTTCGAAAGGGACAGCTTATCCGTTCCGGTGAAATCGATGACATGGGGACGGCAGGGATGACCCTCGTCGAAGACCTCGGCGTGACGTCCATTGTCGATCTTAGAACCACGTTGGAAGCGACCGCCGATCCAGTTCTCTGGCCCGATGGACAAGGACCCGCGCGCTACAATTTTGCGGTGATGGAAAAAGAAGCTCAGATGATCGAAGACATGCGCGCAAGCATCAAGTCCGGGACCGCAACCGAAGAAGAAACGGATACGCTTTTTTTTCGATGCCTTCGGATATATCCCGACTGACTATACGGAAGAACTAAGGGACGTGTTTGACGTGCTGATCAACCAGCCCGAAGGTGAAGCCGTGCTCTACCATTGTTCGGGTGGGAAAGACAGAACCGGTGTCACCACTGCCCTGGTCCTGAGCGCCTTGGGGGTCACGCGAGACGAGATTGAGGCGGATTTCATGATGAGCAACGTTCTCAAGGATGCCGACAACGCGTCTGTGAAGATCGCAGAGCAGGTTAACGCTGAACACGGCACCAGTATGCCGCCCGAGGCCGTGTGGCCCTCGTTGGGTGTTCGAATGGGGTATTTGGACAACTTCTACAAAAGCGTGAACGAAACCTATGGTTCGGTGGATAACTACCTGCATGAAGGTCTCGGCTTGACGGATGACGACTTGGAAAAGCTGCGCAATCGTTACCTGGAATGATCCAATTCGACCGTGATTTTGTTCGGCACAACCAAACACTTGCGACCAAGACACGCTAGGATAAGGCGCTAAAACATGCTGATAGTCCTCGGGCTGTATTTTGGTATCGCGTGGCTTGTGTTTTCCAAACTCAGGCTTCTGCCATGGAACGCTGTATCCAAAACAGTCATCTACAGCGGCGGCGTGATCATTGCACTTGTGGTGATCGGTGCGTTGAATCACACGACCCCGTCCGGCACCGCGTCCGTTCAAGGTGCTGTCATCAATATCGCACCAAACGTGTCGGGGCCGGTAGTTGAAGTTGCGGTCAAAGCCAATCAGCCGGTCAAAGCAGGCGACGTCCTGTTCCGCATCGATGACACAGAACAGGCGGCAGAGGTTGCGCGACTGGAGGCGTCGCTGGCTTCGGCTCAAGCCGAGGCCGATCAACTAAGGCATGATCTTGATGCCGCCGACGCAGATATAGCGTCTCTTGAGGCGCAACTGACCTTTGGCGTGGCGCGTCGCGATGACATTATCCGTCTTGCTGATCGTGGGGCGTCGTCGGAATTCAAACTACAGGAAGCCATGTCCGCCATTGACCAGCTTGAGGCTGGCCTGCGCGCTGCCAAAGCGCGCAAAGCCGGCCTTGAACGCCGTATCGCCGCGCAGGTCGACGGCGTCGACGTCGGGGTGGTTGAAGTCGAAAACCTGCTGGCGCAGGCCCAATGGACGTTGGAGCAAACCGTGGTCCGCGCCCCTTCTGATGGCGTGGTGACCGGGTTGTCCCTGCGTCCAGGCAATCGGGTCACAACATTGCAAGGCGCGATCAATTTCGTAGTACCCGAGGATCGGGTTCTGATCGCAACCCTGCCCCTGAGCAGCCTTCAGAACGTTCATGCAGGCGACAAAATTCGGATTGCACTTAGAGGCGCACCCGGACGAGAGTTCGAAACAACCATTCGAGACATTCCCCCCGCCACGAGCGAAGGCGCGCTGGATTTAAGGTCTGGCCTTCCGTCCTTGCGTGAACTGGCCGGGTCTTCCGAATACACCGTCATCGCCAACATCCCCGACGATCTGAACGCAGATGTAACCAAACTGGGCGCATCCGGGACAGCACTTGTGATCACCCAAGAGGCCGGAGCCATTTCCGTACTTGCCGAGATACTGTTCTGGATCACCAAGAAGCTCAACTACATATGAGGATAAGATGTCACTCACCAAATCCTTCCTTGGCGCTTTCATACTTGGTGCTGCATACAGCCTCGCCGGCTCACCCGCAGATGCGCAAAACCTTCTGGACAAAGCGATGAAAGGCGTAGCAGGTGTTGCGAAAAAGGCCGGGGACGTCGCAGAATCTGCGGGCGAAACTGTTTTGGACGCGACCAGTGTTTCTACCCCAACCGAGATCGACAGCGAGGTCACCGTTGCGCTCGATCAATTGTACCAAAGCTCATCCGAAGCCAGAGACCTGTCCGAACAAGCGGTAGCCATATTGGTGTTCCCGAAGATTACAAAAGGGGGCTTCGGGGTTGGTGGCCAGTTCGGCGAGGGAGCCATGCGCGAAAACGATGCCACGACCGGTTACTACAGCATCGCTGGCGCGTCATACGGGTTTCAGGCAGGCGTGCAGCAGTTCTCATACGCGATGTTCTTTATGAACACATCCGCGCTGGAATATTTCCGTGACAACCGAGGCTGGGAAGCCGGTACTGGACCAACACTGGTTGGCGGAGACCAGGGCTGGTCTGCGTCTATGGGAACAAATGACCTTCAGGGCGACATCGTACCGATAGTGTTCGGCCAAGAAGGGTTGATGGCCGGAACCAGTCTTCAGGGGACAAAGATCAGTCAGCTCGACAAGTGACGAAGGAATGCACTCAGGGCTCCCCATGATCCAACATGCTGATACCGGTCATCCGAAACGAAAGAGCCTACGGCAACTTTGTCCCGCAGACTGTGAGTTTGTTGCCTCTGTCTTTTGTAATCGCGACGAAAGTTCGGAAGGCGGGCTCTGCTGCAGCATCTGAAGGCCTCGCTCAACGTCTAATATGGGCCATCGTCAACCCAACCGCTTCTTGAACCTCAGAGTTGCCGCTAGCAGCCCGAATGCCGCAAATCCGATCATCCAGAGAATTCCCCAGCGCAAGTCGTATAGCGACGCATCCCGCAGGACCACACCGCGGATCATTTCCATAAAGTGTGTTGCCGGCAGGACCTGAGCAATCATCTGGACGGGTTGTGGCATTCCGTCGAAGGGGAACATGAAGCCGGACATCAGGATCGAGGGCAACAGGACAAAGATGGTCATCTGCATCGACTGAAGCTGGTTCTGCGCAAGCGTGGAAATCACCAGTCCCAGCGACAGGCTGGCGACGATGAACAGCAACGTGACCACCAACAGCACACTCAGCCCGCCATTGATCGGGACATCGAACAGGACGTGCCCGAGGCCGAGGATGATTGCGACCTGTATCAGGCCCAGAAAGATATAGGGGATGATCTTGCCGATCATCAGTTCGATCGATTTGATCGGGGTGTTGATCAGCATCTCCATATTGCCCCGCTCGCGTTCGCGGACGATGGCGGCTGAAGTGAAAAGGATCATCGTCATGGTCAGGATCACACCGACAAGACCCGGCACGATATTGACCGCCGACCGCTGCTCGGGGTTGAAATAAAGCGTCACCTCGAACGTGGGCACCTGCCGGTTTGGCGGCTGTTTCAGCAATTCGGTCAAAGGCATCGTGCGCAGGGATTTGATCGCGCTGGCCACCATCGTGTCCGAACCATCGACGATCCAATGGGCAACAGGCCGGCTGCTGGTCTGGTCGGTTGCGTCGGGTAAGCCCAGCCCGACCGATGGGCTGCGGGCAAGGCGCTGGCTGACATCCGGCGGGATGATCAGCGCGGCGCGCACGCGGGATTCAGTGATCGCGCGTTCGGCCTCGTGCGGGGTGGTCAGCTGTTCGGTGATGGTCACGACCTGCGTGGCCTGAACGATCTGCGCCAGTGTGCGGGACAGTTCGGTTCCGGACTGATCCACCACCGCGACGGGCACATGGCGCAGGTTGGTGTTGATCGCATAGCCAAACAGCAGTAGTTGGATAAGCGGGATCATGATCACCATGGCGAACGTCACCCGGTCTCGCCGCAGTTGCAGCAGCTCTTTCTTCAGTACAGCGGCGATGCGACGAGGAGAGATCACTGTTCCGGGCCCCGTGTAGCGCTGACGAACACGTCTTCCAGATTTGGCCGCTGCGGAGTCAGCGACAGGTTGGCAAACGCAGCAAGCTGGCTGCGTAGCATATCCACCGGCTGAGGCTCGGATTTGTCCACCAGCACACGCAGCCGCGAACCGACTTGGGCGGTCGACAGAATCTTGGGCTGACCGTCCAACGCGTGTTTGACCTTGCGCAGGTCCGGGCCTTCAACTTCGACAACATCAGCCTGCAGATCGTCCATCAACTGACGCGGAGAGCCATCGGCTTTTTTCACCCCGTGCTGCAGGATGGCCAGCCGGTGACAGCGCTCGGCCTCGTCCATGAAATGGGTCGACACGATCATCGTCGCGCCCTGATCGACCAGATCGAACAACTGCTCCCAGAAGGTACGGCGGGTTTCGGGATCAACCGCCGAGGTCGGCTCGTCCAGAAACAGCAATTTCGGGCGGTGCATGACGGTTGCGGCAAGGGCGAGTTTCTGTCGTTGCCCACCGCTCATGCTACCGCTGAGTTGATGGACATTCGTCGTCAGATCGTAGGTCTGCAGCAACTCATCAATCCGATCCTTGGCCGACTTCACGGGAATACCGTAAATCTCGGCCGCAAACCTGAGGTTCTCCAGAACGGTCAGGTCACGGTAATACGAGAATATCTGGGTCATATACCCGATCTCGTTCTTCAGCGGCTCGGCCGCCTCGGGCATCGATTGACCCAGAACCGAGATCGCCCCGCTGCTGGGGGTCAGCAGTCCCGTCAGCATGCGCATAGTCGTGGTCTTGCCGCAGCCATTGGGGCCGAGAAAGCCGTAGATCTGGCCGGTTCGGATCTCGAGGTCCAGATTGTTGACGGCGGTGTTGTCCCCAAACCGGCGGGTCAGTCCCCGCGTCGAGACGACCACATCGCTCATGGCATGGGGACCTGCACGGGCACTCCAGCGGGCAGGTCCGGGGAAGCAGTGGGCAGGTCAATTTCGGCCAGATAAACAAGCCGGGTCCGGTCATCCTGGTTCAAACCGTAATAGGGCGTGAACGACGCATCGTCGCTGATCCAGCGAATCACCCCGTCCAGCGGATCGGCCAGCCCGTCAACGCGCACGTCCAGCCTGTCGCCGGGTTTCAGATTGACGCGATGCGGCTCTGGCACATAGACGCGCGCGTACGGCGTCTGGCCCGTGACCATCACGGCAACCGGACTGCCGGAGGTTACACGTTCGCCCAAATTCCACGGAAGGGAATCCAACACGCCGTCGCGGGTGGCAGTGACCGTCAAATCGTCCAACACGGTCTGTTCGGCGGCGACTGAGGCTTCTGCCGCCCGCACATTGGCCTCGGCAACTGCAAGGTCTTCAGGGCGGGTGCCGTTTTGTAGCTCTTTCAGGGACTCCTGAGCGCTGGCCAGTTCAGCCCGCGCGGAATCGCGCAGGGCCAGATCATTTGCCACCTGCGCCTCGGTCACGACCGAGTTTTCGACCAGTCTGGCGTTTCGGTCATAGATGGCCTCGGCATCGGCAAGGCGCGCAACAGCGCCTGCAACCTTGGCCTCGGCAACCGCAATCTCTTCCTCGCGCGGGCCCACCTGCAGTTTCAGAAGCGTGGCCTGCGTCCTTTCCAGTTCAGCCAGTGCCAGTGCCAGCTTTGCGCTTTGCAGGGTGGGGTCAAGCTGAACCAGCGTGTCGCCAGCCTTCACCACAGCACCTTCGGCAATCGGCAAATCGACAACGATTTCGCTGGCCGTCGCGGTCAAAGCCACCCGGTCGCGCGCCAATACGCCCAAAGCGACGCCGGTATCGGACCCAGAGCACCGGTCCAGAAAGGCGGGCAGGACAGCCGCCAGGATCAAAGGTAAGGGGATCGTCAGATTCAACAAGGCTTCCCTCCGGTGCTTGGCCTTTGAACGCATTGGGCGATCGTCAAAGCATAAAATCAGGAAATCCGATTTATGTATACGGTTCAGTCACCGCAGATGGCAGGACAGGGTCATGCGGGCAGCCGCGCCAGCCAGTCCTCCAGCTTTTTTCCGATCAGATGGGGGTTATCTTCCTGCAGGAAATGAATGCCTTCGCCGATATCCACCACGTCGAGATTCTGGATGGTTTGGCGGCACCAAGCGACCTCTTTTGGCCCGATGATGCCTCCGGGTTTCGCATGGAACATCAGCATCGGGATCTGAGTTTCTCTCAGCCAACGGCTGTAGGCGTCGACAATGTCGTGAACGTCCGAAGGTGTGCCGTCGATCGGTATTTCACAAGGCCACACCCGAACCGGCTTGCGACTGCGCGCGGTGGGGAATGGCGCTCGATAGCGCTCCATTTCCTGCGGTGTCAGGTCGCGCACAACGGCGCTTGGCAGGATTTTCTCGACGAACATATTTAGACCCGAGATCATCATACACCCCAGCCCGGGCGTCCGCATCATGCGAAACCCGGCGCGGAAGTCGGGCGGGAACCCGCCCCAGCTCATCAAGCGAATGACGCCCTCCATGAACGCGATGCCGCGGGTGTTTTCAGGATGCCGGTGCGCATAGTGGAACCCCAATGCCGAGCCCCAGTCATGGATGACCAGCGTCATGTCCTTCAGCCCCAGCGCCTTGATGAAGCCGTCAACGTAGGGAACGTGGTCGACAAAGCGATTGGGAATATCCGGCTTATCCGATTTGCCCAGGCCGATCAGATCCATCGCGATAGCGCGGCCCTGCCTGGCGGCATAAGCGACTTTACTTACTCAATGCCGACGCGAACTCAAGAAAACAACATCCCGGCCTAGGCCTTACTCGGCAAACTATCAGTAACTTGCTTGAAAAATCCGAGCAAATCTTCCGCGAGAGACTTGAGCCCTAAAAGCGCCGCCTGGCCTAAGATAGTGAGGATGTCGTTCCTATTTCAGAAGTTGATGCCGCAATACTGCGACGTTCACCGCCAGCCCGGGCAGAAGCCATTGAAATAATCTCACCACTGACAGAACTTCGCTTAGTTGTGCATCGCGTTCGGCACAGCACATGAGCTGCAGTGGCGCGATTTTGGACATATTGGGCAGTCCGAAGGCCAGTGACACGGCCGCCTCGTGCACATGCCTGACAGCATGTTCATGTTCTCCCGATAGAACAATTGATCGCAGATCGGTCCATGCGGGATCGAAGTAGCTTGGCCACCGTGCAAAGGCGCGGTAGTCCGTGTTCACAAAGGGCAAACCAAGCGTTTGCCGGATATCTGCATAAAGCGCTGCAATAACCGGGTCCGCATGATGCGGCTCGATCAGCACGGGCTTCATAGCTGTAGTGCCCCGTGCATCGTGCGGTTGCGTAGGACCGTTGCCGTCCCAGGCATTACCTTCCAGCAATAGACGCGCCAAGGTCGCCATGAGCACGTACGGCATGTTGCCGGACGAAAAGATCTCGTTGCAGTTTTTGATTTCTTCGATCTCTCGATCATCGTAGCCCAATGTGGTGAGTTTTGGGCGAATGGCAGCAGGACCAAGGGATGCTGCTTCTTGCTCCGCGACCGCCCGCAGTTCCCGACAAGCATCTGCGAACGCTTGGGTCGCCACGGCAGGCTCCATCGCTCGCCACAGACAGTCGTAAAAATTTCGGTAGTGAGCGAAGGCCATCGCGACGACACCCATCCATGGCACACCAAGACCGCGTTTGGTGCGTTCGTAAACGTCTGCTAGCGCCGCATCAGCTGCATATTCCGGGACAGGCTGGATGGTTGGGATCGGATCAGGCTTCTGTCGGCTTAGTTCAGGCATCCGCTGTCGTCTCTTGCGGCAATCCCTCGCTCCATCTTCTGAGTTCATCGAGGAACGTCAACGCGGTTCGGCCGAAGTCCGTGATCTCATACTGGACCGAAACGGGAGCGGAATCCACAACCTCGCGTCGCACCAATCCTTGCGTCTCGAGTTGCCTCAGTCGCTCGACAATCATCTTCTTGCTCGCCCCGCCAATCATTCGGGCAAGATCGTTGAACCGGACCGGGCCGTCCTTGAGATGCCACAGGATTGAACCGGTCCACTTGCCGCCAATAATTCGCATGCCGCGCTCAATGGCGCAGGGCTCGACACAGGCTTCGACCGCATGTCGCCGCCCCAGTTCGTCTTGTTTGACCCGTGCCCTCATTTCGATCCCGATTAGGTTACCAAAAGTATACTGGTTGCAATTTGTGCGCATTGCTCAAAGATTTCGGCAACACACACACGCTGTCAAGCACCAATAGACATCACTGGATCCAGATATGCCCAAGCCCGACATTCTTCTTTATACCGCGAACACTATGAACGGTTGGAAGCCGCTAATCTTTCTGCACGAGGCAGAGATTGACTACGACATGGTACCGATCAGCTTTTCCAAGAAAGAGCAGAAAGCGCCGGCCTACATGAAGCTCAACCCCAATGGGCGCATTCCCACGATCGTGGACCGTGGAAATGGCGACTTTGCGGTCTTCGAGTCCGGAGCCATCCTTTGGTACCTGGCGGAGAAATACGATCGCTTCCTCAGCCATGATCCGAAGGAACGTTCAGAGACCTTGCAATGGTTGATGTTCCAGATGGGCGGTATTGGCCCAATAATGGGACAAGCCATGTTCTTTCAACGAATTGCCAAGCCCAATGGTGATGACGTGCCTTATGCCATCAAGCGATACGTGGATGAAAGCAGGCGCCTGTTGGAAGTGCTGGACACGAAGCTGGAAGGGCGGGACTGGCTTGTGGGCGACGCAATGTCGATTGCAGACATCGCAACTTACCCTTGGGCGAGAAGCTATTTCTGGGCCACAGTCAGCGTGGAGGGGCTGCCTCATCTACAAGCCTGGTTCGACCGCTTGGATGCGATGCCAAAGGTCCAAGAGGCGTTGCAATTGCCAGAACCGAGGCCATCGGCCTTTGGCAAAGGGGATATTGATGCAGCCGCCAAAGCAAATGCCGCACGGTTCAAGGAGGCCTGAGATGACCCCACCCATTCGCTTAGATATCGTTTCGGACGTGGTCTGCCCATGGTGTGCCATCGGGTATTACCAATTGGCCAAGTCAGCGGATGAGACCGGTATCGGGATCGAGGTTCATTGGCATCCCTTCGAGCTCAATCCGCAGATGGCCGAAGAGGGTGAGAATTTGCGCGAGCATCTTGCAGTTAAGTATGGAACCACACCGGAAGGCTCAAAGAAGGCTCGTGCGCGTCTCACGGAATTGGGCAAAGCCTTGGGGTTGACCTTCAACTACGCGGACGACATGCGGATGGTGAATACCTACCGCGCTCACCAACTGATTGAATGGGCCGGGGATCAGGGCCTTGCGTATGAGGCGAAGCTTGCGCTGTTTGAAGCTTTTTTCACATGGCGCAAGAACCTGAATGACCCAAGTGTCTTGGCCGAGGTGGCGCAAAGCATCTGGTTGGATGGTGACCCGGCGATAGAAATGCTGTCGTCTGGCGAGAGGGCCAACATTGTGCGACAGAAAGAGCAGTTCTGGACGTCCCGCGGCGTCACGGGCGTTCCCGCAATGATCTTTCAACGCCAGCATCTCGTCAGTGGGGCGCAAGGCGAGGACAATTATGCCCGAATTCTGCGACATCTCACGCAAACAGAGGCCGCTTAGGTCTGCCAAACGCACACGTCCAGGGGAGGTATGATGATGAGCAAAGCACAGGTGATCCACAAGAAGGGTCCGCCCAGTTGCATGGTGTGGGAAGATTGGCCTGTCCCTGATCCCGCCCCAGGAGAGGTTCGGCTGAAGCACACCGCTGTTGGTGTGAACTTTGCTGACACCTATCATCGCGGAGGCATTTCTCATCCATGGCCAGTGCCGGATGAGCCGGTCGTGATCGGGTTCGAAGGTGTTGGGATTGTCGAAGGTGTTGGGGACGGTGTGACCGGCTTCCAAACCGGGGACCGGGTGGCCTACGGCATCCCGCCATTGGGCAGCTATTCCGAGGTACGCAATTACCCTGCGGATAAGCTGCTGCACTTGCCGGATGGGCTAGACGACAAGCAAGTGGCGGCCCTTTTGATGAAAGGCATGACCGCGCATTACCTTCTGCATCGGACCTACGCTGTGCTACCCGGGGATACGATTCTCGTCCACGCCGCAGCAGGTGGCATGGGGTTGATCCTGTGCCAATGGGCCCGAGCATTGGGGGCCACTGTCGTCGGCACCGTTTCAACGCCGGAAAAGGCTGAGGTGGCGCGGGCCGCAGGGTGCGACCACCCGGTCGTTCGGTCGGAGCAGAGCTTTGTCGATGTCGTACGTGAGGTCACAGATGGTGAAGGATGCGCCGTGGTCTACGAGGCGATCGGCAAAGACACATTGCAGGACTCGCTGGATTGTCTACGTCTGATGGGGGTCTGCGCTGCTTACGGCCACGTCTCTGGCCCCCCCGATCCAGTCGATATCATTCAAGATCTCGGACGGCGAGGATCATTGTTCATCACCCGTCCCGCGATCATGCACTATGTAGCCAAACGATCGGATCTTGAATGGACAGCCCGCGATTTGTTCAAGGCCATCGGCGACGGCATTCTGGATGCCAACATTAACTATGAATACCCGCTCAAGGATGCCGTCAAAGCTCATGAGGCAATCGAAAGCGGAACCACGCTTGGTGCGACTGTCCTGGTCCCATGAGTGGTCTTGCAGGGATAAAAGCACTCACCTTCGACACGGGGGAACGGTGCTCGATTGGCATACTGGGTTCCACGAGGCCTTTCAAACGGCCTAAAACGTGGCATCAGTCGTGATTGGTCGACGTTGGCAAATGAACTGCGCCGCCGAAGCTTGGAAGAGATGGTTGATCTCGGCAAAAACGGCCCACCAAGCGACAACTTTGATGACGCGCACAGGTTCTGTCTTGATGCCCTGCTGACCGCCGAGGGCCTTGAGGCGTTCGACGCGGTCGACCATAAAGCGACTGCCTGGGACGCTCCGCACAGTTTCAAAGCGTGGTCTGATGTTCGGCAAGGCCTGAAAGAGCTCCTCAAACGGTATCTCGTCGTGAGCTTCACTCTCCTCTCCTATCGTTTGGTCATAGATAGCTCCCGCGCCAATGAATTGGACTGGGATGCGATCCTCTCCTGCGAAGGCCTCGGAGTTTATAAGATGTTGCCCGAGGCGTATCGATCGGCAGCCAGCATGCTCCAGTTCGAGCCGGAAGAATGCCTCATGGTAGCCTGCCATCCCTTCGATCTTGATGCTGCACGAGCGGTGGGGTTCAGAACAGCTCTCGTGCGAAGACCCGAAGAATGGGGCGACGCTCCAGAGGACCAACCGGAGCTCCCTCAAATCGGCACGTACGATTTCGAAGTGGATAGCTTTGTTGAGCTAGCGCGTGCCATCCGCTGACGGAGTGACCTTGTGATACCGAGGCAACGTAAATGTGGTGGGCCAAGCGTCGTGTGCGTGTCGATGCCCAGGCCCAGCACAGTTTCGTTGTGGTCCAACGAAATGCGCAACTTAGATCGCCATGGCGCGCATTGAAAATCCGCTGCTCTACGGTGCGGAAATTCTTGTATCCGTTTGAGGTTCGAGGAAGTAGCCATTCAGTTCGTTGGCCTTAGTGGCGTCTTTGTCCCGCGAACCGTGAGTTCACGCAGTCTTTGATTTTGCGGTTGCGGCGAATGTCCAGATAGCGGGCTGCGGTCGCAGCATCTCGATTGGTGGCTGAATGTCGGGTATGGGCCGAGCTTGGAAGCGAAGCGCCCGGCACCGTTAGTTTCAATGCTTCGAAACAAACAGAGCAGATTCGAGTACAGTTTTAAAGCTTACTCAAAACGGTAGAACCTTTTTGCAATGTCATGGAACACGCAGTTCTGATGCGCATCAGGGATCAGTTCTTGAAGACGCGACACCAGTTCATTGAAGGTTGAAGAGAGACTGTCGACCGGAAAGTTCGAGCCGAACATGCAGCGATGGGCGCCGAATTGCGACAAGCAGGTTGAAACGATTGGTGCGACGCTTTCCACGCTCCAGTTGTGATCAAACATACCGAGACCGGAGAGCTTGCAATAAACGTGAGGCAGTTCGGATAAGGAACTGAGCGCCTCTTGCCAGTGACTTAGTCCCTCGGCATTGCGGTCATATGGTGAGCCCGCGTGACAAAGCGCTACAGACGTATGCGGTGCCTGAGAAAGCACTTCGGCAGTCTGTTCCATCAGTTCGGGGAGTAATTGCAGATCAAAGGACAGGCCACGCTCACCCAAGGCTGTCAGACCGGTCTTGAAAGCCGGGTTTCCAAGCAGAGTATTTGTGCCGGTTTTGGCATCCTCACCGGGCGCGCGCCCTACGATCTGACGAACACCGCGGACCGAGGGTAACGATTGAAAGCGGTCGAGTTGGTACTCCAGATCATTGGCCGTCAGATCGCAAAACACGACCTGAACCAGCGGCCAGTCCGGATATCGGTCGGCCACGGATTGCACCCACTGCGCCTCGGCCCAGGGATCCGCGGCACCGACCTGGATATGGACCGACGCAGAGAAACCCTGCGCTGACGCATCCGCGCGATACTCTGGCAACAAGTAATCCCGCTGGATCGGCGTGGGGTCGCCAAAGAACCGAACGGCGCCCTTTTCCATCAACCAAGGATACTCCACCGCGTTCAGGTCCCACAGATGATGATGTGCGTCTATCTTCATGGTGCCTCAATCCCGGTTGTCCGACCCAGAATGTCGACACCCTGCTGTTTCCAGAAATGCAACAGGTCTATGAATATCCAGTTTTCGGCCAGCTTGTCCTGCGCGCGGCGATAGATATCGATCACCCTGAACTCGCCGGGTTTGCCCGTGGCCGGCATACCCATGAACCCCCCTGAGGGTGTGGCAGTGAAGTTGGGCCAGCCAAAGAAGCCGCCATAATGCCCCTCGGCCAGGCGGCAGATATGATTGGTCTTTGAGCGGTCTTTGAAAGCGGCGCGGAACGGTCCCGAATGTTGCTTGGCATAGCGTTCGATCGTGTAGGTCGCGCCGATCCCCTCGGGCCCCCACCAGATCATGTCGTGGTGCCAGGTTCGGGCCAATTCCTCTTCCAGCGGTAACCCGCTTCCCCACTGGCCGAGATCCGAAATCATCGCGTTGATCACGGCCAGTGTTTTTTCCCCGTCCGCAACGGGTTGTTCTGCCAACAGCAGACCGTCATGTGGCCTTGGGCCGGGTTGCACCAGATGCGCCGCTGTTTGCGGAGGAAACGGGTTCTGTCCGGCTTGCACCATGAGATGTGGTATGTCGAAATACATCGCCGTTTCCGTGATCTGGCCGCCGGCGACCTTGTAGAATGTGCAATAGCGCAGAAAGGCCAGCTTTCCGGTCGGGCGAATGCCCAGCCAGGGATGGTCGAAAAGCCCCATCAAATGCCCCATGGTGACGACCCAAACATCCGCCTCATCCCGCAGCGAATTCTGCCCGGCGAACAGGATATCGACCCGGTTCTGCAATTGGGTCAGGCTGGATTTCAGGGGTGTCCAGAATTGCTGTGCAACCATGTCGGGGCCTTGGATCAGGTTGAACGGGTGAAAGCCGCGCCACACTATATCTGGTGCACAGAAACGGCTGATCACACCGGAAACGTCTTGGACTGACGCTGACTCTAAGGCCGCGTGAAAGTCGGAGACAACTTTTTTCTCTTTCTGGAAGGTCACGGTATTTCCAATTTTTGTCAGGGTATTACGAGTGTGGTGCCGCGGGGGTGAATCGAGCAGCTAGCGTATAATTGCATACGTATGCAAAAAAGTCTTGCCTGATTTGATACATGCGAATTACAGTTTTGCAAACGTATGCAAAACCGAATCCTTGTTGGGGGCACCATGGCGGAAATTCAGTTGCGGAACGTCGGCAAGCGATGGGGTGCGTTTGTTGGGGTGCATAATTTCGACCTGACAATCGCGGATCGCGAGTTTCTGGTGCTGCTTGGGCCATCGGGTTGCGGCAAGACCACCACCATGCGGATGATTGCAGGGCTGGAGGATGTGACCGAGGGCGACATTCTGATCGACGGCAACGTTGTCAACGATCTGGAACCCAAGGACCGCGATGTGGCGATGGTGTTCCAAAGCTATGCGCTCTATCCCAACATGAACGTCTATGAAAACATCCGCTTCCCGCTCAAAGTGCGTGGCATCGACCCGGCGACCCATGACGACAAGGTCCGCCGCGCGAGCGCCATGGTCGAGCTGGACGATTTCCTGCATCGCAAACCCGCTGAACTGTCTGGCGGGCAGCGGCAGCGCGTGGCGCTGGCCCGCGCTATCGTGCGTGAGCCGAACGTGTTCCTGATGGACGAGCCTCTGTCGAACCTCGACGCCAAGCTGCGCGTCTCGACCCGGGCGCAGATCAAGAACCTGAGCCACGAACTGGCAGTAACGACGATCTATGTGACCCACGATCAGATCGAGGCGATGACGCTGGCCGACCGCGTGGTCGTTATGAAACAGGGCGTGGTTCAGCAGGTCGGCAGCCCGACCGAGATCTATGACCGTCCGGCGAACACGTTTGTGGCCAGCTTTATCGGCTCGCCCGCCATGAACCTGATGGACGGTGAGGTGTCGGGTGGTGTGTTCCGCGCCGAGCATGTCGAAATTCCGGTCGATGCGCCGAACGGCCCGATGACGCTGGGCTTCAGGGCCGAAGATGCCAGCCTTGCCGAAGGCGCAGGCCAGATCACCGCACCGATCTACACGCTGGAACTGCTGGGGGATGCCACCATGATATCGGTCCGGGTCGGCGGGGCATTGGTCTCGGTCAAGGCTGACAAAGCCTTCCGCGCCGAGATCGGAGATGATGTCTCGTTCTCGGTGCCAACAGAAATCTGTCACCTCTTCGAAGCTGGAAGCGGTGCGCGGATCGGGGAGTAACCCCCAACGACAGCCCATAGGGGCACAACAGCGGTCCGGGCGTCGACGACGGACCCATCCTGACAGGGAGAAACGCATGAAACTCAAGACAATCCTAATGGCAGGCGCCATGGCCATCGCAGCAAGCGGTGCATCAGCAGCCTGTTCCTATGAAAACGAAGTGCCGCTGAAATCGCTATCGGCGGGGTTCGAGGCATGGAAAGCGGTAACGGATGCAATGGCCGAATGCGGCAATTTCAGTGCCTCGCTGGACCAGGAATTCCGCGAGAAGCAGCCCGAAGCATTCGCTGCCAACCCGTCGCTCTACCAGATCGGGGGCGTTGCGAACGAAACCATGATCCCGCTGCTGAACGCGGGCACGATCCGTCCGCTGGATGATCTGGTTGCGAAATACGGGCAAGACCTGCTGCCCAACCAGCTGATCAAGGTGGACGGTCAGGTAATGGCGATCGCCATGATGGTGAACGCGCAGCACCTGATGTACCGTTCGGACGTTCTGGCCGAGCTGGGCATTGAAGAGCCCAAAACCTATGATGACGTTCTGGCCGCCGCCGCCAAGATCAAGGAGGCCGGCGTGATGGAATACCCCATCGGCGGCACCTTCAAAACCGGTTGGAACCTCGCCCAGGAATTCGTCAACATGTATATGGGCGAAGGCGGCACGTTCATCGGCGAAGGCAACATGCCTGCGATCAACAATGAAAAGGGCGTCAAAGCGCTTGAGACGATGAAGGCCATGACCGAGTTCATGGATCCCGAATACCTCGTGTCCGATTCAACCTATGTTCAGCAGCAGTTCCAGCAGGGCAAGATCGCCATGGCGAACCTGTGGGCCAGCCGCGCCGCTGCCATGAATGACGAGGCCGAAAGCCAGGTGGTCGGCAAGGTCACAATGGCCTCGGCCCCGATGGGATCCGAACGCCCCTCGACCACGATCTGGTGGGACGGCATCGTTCTGGCCTCGAACATGAGCGACGAGGAGGCCGACGCCGCCTTCCGTCTGGTCATGGAAGGGATCGACGGTGACATGGTCAGCGCCAACAATGACACTGCCGTCTGGCTGAACGCTGCTTACCAACCCGGCGAACTGGCCGCTGGCGCCGCTGCCTCGGCGGAAAACGGTGCGGGGGCCTACCCGGCCAGCGCTGCAATGGGTGTGCTGCACAGCGCGTTGGGCAATGGTCTGGCCGATTACCTGACCGGGGCCAAGGACGCGCAGACCGCACTGGCCGATATCGAGGCGGACTATATCACCGCCGCGAAAGAGGCTGGTCTGATCAGCAACTGATCCTCTCTGGGGAGGGCCCCGCGCCCTCCCTAACTCCCCACCCGAGAACCATGAGAAAGGCAGAGCCATGAATTTCCGGACATTTGCCGCCTTTGTTGGCCCCTCTGTCTTTATGATGCTTCTCTTTATCGCGTTCCCACTGGTGAGCGTGTTCAAGCAAAGCTTTTACATCACCCAACCCGTCTACGAGACGGTCGAGGTCGAGACCTGCACCCCCGGCTTCCTGACCCAGACTTGCGTCACCGAAGAAAAATCGCAACCCAAGCTGGATGAGCATGGCGAGGTGATCACCCAGACCGAATATGTCGGCCTGCAAAGCTATCGCAACGTGCTGGAGCCCGAGCGGGCGTGGCGTGCGATCACCGAGGGCAATTGGTCGGTCCTGTCCACGATCAACTTCTGGAAGGCGCTGCGGTTCACGCTGACATTCACGCTGATCACGCTGCCTCTGGTCATCGGGTTCGGGCTGGGCATCGCAGTTCTGATCAACAACGCCGCGCGGTCAATCCGCGGGCCGGTGATCTTTATCTCGCTGCTGCCCTTCATCATTACGCCGGTGATCGGCGCGCTGTCGATCAACTGGCTGTTCCGTGGGGACGGCATCCTGACGGCGCTGCTGGAATGGTGGCTGAACCGCGACATCGCACTGTTTGCGCAGGCGTGGACGATTGAAGTGCTGATGATGTTCTACCGCGTCTGGCATGTGGCCCCGTTTGCGGCCGTGGTGTTCTATGCCGGGCTCCAGACCGTCAATCAGGACAGTCTGGAAAGTGCCGTGATCGACGGGGCGACCCGCTGGCAGCGCATGAAATACATCGTCATTCCGCATCTGATGCCGCTGATCATTTTTGTCTCGATGATCCACCTGATGGACGCCTACAGGGTCTTCGAAGAGATCGTCGGTTTCTCGAGCCAAGCTTACGTCATCTCGTTGCAATGGCTGACCTTCGACTTCCTCGTGCCGGATCAGGCGGGCAACCGGTCGATCAGCCGGGCTTCGGCCAGCGCGATGCTGACCATGATCGGGATCGTGCTTCTGTTGATCCTGCCGCTGCGCCGCACCTGGCGCGACCATAAAGGAGGCCACTGATATGTCCTCGCGCGCGCTTCGCCAACCTCTCAGCCTACGGCTGACCTCGAACATCTTCCTGGCGTTTTGGTGCCTTGTTGCCGCTTTCCCGATCGTCTGGATCGCAATCATGAGCGTCAAATCCCCGGTGGACGCCTATGACAGCAACGCCTTGAACGTGATCTTTGGCCCGGCAACGCTGGCCACAGGGAATGGGCTTTCGATTCTGGATATCATCCTAGGCATCGCGGTGATCTGGGGCGCGGCGATGCTCGTGACCAAAGTACTGCCCGCGAAGATCAAGGAATACACCGCGCCGGGTCAGGCATGGTTCGGCTGGGTGGTCGGAGTACTGGTCGCGCTGATCGCCTTCCTTCTGGTGTTCTTTGTGGTCTTGCCGGCGGTTCTGAATGTGTTGAACCCGCTCTTCGGCCCCTTGGGTCGCGATGTGTTGGGCATGACGACCGAGCATTACAAGACCGTCTGGGTTGACCGGGGTTTTTCAAACAATTTCAAAAACTCGCTGATCGTGACCGCCGGGGTTGTGACCGTGTCGCTGACAGTGGGAACTCTGGCGGGTTATGGACTGGCGCGGTCGGGCTCGACACTGGCCTTCTGGATCTTGCTGATCGCGCTTATCTTCCGCGCGCTGCCCCATTCGGTTCTGGTGGCGGGCTATCTGCCGGTCTTCATCAACTCAGCCGAATGGCTGGCACCAATTCTGGGTGAGAACGCGCCGACGCTTTATGGCAAGCCTTTCGCCGTGATCGCGGTATTGGTGGCGATCAATCAGCCGTTCACGATCTGGATGCTGCGCTCGTTCTTCCAGAACATCCCGGCCGAACTGGACGAGGCCGCACGGGTCGATGGCTGTAACCACTTTCAGGCCTTCCGCCGCGTGATCATGCCGGTGATGTGGCCGGGGGTGATCACGACCGGGCTGTTCAGCTTCCTGCTGGCTTATAACGACTTTCTTGTGACCTCACTGCTGCTTGATGCGCAGAACCAGACGATGGTCCCCGCCATTGCGGGCATGTTCAACCGCGAGACAACGACGACCGATCAGGTGGTCGCCGTGGCCGCTGCGGTGTCGATCATCGCCCCGCTGTTCTTCCTTGTGATGATCTTCCAACGCCAAATCGTAAGCGGTCTGACCGCTGGCGCAGTAAAAGGATAAAGAAATGAAGGGTTCTCGCCCGGAACAAGCCGTTCTGACACGCGATACGGATATGTCCAAAACGGATGAAACCCGCCGCGTGATCGAAACCATGGTGGACGGTCTGAACGACCACCGTATTGACGATATCGGCGAGTTCTTCTCAAAGGGTTTCCGCTGGATGGGCAATCAGGGTTGCGGCACCAAAACCGGCCTGAAAGAGTTTCAGGACAACTGGCAGCGCCCGTTTCAGGCGGCGTTTTCGGACAAAACCTGCATTGATGAGGCGCGTCTTTACATGGGCGAATGGGCCGCCGCCTTTGGCCGGCAAGAGACCACCCATTCCGGCGAGTTTCTGGGCATCGCCCCCACCGGCAAACGGGTTGAAATCCGTTATATGGATTTCTGGAAAGTGGTCGATGGCAAGATCGTCGACAACTGGGTGAACGTGGATTTCGCCCATGTGGCCGCGCAGCTGGGGGTCGATCTGTTCAACGGTGAGGGCTGGGAAGCCTATGACCGGGGTGAGAAAACCGCGCCCCGCCCCGACAAGTAAGGATCAGGATGATGGCAATCGAGTATCTCAAACGCGGCAAGTCCGACGCTGACCGGGCTGAGGACGACGCCAAGACCCGCGCCGTGGTCGAAGCCACGCTGAAAGACATCGAAACCCGCGGTGACGCCGCCGTGCGCGAGCTGAGCGAGAAGTTCGACAACTATTCGCCCGTCTCGTTCCGCCTGTCACAGGAGCAGATTGACGAATTGATCGGGCAACTGACTGATCGGGAACTGGACGATATCAAATTCGCGCAGGAACAGGTGCGCAACTTTGCGCAGGCGCAGCGGGACTCGATGCTGGATATCGAGGTTGAAACCCTGCCCGGAGTCATTCTGGGCCACAAGAACATCCCCGTGCAATCTGTGGGCTGTTATGTGCCCGGCGGAAAGTTTCCCATGGTGGCCTCGGCTCATATGTCGGTGGCGACGGCCAGCGTGGCTGGCGTTCCGCGTATCATCGCCTGCACACCTCCGTTTCAGGGCAAACCGAACCCGGCGGTGATCGCCGCCATGCATCTGGGCGGCGCGCATGAGATCTATGTGATGGGCGGCATTCAGGCCATCGGCGCGATGGCGCTGGGGACCGAAACCATTGATCCCGTCCACATGCTGGTTGGCCCCGGCAACGCGTTTGTGGCCGAAGCCAAACGCCAGCTCTTTGGCCGTGTGGGCATCGACCTGTTTGCTGGCCCGACCGAGACCATGGTGATCGCCGATGAGACCGCAGCAGATGCGGAGCTTTGCGCCACCGACCTGCTGGGGCAGGCCGAGCATGGCTATAACAGCCCCTGCGTGTTGTTGACCAATTCGCGCAAACTGGCCGAAGATACTCTGACCGAGGTCGACCGCCTGCTGGGCATCCTGCCAACCGCCGATACTGCGAAAGTGTCTTGGGCCGAGTATGGCGAGGTGGTTGTCTGTGACACCTATGACGAGATGCTGAAAGTCGCCGACGACATCGCCTCCGAGCATGTGCAGGTGATGACCGACCGCGATGACTGGTTCCTTGAGAACATGACTTGCTACGGCGCGTTGTTCCTTGGCCCGCGCACCAATGTGTCGAACGGGGACAAGGTGATTGGCACCAACCACACACTGCCGACCAAAAAGGCCGGGCGCTATACCGGCGGTCTTTGGGTGGGTAAGTACCTGAAAACACACAGCTATCAGAAAGTTCTGACCGATGAGGCGGCGACGCTGGTTGGCGAATACGGCTCGCGCCTGTGTATGCTGGAAGGCTTCGTGGGCCATGCCGAGCAATGTAATGTCCGCGTCCGCCGTTATGGCGGGATCAACGTCCCCTATGGCGAGGCCGCCCCCTATCGGGACGTCGCAGAGTAGGGGGCTTTGCCCCCGGCTTTCAGCCTCCCCCAGAGTATTTGGGAAAAGATGAAAACGGATCGTCATAGCCATCACAAGATGCTGATCGCACCGATGCGGTGTGCGATGTATGACTTTTCCGAGGACGGGGTTCGTAAGGCATTGGATGCTGCCAGCGCGCCGGATACCACGTTTCGTTTGTGCCACCCGTTTGGCGACAGCACCGGCAGCGATGCCTTTTACGATACCGCTTACAAGGGCCTGCTGGACGCATGGCCTGACTTGGAGCGGCGCGACTATATCGTGATGGCCGGGCCGGATGGGCACGGTGCGGATTGGGTCGGTTGCGGCGGCTATTATACCGGCACCTTCACCGGGCCGTGGCTGGATATCCCGCCGACCGGCCATCAGGTGACGATGCGGTTCCATGAATTCTATCGCTTCCGCGACGGCAAGATCGTCGAGATGCAGGCGCTGTGGGACATCCCCGAAGTGATGATGCAGGCCAATGCCTGGCCCATGGTCCCCAGCCTTGGCCACGAATGGCATGTGCCGGGCCCCGCGACGCAGGATGGTCTGGTTCCGGGGCCATATGATGCCGCCAAAGGCCAAGAGACACGCCAACACATCATCGACATGCTGGATCACCTCAAGAAACACCCCTCGGAAGGCGGGCCAGAGGTGATGGAGATGGAGAAGTTCTGGCATCCCCGCATGAACTGGTACGGCCCCGCCGGGATTGGAACCGGGCGCGGCTTTGCTGGGTTTCGCAACTGGCACCAGATTCCGTTTCTGAACGGGATGCCGGATCGCGGGAAGTATGTGGATGACATCACCTATCACTTCTTCGGCGACGGTGATTATGCCGCCGTCACCGGCTGGCCGAACATGATCCAGACCGTAACCCATGACGGCTGGATGGGGATTGCGCACTCGGGCCAGCGGATCACGATGCGCAGCCTGGATTTCTGGCGGCTCGAGAATGGTCTCATTCGCGAAAACTGGGTTCTGGTCGATCTTCTGGACGCGTATCGCCAACTGGGAGTTGACGTGTTCGCCCGTCTGCGGG
The DNA here is from genome assembly GCF_056531905.1 of Ruegeria sp. K11. Taxonomy (NCBI): domain Bacteria; kingdom Pseudomonadati; phylum Pseudomonadota; class Alphaproteobacteria; order Rhodobacterales; family Roseobacteraceae; genus Ruegeria; species Ruegeria sp. K11. Next base: position 82,156 of record NZ_JBQFMP010000013.1, read on the forward strand.
AATTCAACAAGGCCCGGAATATGGGCCGAATTGAAATACCGGATGGAATGAGCTGATGACTGACCTGCCCCGCACCCCCTCGTTTTCGCTACGCGGCAAAACCGCGCTGGTTACCGGTGCCTCGTCGGGTATCGGTCAGGGTTGCGCCGTTGCGCTGGCCGAAGCCGGAGCGCATGTGGTTTGTGCTGCGCGCGGGGCGGATAGACTGGCTGAGACCGTCGCCGCGCTGCAGGCGCAGGGCTGGTCGGCCGAGGCTGTGGTGGTGGATCAGGGTGACTTGCAGGCGCTGAAACAGCTGTTCGACGTCCGTGCTTTTGACGTGGTGGTCAATTCTGCCGGAACCGCCCGCCACGGCCCGGCAATCGACACCACGCCCGAAGATTTCGACGCGGTGACCGATATCAATCTGCGGTCGGCCTATTTCCTGTCGTCTTATGCGGCCAAGGCGCTGCTGGCGGCAGGGCGGCCGGGGTCGATTATCCATATCTCAAGCCAAATGGGCCATGTGGGCGGTGTGGACCGGGCGCTCTATTGCGCAACGAAACACGGGCTCGAGGGCATGGTCAAAGCGATGGCGATCGAATGGGGCAAACAGCGCATCCGCATCAACACGGTCTGCCCGACGTTCATCCGCACGCCGCTGACGCAGGCCACCTTCGAAAACCCAGAACGCGCCGCATGGATCATGGACAAGATCAAGCTCGACCGCGTGGGCGAGGTCGAAGACATCATGGGGGTCGTCACCTATCTGGCCTCGGACGCCTCGGCGCTGGTGACGGGCACTTCTATGCTGATTGACGGCGGATGGACGGCGGACTGATGGCTGAAAAAGTCACATCCTTGCAGGTTGCGCAACTGGCCGGTGTCAGCCAGTCGGCGGTCAGCCGGGTGTTCACGCCCGGTGCCTCGGTCAGTAAAAAGACCGAAGACAAAGTGCGCAAAGCCGCCGCCGAACTGGGGTACAGACCCAATGTTCTGGCCCGCGCTATGGTGTCGGGCAAAAGCAGGATCATCGGTCTGGTGGTGGGGTATCTCGAGAATTACTTCTACCCTGAGGCGTTGGAGAAGCTTTCCAATGCGCTGCAAGAACAAGGCTATCACGTGCTGATTTTCATGGCCTCCCGCTCGGCCGGGAATATTGACGACGTGATGGACGAGATTCTGGATTATCAGGTCGATGGGGTCATTCTGGCTTCGGTTCCGATGTCGTCGGATATCGCAACGCGCTGCCAGCAGGCCGGCGTTCCGGTGGTATTGTTCAACCGTACGCAGGATCTTGACGGGATCACCACGGTGGCCTCGGACAACTATGCGGGCGGGCGCAAAGTGGCCGAGTTTCTACTGGCCGGAGGGCATAAGCGCATCGCCTATATCGCGGGTTGGCAGGGTGCCTCGACGCAGCGCGACCGCGAGGCAGGCTTCCGCGCGGTACTGGCCGAAGGCGGGCAGGATGTGTTCGCCCATGAGGTCGGAGATTTCCACACCGAGAACGCCCGCACCGCCGCCCGCCGGATGTTTGATGTGGCGCCCGGCAAACGGCCCGACGCGGTATTCGTGGCTAATGATCACATGGCTTTGGCCGTGATGGACGTGATCCGTTTCGAACTTGGCCTGCGTGTGCCCGAGGATGTCTCGGTCATCGGCTATGACGATGTGCCGCCCGCCGGGTGGCCTGCCTATAACCTGACGACAATCCGCCAGCGCGCGAACCTGATGGTGGCTGAAACCGTCACTGCATTGCTTGACCATATCGACAACCCGGCCACGGCCGAACCGCGCAAAGTGGCCATTGACGGGCCGCTGATCGTGCGCACCTCGGCGCGGCTGCCGAAGGGGTGGAAACCGCAAAGGACTGAGACATGAAGGGCTTTGATCCGAAATTCCGGGATTTCCCGGACTACATCATCGGGATCACCAAAGAAATCTGGGAAGATCGCGGCATTGCGAACCTGCACGAGTATTACGGCAAGGATATCGTCGTGCGCTCGCCCGGGTCTGTGGTGCTGGGCAACCAGAATGTTATCGGCGCGACCATGGCGACGCTGGCCGAATTTCCCGACCGCCAATTGCTGGGCGAGGATGTAATCTGGTCCGGTACGCCGGAAGAAGGAATGCTAAGCTCTCATCGGATCATCTCGACCGCGACACATTTGGCCGAGGGTGTTTATGGTAAAGCGACCGGAACCAAATTACGCTATCGGATTCTCGCCGACTGCCACGCCATCGACAATCAGATCAACGACGAATGGCTGATCCGCGATCAGGGCGCGATCGTGCGTCAGATGGGTTGGGACCCCAAAGAATACGCCGCCGATCTGATCGCGCGCGAAGGTGGACCTGAGAACTGCGTCAAACCGCTGACGCCCGAGATCGACCAGCCCGGCCCCTACACGGGCACCGGCAACGACAATGAATGGGGGCAGCGTTACGCCGATATCCTGACCCGGATCATGAATGCCGATATGGGCGCAATCGAAACCGAATATGATCGCGCTGTTCAGTCCGAGTATGTAGGCGGGGTCACCGGCCATGGCTGGGACTCAGTGGATCGGTTCTGGATGGGACTGCGCGCCAGCTTCCCAAACGCCGAATTCAAGATCGAACACCAGATTGGCCGCGACGATCCGAATATGCCCCCTCGCGCCGCGATCCGCTGGTGCCTTTGGGGCGAGCATGATGGCTGGGGTGTCTTTGGCGCGCCAACCGGTGCGCAGGTCTATGTTCTGGGCATCAGCCACGGCGAGTTCGGCGAGTTGATCACCGGCCAGCCGCAGCTGCGTCGGGAATACACCCTTTTCGACGAGACCTCGGTCTGGAAACAGATCCTGCTAAAGGAACAGGAGGGCTGAGTGGCTGCGATGGGCCTCTCCCTGAACGCCAGTCAGGCGGCGCGGCGCTTTCACACGCATCGCGCCTCGCTGCGCGCGCGGCGTTTGAACAACCGACCTCCCGGGGGACGGGATTGATCCCATCACCCCCATTTTCAAGGAGACCATCATGAGCACAAATCAACAACGCATCGTCCGCTACGGCGAGCTGCAGCCCTGCAAAACCGCCTTTATCGACGCCCATACGCCGGGCAGCGATCAGAAGGAAAACTTCACCATCATCGGCGGCGGCGTCTCGGAGTCGCCCGACCAACACGTCCACATCACCGACAAGATCGGCTTTAACATCGGCGCTGCGGGCCAGCCGCCGAAATGCCGGAACTCTCTGCACAGCCACACCACGGCCGAGGTGTTCTTTGTCGCCAAGGGCCGCTGGCGGTTCTTCTGGGGTCGCTATGGCACTGCAGGTGAGTTCATTGCCGAGGAAGGCGATATCTTCAACATTCCCACCGGTATCTTCCGCGGGTTCGAGAATGTCGGTCAGGACTACGGCATGATCATGTCGATCCTGGGCGGAGACGATGCCGGGGGTGGGGTCACATGGGCGCCGCAGGTCATCGAAGACGCGCAGGCGCATGGGTTGATGCTGGGCGACAATGGTGTGCTTTACGACAGCAAGAAGGGTCAGGAACTGCCCCATAACGTGCGCCCGATGCCCCTGCTGACCGAGGACGAGTTGAAAGCCTATCCCGAGGTTCCGGTCGAAGATGTGGTGGGCAAATACGTTGCCCGCTACTGGGATTTGATGGCGCTGTCGGCCCACAAACCGGCGAAGGTGATCGGAGAGGATGCGCTGATCAAAGACAAGCCGGGGTTCGATGTTGATTTCCTTGGGCGCGGCTCTTGCGTGACGGACCCGCTGTTGGCCAAAAAACCGGTCGTCCTGATGCCGGCCAGCGGGCATTGGCGCGTCTCGGTCGACGGGTTTGAAACCACCCTGTCCGCCGGCGATACCGCTTTGGTTCTGCCGGGGGAACGCTATAGCGTTGAACCCTCGATGACCGGGCAGGCGGGTCTGTACCGGATTACCGCAACCGATGACCCGGCCGGAGCGACCTGGACAGGATGACCGCAGACCCTAACGACACCCATGCCATTTATGAACGGCAGGCGACCGACTATGACAAGCGCCGTTCAAAGGCCTTGTTCGAAGCGCGCTGGCTGGCGCGCTTCACCGCCAGCCTGAAGCCCGGCGATCACGTTTTGGATCTGGGCTGCGGCACGGGTGATCCCATTGCTCGGTGGTTCAAGGCCGAAGAGTTTGACGTCACAGGTGTTGATTTCTCCGAGGCGATGCTGGCCATTGCCCGAACCCGATGGCCCGATGGGGATTGGCGTCATGGCGATATGCGCGCTTTCGAACTGGATCAGACCTTCGACGGCATCATTGCCTGGAACAGCTTTTTCCATCTGACAGCGGATGAACAAAGGGATTGCATCGCCCGCATGTCCCGTCATTTGCGACCCGGTGGAATGCTGATGCTGACCGTCGGTCCCCGCGCAGGAGAGGACAGTGGCACGGTTGGATCGGAACGTGTCTATCACGCGTCGCTGTCTCCGGCAGGTTATGCTGTTTGCCTTGAACAGAACGGGCTGCAATTGACCGGGTTTCTTGCCGAAGACCCTGAAACCCAAAGCCACACAATCCTGATGGCTCGCAAAATCTAAGGAGGTCCCGATGACCGTAAAGACCACGCATGTTGGATCTCTGCCCCGCTCGCAGGACGTGGTGGACTACATTTTCGCCCGTGAAAACGGCAAGCCCTACGATGCCGCAGCCTTTGATGCCTGCATGACCGAAGCGGTGTCCGAGACGGTGCGCAAGCAGGTCGAAGCCGGGGTGGATATCGTCAGCGACGGCGAGACCTCGAAGATTTCCTACGCGACTTATGTCAAGGATCGCTACACGGGCTTTTCCGGCGACAGCCCGCGCAATGCACCTGCGGATCTGAAGATGTTTCCCAGCTTTTTGCAACGACTGGCCGATGATGGCGGTACCCCGCAATATGCAAGGCCCATGTGCACGGGCGAGGTGCGTTCGAAAGGACAGGGCGAGTTGCAGAAGGACATCGCCAACCTCAAGGCGGCGATGTCCCAGCACGGGATCGACCGAGGCTTCATGAATGCCGCGTCGCCGGGCGTGATTTCACTGTTTCTGCAGAATGACCACTACCCAACGCGCGAGGCGTATCTGGCCGCGCTGGCTGATGCCATGAAAGAGGAATACGAAACAATCGTGGCCGCAGGTCTGGACCTGCAACTGGATTGCCCCGATCTGGCCCTGTCACGGCATATGCTGTTCACCGATCTGTCGGATGACGCGTTCGTGAAGATTGCCAATATGCATGTCGAGGCCCTGAATCATGCGTTGCAGAACGTCCCGCAAGACCGTGTGCGCGTGCATATCTGTTGGGGCAATTACGAGGGTCCGCATTGTTGTGACATTGCGATGGACAAGGTGTTTTCGACCCTGATGGCGACCAAGTCGCGCTATGTGCTATTTGAAACCTCGAACCCGCGACACGCTCATGAATGGACTGTGTTCCGCGACCGGAAAAATGAGATACCCGATGACACGGTGCTGGTGCCCGGCGTTGTTGACACCACCACCAACTTCATCGAACACCCCGAGCTTGTGGCGCAGCGCATCGACCGGTTCTCGGGGATCGTTGGGGCGGATCGGGTAATTGCAGGCAGCGATTGCGGTTTCGGCACCTTCGCGGGCTTCGGGACGGTCGATCCGCAGATCGCCTACGCCAAGTTGGCGGCGCTGTCGGCCGGGGCAAAGCTGGCCGCGTCATGACGCCTTTAATCTTGTTGCCCGGTATGATGTGCGATGCGCGCCTTTTTGGTCCGCAGATCGACGCATTCTCAAACAGGGTGCCGTTGATGAGCTTTCCGCTAAGTCGGCAGGACAGCGTCGGGGCCATGGCCGCCGAGATTTTGAACAACGCCCCTCCGCGCTTCGCTTTGGCGGGGCTGTCGATGGGTGGGATTGTTGCGATGGAAGTGCTGCGTCAGGCCTCGGATCGAGTGGAACGGCTTGCTTTGCTGGATACCAACCCACTGGCAGAAGCGTCTGAGGTCAAAGCGCGCCGTGTGCCGCAGATGGCCGCCGTGCGCAACGGGCGCTTGCGGCAGGTGATGCGTGATGAGATGAAACCCAACTATCTGGCAGATGGTCCGCGACAGGGCGCTATTCTGGACCTGTGCATGGCTATGGCCACGGATCTGGGGCCAGACGTCTTTCTGCGCCAGTCGCAAGCCCTGATGGATCGTCCCGACCAACAATCGACCCTGTCGGCCTATACTGGAAAAGCGCTGGTTCTGTGCGGGCGTGCCGACGGTCTTTGCCCCGTCGAACGCCACCAGCTTATGCACAAGCTTCTGCCAGACAGCGTGCTGACCGTCATTGAAGACGCAGGACACCTGCCCACGCTGGAACAACCACAAGAAACCACGGCGGCGCTGATCCGCTGGCTGGAGGACACATGACCCCATCGCTTCTGTCACTGCTTCGCAAGGTCGACACCCCCACCGTCTGCAACGCCATCGAAGTGGCGCAGGGCAAACGAGGCTTTGATCAGTTCACCCGGGGAACCATGCAATGCTCTGCCCCTGATGAGCCAGCAATTGTTGGCTATGCGCGCACCGGTAAAATCGCCGCCCTTAACCCACCAACCGAGCCAGCAGATGTGATCCGGGCGCGCCGCATGGCCTATTACAAATATATGGCTGAGGCCCCGGAGCCATCTGTCGCTGTAATTGAGGATGTAGACTACCCGGACTGTATCGGCGCCTATTGGGGCGAAATCAACACGTCGGTCCACAAAGGGTTCGGGATGTCGGGGGTCGTAACCAATGGCGTGATGCGCGATCTTGGCGACTTACCCGATGGGTTTCCGGTGGTCGCCGGTTCCATAGGACCGAGCCATGGTTTCGTCCACATACGCGAGATTGATACACGGGTTTCCGTGTTTGGCCTAACTGTAAGCCCAGGTGATTTGGTACACGCTGACCGTCATGGAGCACTGGTAATACCAGAGGATGCCATCGTACATCTGGAAGCGGCAATCCGAAAGCTGCTGGTGACAGAGCGTATCGTTCTGGATGCTGCACGCCAATCCGGGTTTGATTTCGAAACCTTTGAGACCGCATGGGCTGCGTTCGAAAAGGCGAGAGTCTGATGGCAAGCGGCACATGAAAGGATCGCATGCAAAGTAAAAAGATAGCAGGAACTTAAACCAGCCGCATCAGGTAAGGTGAAGAGAATTGCCGAGATCCTTCACGGTAGTTAAAGAATGGTTTTGAAGGATACCTGAGCTTACCGGCGGGTCTTTTCAGAAGAACTTTGCTTGAGCGGGGCAGGGCGGTTTCGTAGCGTCTGGGAATGACCAGTCCCGCCTCTTTCAAATACTTCAAACCAGCCCCGCGATCATCCACTTTGCGGTGATGCTTTACATCCGTTTCCCGCTCTCGCTTCGGAATGTCGAAGACCTGCTGCACGAGCGCGGCGTCGACGGGAGCCATGAAGCTGTCCGATGCTGGCGGAACAGGTTTGGCCCGATGTTTGCATCAGAGATCCGAAGAAAACGGGTTCAGCAACTCTGAGCCTTTTCAAAATCGAGGTGGCCCGTTGAAGAGGTTTTCGTGAAGGTGAATGGTAAACGCCACTATCTCTGGCGGGCTGTTGATCACGAAGGTGAAGTGCTTGAGGCCGTTGTCATCAAACGCAGAAACAAAGCTAAATCACTAAAATACTCAAGAAATTTTTGAAGCGGCACGGTTACGCCGAAGAGATCGTCACAGATCGCTTCGCATCCTACAAGGCTGCGCTCAGAGAAATGGGTGCTCTCGAAAACCAAAGGACGGGCAGGTGGCTCAACAACCGTGTCGAGAATTCGCACCTGCCTTTCCGACGACGCGAACGCGCGATGCAACGGTTCAGGCGCATGCGAAGTTTACAGAAATTCGCCGCAGTTCAAGCCTCGATCTACAACCTTTTTACTTCGGAGCGCAGCCTCTCCTCCAGATCCGACTTCAAGATGAACCGTGCTGCTGCTGTCACTGAGTGGCGTGGCCTCTGCGAGGCGTAAGGGGCGGCCATCCTGTCCTTGTGGAGATTGGTTGGAATTCGTCTGGCAGCACCCGATGGTTTAATGAACATCGTCGGAAAAAACTTTTTACTGAAGTCGACGCATTATGATATAAAGAAAATCGAATATTAATGAGCCAACAAGAGCCCTGTTTCGAACCGTATTGTTGATGTGGGAGGTCAATATGTACCGGGTTTCCCCCCTTATTTTCTCGCTGGTGATTGCGCCAGCTTCTGCTTTTTCAGATGCCGTGCCAAGCGAAGAGGCAGCTGAAGGCTTGTTCCTGGAACAACCCTACTCCCCATATGCACAACGCAGTTTCCCAGAGCGGCCGTTATGGGGTGATACCCATCTTCACACGGGGCTTTCTCTGGACGCCGGCGCTTTTGGAAACACGTTGCTGCCGGACGATGCATGGCGCTTTGCAAAGGGTGAACAGGTCATCTCCTCGACAGGCCAACCCGTCAGACTGGGGCGACCATTGGACTGGATGGTCTTGACGGATCACACTGATCTGATGGGGTTCGCTCCGGATCTGCAAGCCGGCAAGCCGGGCGTCATTTCCGACCCTAAAGGTCTGGAGTGGTACGAAGGGTATAAAGCTGGCGGTGAAGAAGCCGGAAAGACCGCCTTTGATATCATTACAAATTTCTCTCAAATGACCCTGCCGGAAATCCTGCTTGAGTCTTACAGCCCTGGTGCCGACGCCTTTGCGTTTACCTGGGAACACATTGTGCTCGCGGCAGAGCGGCACAACGACCCTGGGAGTTTTACGGCCTTTATAGGGTTCGAGTGGACCTCTGTCCCGAAGGGGTTCAACCTACACCGGAACGTTATGTTGCGGGACGGGCCGATCAGAGCGCTCCAGATGGTCCCCCCGGTCACGCAACCGCCATACGGCGACACAGATCCAAAAGCGCTCTATGCCTGGCTGGAAGAATATCAGGAGAAGACCGGGGGTCGTGCTGTTGCCTTTGCCCATAACGGAAACTTGTCAAATGGATGGATGTTTCCGACCGAAGACACATACCACGGCGGTAAGGTCGACGAAGAATACGTGGCTGCTCGTGCGAAATGGGAGCCGCATTATGAAGTCACGCAGATCAAGGGTGACGGCGAAGCGCACCCGTTCCTGAGCCCGGATGATGAGTTTGCAGACTATGAAAACTGGGACGTCGGCAATCTCGATATCACCGAGCTTAAGACAGAGGATATGTTGGCCGGAGAATATGCCCGAGAAGCGCTGAAGCGCGGTTTGATGCTGGAAGAAAAGTTCGGCGTGAACCCCTACAAATTCGGCATGGGCGGTGCTACGGACAGCCATACTTCACTGGCGACGGCCGAAGAGGACAACTTTTTTGGCAAGTCGGTCAGCGTTGAGCCATCGGCCTCTCGTATCAAGCACCCATTCATCGCCAACGATCTTGGTGAAATACCCGGCGATCTTCTGGTCGCGTCAGGGTACACAGCCGTTTGGGCGACCGAGAACACGCGCGCGGCGATCTTCGATGCATTCAAGCGGCGCGAAACCTACGCGACGACCGGACCTCGGATCGGGTTGAGATTCTTTGGCGGCTGGGACTTTAGCGATACAGACGTAGAGACCCGGTTCCTTGCAGATGTTGGCTATACCAAAGGTGTTCCCATGGGGTCGGATTTGCGCCCTCGCGAAGGTGAAGGGGCACCGTCCTTCCTGATTGCTGCCTTGCGCGACCCGGTTGGTGCAAATCTCGACCGCGTTCAGGTTGTGAAGGGATGGCTCGACCCGGACGGTGGTTTGCGGGAAAAAGTTTACGATGTCGCGTGGTCAGATGATCGCGTGGCTGATGAAAACGGCAAGGTTCCCGCGGTTGGAAACACCGTGGACCTGGAGACGGCAAGTTGGACCAACACAATCGGCACCGCCGAGTTGGTGAAGGTTTGGTCCGATCCGGATTTCGACCCCAACGCAAGGGCGTTTTACTACGTTCGGGCAATCGAAATCCCAACTCCTCGTTGGGTTCTTTATGACAAGCTGAGGTTCGGCGCAGAGTTGCCCCAAGATGCTGTTCTAACGCATCAGGAGCGCGCGTATTCCTCCCCGATTTGGTACACCCCCGCAGAGTAACATGATTTTGGCATGGACTTGGACAGCGAGACGGTGAACTCACCTCGGGGCAGTCACTATAGGTGTGAAGATTGCGTGGTGTGGGATCCTTTGCAAAAAACAATTGAAATGAGAGCGCAAGCTCGGGTTTTGCAGGAGCCCTTACGAAGATTCTGAACGAACCTCTAATTCGTGAAGAGGTTCTGGTCAGAGAAGCAAGAAAACTTGGCCTGGATCGCGGAGATACCGTGATCAGGTCTCGGCTAAGCCAGAAAATGGACTTTCTGACAGCAGCAATCGCCACTTCGGTCGTGTCAGAAGAACTTGGGTTGAGGCGGGCAGGGGGCTTTCGTAGCTTTTGCCCATGACCAATCCTGCGTCCTTCAAATACATCAAAACCAGCCCCGAGATCATTCGCCTTGCAGTGATGCTGTACATCCGCTTCCCGCTCTCGCTTTGGAATGTCGAAGATCTGCGGCATGAGCGAGGCATCGACGTGAGCCACGAAACTGTCCGATACTGGTGGAACAGGTTCGGCCCAATGTTTGCTGCTGAGATCCGAAGAAAGCGTGTTCAGCAATTGAGAGCATTTTCCAAATGGAAGTGGCACGTGGACGAGGTTTTCGTGAAGGTGAATGGCAAGAGACACTACCTCTGGCGGGCCATCGGTCATGAGGGCGAAGTGTTGGAAACAAACGTTGCCAAACGCCGAAACAAGCAGGCGGCACTGAAATTCCTCAAGAAATTGGTGAAGCGGCACGATAAAGCGGAAACCGTCGTCACGGATCGCTTCACCTCAAACAGAGCCGCGCTCAGAGAGCTCGGCGCTACCGAAAAACAACAGACGGGCAGGTGGCTCAATAACCGGGTTGAGAATTCGCACTTGCCGTTTCGACGGCGTGAACGCGCGATGCAGCGTTTCAGGCGCATGCGAAGTTTGCATAAATTCGGCTCTGTCCATTCCTCCGTATACAACCGCTTCAACCAGGAAAGATCGCTCACCAGCCGAGACACCTTCAAGCTGACCCGCGCCGCCGCTCTTAGCGAGTGGCGTCAGCTTTGCTCCGGATAGGTTCGCGGTTGCCGTGGCAAACTGAGACTGGTTCGAATCCCTGTCTCCCGGCCACCCATACCTGTCTCACTTCAGTTGCGTTTTCTGACCCGGAATTGTTCCGCAAATCCCGCGCGTTGGCGCATGCGCTTTCAATCAGAGACGGAGCAGATCGTACACTCAGAGCGCAATTCCGGTCGCAGCATCAGCGCCGCATTTTGGCGGGGTCGCTTTGGGCGGTATTTCCCTGATACCCGGCAATTTACAGGGAATTTTAGTGACACGAGTTCAGATGCAGGCGTTTCTCATGCTAGAACTGTATGTTTTTCAGAGGTTTATGTTGCAAATTCCCTAAAAGGTGGAACAGAGAATTTTCTTGCGGGAACAGGGAATTGTTCCGCCGGATAAGGGAGGACGAACCCTGTATCAGGGACGCAGGATCTGAAGCTATCAAAAGCCGAACAGACGCTCCTGTTTGATCCAGTCAAATGGGTGGGTCACGCTGACCAGACGCTTGAGTGTGAGTTCGGGCGGCTGGGTGCCATCGAGAATCGCGGCCTGAATCTTCCGGGAGAGAAAGGCGAGCTGAGCGCGGGTGCGAATGAAGGCGCCGGGGGGGGGGTCCCGCCGCGCAATCTCCATCAGTTGAACCCCGGCTTTCAGATCGCGGGCCCAGCCATGGGCGCGGATCAGCATGGAGCGGAGGTGAGGATCGGGTTGCGGTGCCATGTCGCCGGCGACGACTTTTGCCTCGACACCGCGGCGGCGCAGATCGAAAGATGCGGTGATGTGGGTGAGATCCGGGTGCAGATGGTCCGCAGCAATGCCAAATGCGCTTGCCAGAGTTTTGGGGTTCAATTCGAGGTCGATCTGACCTGGTGCGATTCCGCCACTGGCCAGAATATCAGCGCCGACTCGAGCGCCTTGGCGTTGAAGCCGGGTTACTAAATCCGCAACCGAAGTCTGAACCGCCTCCGCCGACCCGGCCTCCGGCTGCGCCAGTACCTGGTGCGCGGCGGCGTCTTGCAGATGTCTGACGATGACTTCAATGACCGCGTTTTCAGGACACCCGTATCGACTGGCATTGCATCGCGCCAGGAAAACCAACACAGAACGCGTTCATCGAAAGCTTCAACGGCAAGCTGCGCGACGAATGCTTCAATGCAACACTCTTCAACTCACTGGTCGAGGCCCGTGAAACGCTGGAAGAATTGCAGGTGGACTACAACTATCAAAGACCACATTCGGCGTTGAGCAACCTGACGCCGATGGAATTTGCAGAGAGAATGAACATGGACAAACTGGCCGCGTAAGGTCATCAAACCAAACCCAAGGACTCTCCGAAGGCTAGAGGAAACTTGGGGCTCAGGTCACGCCCTCGCTTCGGAACGTTGAAGATCTGCTGCACGGGCGAGGTATCGACGTAAGCCACGAAACTGTCCGATATTGGGGGAACAGGTTTGGCCCGATGATTGCTGCTGAGATCAAACGGAAGCGTGTTCAGTAGCTGCGCGCGTTCTCCAAATGGAAATGGCAAGTGGATGAAGTTTTCGTGAAGGTGAATGGCGAGCGGCACTACCTCTGGCGGGCCGTAGATCATGAAGGCGAGGTGGTGGACGCCGCTGTCTCCAAACGCCGAAACAAAGCTGCAGTACTGAAATTCCTCAAGAAATTGATGAAGTGACGCGGCAAAGCGGAAACCGTCGTCACCGATTGTTTCGCCTAATACAGAGCCGCGCTCAGAGAATTGGGAGCATTCGAAAAACAGCAAACAGGCAAGTGGTTCAACAACCGAGTCGAGAACTCGCACCTGCCATTTCGACGAGGTGATCGCGCGATGCAGCCTTTCAGGTGCATGCGAAGTTTGCAGAAGTTCGCCTCCTTCCATTCTTCGGTCTACAACCGATTCAACCAAGAAAGATCGCTCATCAACCGGGACACCTTCAAGCTGACACGCACCGCCGCTCTTAGCGAATGGCGTCAACTTTAGTTCCGGATAGGTTCGCGGTTTCGGCAGCAAACTGAAACTGGTTCGAATTCGTCTGACAGCGCCGTTCAGACAGACCGAACCACCTCGCCTCTGTCCTTTCAATAATTGTGGAAAGGGAGCGTCTATTCCTGTTATTCGCTTTACCGCACAGCGGAAACCTCTGGCGCCCTGGTCCCGAGCATAATAAACATTTTTTCGTGGTTTGTAGTAATGAATGTGATATCTCACACTCCGATCGACAGAGCGCCCGCACAATAGGTTGAAAATAATGACAATTTTACGGTTTCCCACTTCGATTCCAAAAACTGATATTTCTTCTAGACGGCCTGGTATTAGCGCAATGGTCCGGCTGCAAGACGAAGCCGATTGGATAGAAGACAGTATTCTATCAGTGGCAGGTGTATATGACGAGATTGATTGTTTTGTTCAGCCAACACTGGATGATACCATCGAGCGCCTGCAGAGGTTAAATCTACCTCACCTGCGCATCATCTTTTATCCCCATAGAAGCTGGCCAAACGGTGACGGGTATGACAAGCAAAACCCAAATGACCCTAACAGCAGGACTTACTTTTACAACTGGTGTCTCGCACACACGCGTTACCAATGGGTTTCAAAGTGGGATGGGGATATGGTTGCTCTCCCGCGGTTTGGGTCACTTAAAAACGACCTCGACGGGTACGATGTAGTAATTGAACAAGCTTATGAGATGACAGGTTCTGGCTCAATGTACCTAGCTACTGCACCTTTGACCGGACTCGAAGTCCGTCATTTCCGTGTAACTGAGCATACGCGTTACGTTAATGGTGCAAAGTGTGAGATGTTCACGAACCAGCCGGGCGGGGTAAAACCCGGCGCTGATTTGTTGAACAAGAACACTGATCGAAACACGATACAGCCGCCGAGAATTCTTCACTTTAAATGGGTAAAACCATTAGCCTCAATCATAAAGGCTTGGCCAAAAGATTGGTCCAAAGACCCGCACTTTATGCGTATCATCGCAAATAAAGCACTTCCTGATATCAGATATGGTGGTCCCAATCCAATTCTCGACACCTCCTATTCGACAATCCCGCCACGCAATGACCCAAATGTCATACCGTTGCGCGCCGTGGACTTTCGGACACTGCGCATGGAGAAAAGGGATGCCAAACGCTTAGAGCAAGAATGTGATGAGCTTAAAGCATCGCTTATGTTGGCTTTGTCAAAAAATGAAAAAGTCAGAATTGGCTTCAAGCTTTGGCAGCATGAGCAGAAGCTGATTTCTGCAACGAATACAAATGACTGGATACACTTCATGTCGTATCTGAAGCCCCAGCACGACGAAGTTCTAGAAAAACACCTCATAGCGATTTTGAAGGATATTGAAGAGGTGATCTCTAGAAAGAGTTTTGATCCAAATTGTAAACCTATAACGCTGATGACCTGGGGTTATCGGGACGCTGGAATGTTGACCCGTCTTGCATCTCAGTTCAACTTTGTCAAAGTTTCCAGACACGAAGATGGCTTTGTTAGATCTATTGGCCCGCATCAGGTTTCCCAACAAGGGTATTCTCTCGTCACGGATGAAGACGCCTTGTACTTTGATTATTCGAAGGCAAGTGTTTTGGAAAAAATCATTTTGGAAACCCGTCTGCAATCTGATTCAGGCGAATTCAAAAGGGCGAAAGAGCTTATCGAAAAGATGAGACTAGAAGGCGTAACTAAATATGGGCGGGATGATCCAAACAGAAAAATCTCAAAGCTTGATGGCATTGGCGACTTTTGTTTGGTTGTTGGACAACTAGAATTGGATCAGAGTATTCAGTTCGGTAGTCCGCAAATCAAAACAAATGCTCAACTGGTGTCTGCGGTGCGGAAGGCCTATCCGGAGCGGGTCGTGGTTTACAAACCACACCCAGAGGTCATGTTTCGAGAGGCTATTGCGGATACGCACCTCACTCAGCCCTCGGAAATTGCCGATATCACGTTGCTCCCGGAAGACGGGACAATCACCCAAGCTCTGAGTTACAAACCTATAGTATGTACAATGACGTCAGGTGCGGGGATGGAAGCTCTGATACATGGATGCGATGTGCATACGTTTGGCGGGCCATTCTATGCTGGTTGGGGTTTGACGAAAGACGAGCTTCCGTTTCCGCGGCGCAGCAACTACTTGGGCGATACAAGGAGCCTCGAAGAGCTGTTTTATGCCACATATGTTAAATACTCATCGTATATGTCTCCTAACTACTTTGCACCTATAGAACTGGATGGGCTGTTCAATGAACTTCTGGCGTAAGAAGAATCGAAAGCACATAGAGTTCATTCGCGAGATTGAAAGCAAGCCAGGTCTTGAAGCGCGCTTTAATCACGGAATAAAAGTGTTCGAAGAGCAAAAGCTTTTTTTCGTCGAAACACCAAAGGTTGCTTGTACATCAATCAAATCATATTTTCTGAACGCTTTGAGTTTTAGCTATGACAAAGCTGATCAATCCATCCACCAATTTGCGAATGAGAAACTAAACTGCCCTCGTGACATGGGGTATGATAAGTTCTTTCGTTGGGCGGCAAGGCCAAATGTAGAAGCTTTGATCGTGTTTCGAGATCCATTTGATAGGTTGCGCTCGGCTTACAAAGACAAGATAGCGCGCACTACCTCCGAACCGAGCGCCGCAGGTTTCGCACGTCAGAGACGAAACATAGCGGATTGGTGTGACGCCCGTCGGCCAGATGACAGCAGGCACTATCAACCTAACGGTGACGTTCACCCTAGTTTTTATGATTTTCTCTGGTTTTGTGCTGAGAGCGATTTGCGCACTCTTAATCACCATTGGGCTCCGCAAACACTAGTCACTTGGTTGGACCAGCTACCTAACTGCCGAGTGTGGGCTTACGAAAATTTGGACGACGTTTTCTCTTATTTAGATGAAAAATTCGCCGACACACCATTTCTCAATAGACCAGTGCTCAATTATTCGGAACTAACGAAACCGAATTGTGCTTTCCCAGAATCTGCTCCGTATTGGAGCGCGCTCTTAGAGCGTTACTCTAAGGATAGAGAATTTCACGAACGAGCACTTTAGCGAATGCTTTCGCGGCAGCGATCCGTGGGTCAAGATCGTGCAAGCCGTGTTTGTGGTCTTATTGAGTCTGATTGCGCAGGCGCCGGAATGTGTCTTTGTCCCCCAAAGTTAGGCCACTGCTTTGGGCGAGAAGGAGGAACATGACCTGCCCTCCGAGGCTCCCTCATTCATAACGAGAGTCTGCGGGTCAGGCCGTTGCACTTCAGTTATTTCGACACTTTTGCGCGCGAAGCCCGAGAGGTTGTGATCTCTCCTCAACGCATCGCGTATGGTACGGTTACGCCACAGGAACCCTCAGATAAAAAGCAAACATTAGCGCCTCCGGCTTCTTTGCCGTGGTGGCCGGTTTTCACACGACCGGATACTGAACCTGAAATCCGGACCAAACGGGGCCGTTTTAGGATAGGGTTTATTCCGCAGGCTTTGTCGCTTTTCCGGGTGTGACGCGATAGACAAAAGGCGCGTCTGCTTGGGCTGCATGTTCGTTTGCCTGATCCTGCAAAGCCTGATGATGGGGGGATTTGATGCACACCGGATCGGTGGCGCTTGCATCTCCGATAACGGCCATGGCCTGACAGCGGCAGCCTCCAAAATCGATGGTTTTTCGGTCGCAAGACTTGCAAGGGTCTGCCATCCAGTCCGTACCGCGATATGCATTGAATGCCGAGCTATCGTACCAGATATCCGCAAGCGGTTTGTCCTGTACCCGATCAAAAGACAGATGCGGAATGGATTGCGCCGCGTGACAGGGCAGGACCTGACCATCCGGTGCCACGTTCAGCCCGGTCGTACCCCATCCCCCCATACATCGCTTAGGATAATCATCGTGATAGTCCGCCGGGACATAGTCGATGACCAATTGCCCTTTCAGGTCTTTCCGCGCCTTAGTCACCTGTTGCGTCACCTGCTGCGCCTGTTCGCGTGTCGGCATCAAAGCGTCCCGGTTCTTCAGGGCCCAGCCATGGAATTGCACCGTTGCAACCTCGATCCGCCGCGCACCCATCTCTTGTGCCAATTCCAGCGCGCGTGGCAGTTGGTGCGCGTTGTGACGGTGCAGAACAAAGTTCAGGGTCAACGGGAATCCGATCTGTTTGATCCATTCGACGGTCTTCATCTTGCGGTCGAACCCGCCCCGATAGCCACCCACCTTATCTGCCATCCCTGCGTCGGTGCCTTGAAGGGACAGCTGGATATGGTCCAGACCGGCCTCATCCAACTCATTCAGACGACGCTCAGACAAGCCTATCGCTGATGTGATCAGGTTCGTATACAGCCCTGCCTCGCGCGCGGACTTGACCAAAGAAACCAGATCACGACGCGATGCGGGTTCGCCGCCCGACAGGTGCAGTTGCAAGACGCCAAGGGCGGCGGCCTCCTGGAAAACGCGTGCCCAGGTCTCGGTATCCAACTCGCTGTCGAGCTTCGCCATTTCGACCGGGTTGGAGCAATAGGGACAGGATAGCGGGCAACGATGGGTCAACTCGGCCAGCATGGCAATTGGGGGTGGGGCCTTTGTCTGCATCACATCACGTCCAAAAAGCGCCGGGCCCTCAGGGCGTCCAGAAAGCCTGAACTGTCTTCGGCAATCTGTTCTTTCGGAGCGTTGTATTTTTCGGACAATATAGCCGTGATCTGACCAAAGCTGCGCTGGCCGTCAACTTCGGTCAAAATTGCATGCCCGATCTGATCCAGCGTAACGGCTCGTTCCGGCGCCAATAGAACCCATTTATCCCGCACGGAATCGAAATGGATGCGCACACCGCGCGGAAGCGTGGGAATTTCCTGCGCCAACATCATGATGCCTGCCGCATTAGCAAGCCGACCTCCGGTTTCCATGCGCCCGGAGGAATGCGCGCTGGCTCGACATAGGCTCCCCACAGGGCATCCAACTGCGACCAAAGAACATCTGTCTTGAAAATGAGCGCTTGCGCCGCCGCATCCTGCTTTTCAGCGGTGTCGGCGTGATCCAGCACCCACGCCAAACCAAAGGCCACATCTTTAGGGGCCTCTTTCAGCCGATTGCGGAAATAGGACAATGAGCTGTCATCCGCAAAATCGTAGTGTTGGAGCAGGCCTTCGATCCTGTTGGCGTGAATTTGGGGTGCGAAGAGTTCCGTAAGCGAAGCCGCAACCGCTTCAAGCAGCGTCTTTTCGCGGACAAATCGAACATAGGCGTCCACCGCGAATTTGGTGGCGGGCAACACGCCGTCGCATGTGGAGACGTAGTCCGGATCAAGCCCAACTGCCTCGGCCAGCCTTAACCAGCGTCGGATGCCACCTTCGTTCTCATTCGTGCCGTCATGATCTTCGATCCGCGACCGCCAGGCACGCCGCAAGGCCGGGTCTTCAACCCGGGACATGAAGGCCGCGTCCTTCATCGGGATGGAATGCTGGTAATAATACCGGTTTATCACCCAGGCGCGGACTTCGTCAGGAGTGCATTGACCGCCATGCAGGCGATGGTGAAAGGGATGCAGATCATGATAGCGTTCGGCCCCGATCTGGCGCAGCCGGGCCTCGAATTCTTCAGGGCTTTGGGTCATAGCGTGATCTCCATTCCATCCTGACCTATCGTCCAGCCTTTGGCTTGGGCCAGAGCATTTTCGGTGCTGTCGGGCCGCAAAACCGGATTGGTGTTGTTCATGTGGACAAAGATTTTCTGTCCGATGTGCATGTCGGCAAAACTGGCGATCGAACCATCAGGCCCGTCCATCGACATATGGCCCATGCGTTTGCCCGTTTTCTGACCCAGTCCCGCGCGCACCATTTCGTCATCCTGCCAAAGCGTGCCGTCGAAAAACAAAAGGTCGGCCCCTTCAAGACGGGCGCGCAACTCAGGGGTCAGTGCTGCGCAGCCTGGGATGTAGTAGGCCGTCTTTCCCTGTGTGTTCAGCGCCACCCCGACCGTTTGTTCGCCGACCAGATCGGTTTGGACATTCTCCCCTTCCAGATACAGGGGGACTTTGCCGGGCACGGGAAACAGGGTCGCCGTCAGGTTTGGAACCAGTTCGAAGGGCTCATTCAACGAAATAGGTGCGCGCCGCACGACAGAGGCGTTCAAGGCATCAAAGATCGGGTTTGCCCCAATAACGTCGTGGATGCTGTTGGTCGCAAACAGGGTAAAGGGTTGCATCTCGCGCAACGTAAGCAAGCCCGCCACATGGTCGATATCCCCGTTTGTCACCAGAACCGACTGAACCAGCATATCCCGCAACCCTGTGGGAAACAAAAGGGGCGTCTCAGCCAGTTGCACGCGAATATCGGGCGATGCGTTCAAAATGGCCCAGTTCTGACCATCGGGGGACACGGCGAGAGAGGACTGCGTTTGCGCAGGAATCTCTCCGCGACGTGCAAGATTACAGTTCTCGCACCCGCAGTTCCATTGCGGAAGGCCGCCGCCAGCAGCGGCCCCAAGTATTATTGCGCGCAACGTCATTGGGTGTTGGCGCTTGCGGCTGATCAGATCAGGCCGCCACCGCGCTCATCATCATGATCGGGGCCGTACATGTTGATTTCCATGCCGCACTCGATTTCGCGGATAACAGGTTTATTCCAAGCCATATCTGGGTCCTCCTCCTAACATTTGCTTTCACACAATGTGGCAGGTGTCATGCGAACGGGCCACTCTTAATTCATAAGAGAGCGTTAGACTTTCGTCGGTAGTCAGTCGTCATCCGGTATCGGAGCAAGCCCTTGAATGCAGAAGCCTTGGTTGCGTATGGTTTTGATTTCAAATCCGAAATCGTCGGACCCCAGTTTCTTTCTCAGATACCCGATATAGACATCGACCACATTTTCGTTACTGGACCCGTCCTGCGACCAGAGCGTGTCAAACAGCTCACCTCGCGGGACAGGTGATCCGGCTTTGCTGGTGAGCAACATGAGCAGATCGAACTCACGCTCGGTCAATGCAACATGTATGTCCCGGACGGTGAGGGTTCTGTTCTTGGCTGAAAAACGCGCCGGGTCGGGTCGCTGTGACAGCACCCGGTGTTCCTGCACCTGCAATCGGGCCACAAGTTCATCAAAGCTGAAAGGCTTTACCACATAGTCATCAGCCCCTGCTTCAAGCCCGGCAGCGCGATGATCGACGTCCGAGAGGGCCGACAACATCAGAATAGGAATCGCAACACCAGCCGTGCGCGCAGCCTGGACCAGCTCGATACCACTGTCTGCGCCCAGCATGACATCAACAATTGCGCCCGAGAAAGCGCCGCTTTTCAACCGCTCCAGCCCTTGATCGGCACGGTTCTCCGCTTCGGCTGAGTAGCCGTGCAGTGACAGGCCCCGGACAAGGGCCGAGGTTATTTTCGGGTCGTCGTCTATGATCAAAAGCTTCGAAGCCATGGGGTCACTCTACGCCTTAGCCAGTGGCAATCGAATGCAGACATTTGTACCGGCATTTGCTCCCAAGGCGCAGTCACGCGGAACCGGGCTGGTGATCGAGATCGATCCTTCGTGGGCCTCGACGACCCATCTGGCCAGGGCCAGTCCGACGCCAAATCCCTGACTGTTCGCGGCACCGCCCTGAACAAACCGTTCAAATATCTGACTTTGCGCGCTTTCGGGAATGCCCGGACCGTTATCGGTTATCTGAATCTGAACAATTCCACCTGCTGTTCGACCCAAAAGTGACAATGCTATGCCCTCACGCGCGTGCCGGATCGCATTGCGCAAAAGGCTAAGCAGGACCTGACGCAACCAGTTCGGATCGCAATTCAACTCACAATCCGGGAATTCTCCGACCTTAAACTGCATATTAGCGCTGTCGATTTCCGGTTGAATGTCACGGATAACGGTTTGCATCATCGCGCGCAGCGCAACATCACGCGGGTCCAGAGCCAGTTCACCGGTTTCAGACCTTGCAACACGCAGCAAATCGTCAATTCGCTGATTCAGTTTTGCCGCACTGGTTTCGATCGTCGCCAAAGCCTCTGGCGCGGTCTGGCTGTCCCGTTGGCCAATCTGCGACTCCATCATGATGACTGTCAGCGGTGTGCGTAATTCGTGGCTGATATCCGCAAAAAAACGGCGACGGTTTTCGTCAATTCGGGACAGCGTTTCATTCGCAGCGCTGAGTTCCCGTGTCCGCTGAGCAATCGTTTCATTCAATCGGGCCCATTCTGCATCAACCTCATCCTGACGCTGCTTTAATGCCGCCGCCATTCGATTGGTTTCGCCATACAGTTGACCGATCTCATCGTTGCGGGTTTCCGGCAGGGAAACCGCGAACTCTGATTTGCCAACCTGAACTGCTGCGTTCCGCAGACGGTCCAGACGAGAGAACTGCGGCCGTACCAGACCAAAGTAAAACCATGCCGTGCTGAGCAAAGCAAAGAGCGCAAGCGCCAAGGCGACCCACGTCAGCATCAGGCGGGTCCTTTCGATTCCGGTCAGTATCGCGTTTCGAAACAGAACCTCTGTATTCACGGCCTGACTGAGCAAGGGATCAAATGCTGACGCAAACGAGACGATATAAGCGCGCAACCTTGCCTGATCGGCCTCGGTATCCGCAAGCCCCTCCAGCGTATTGGCCAGAAGCGCTTCCATCCTGGCCAGGCCCAGGGATTGGGTTCCGTATCGGGATTGCTCGTCCAGACCGAGGGACTGAACAGCGCTGACTGCGTCTTCCACATCGGATCGAAGTTGCAGAAAGGTTGTCCCGATCTGGTCCCGGATCGGGGAGAGGCGATCCAGTCGGGTTTCGACGGATTGACCGGTCTGGATCGACTCGGTGGCGATCACAAGAAACGTCGCGGCCTGGGTCGACAAGGCAGCATAGCGCGCCATCCGGGTCTCCGAGGCCAGTGCGGTCTCCAGACGGTCGGCGACGGTTTGCATCCCGAACTAGAGGATAACCGACGTCAACAAGGAGCCTGATCCAAGCACAATTGCACCAAGCCCAAGACGGGTTTTCAGAAGTAGGCTGCGTTTCGTGGCTTGGGGCTGGCTCGTCATGACTTTCGCTTCATCAACCCACGGGCCGGATCGTATCCCCAAACGGCAATTGTGCACAAAACGGCGGTAGACCCCAGAACCCAGGCTAAGGCCCCCCAATTGATCTGCATGTACAGCAGGAATCGGATCAACTCGACAACATGCGTGAATGGGTTGAACGCGCATATGTCTCGCAGCAAGGGTGAGCTTTCCGCCATTTTCCACAAGGGATAGAGGGCCGAGGACAGGAAGAACATCGGGAAGATGACGAAATTCATGACCCCAGCGAAATTCTCAAGTTGTTTGATGAAACTGGATAGCACCAATCCCAGCGCGCCCAGCATCAAGCCGCCCAGAACCAAACCCGGCAGCACAGCGAAATAGCCAGGAACAGGCAGGACAATTCCGAACAGCGCCGCGAGCGCCAGAAATGTATAAACCTGAAGGATGGAAATGGCTGTCGATCCCAGCAGGCGGCAGAATAATAGCCACCAGCGCGGGAACGAACTGGTAAGCAATAGGCGCATCGATCCCATCTCGCGGTCATAGACCAGGCTCAGCGAGCTTTGCATTCCGTTGAACAGCAGGACCATCGCGCACAGGCCGGGTACGATGTAGATCTCATATGTAATGTAGGTCTGATAGGGCGGGATGATTGACAGGCCGAGGGCGGCGCGAAACCCTGCCGCGAAGATCAAAAGCCACACCATTGGCCGGACCAAAGCGGCAAGAAACCGTTCGCGTTGGTGGATGAACCGCAGGAACTCGCGCCCGATTATGGCCCTTGCAACCCCCCAGAACCTGTTCATGCTGGGACCTCGGTCTGGGCCAGGAACCAATCAGACAGTGCTTGATCTCCGCGCAGGTCGCCTGCCTGCCCACGGGCGAGTATTTGTCCGCGATGCAGCACCAGCAACTGGTCATCGTCGCGAATTTCGTCGGTGAGGTGAGTGGCCCACAAAACGCACAATCCCTGTACCGCCAGTTCGTGAACATGGTCGGTGATCGCTTGCCGCGCGGCAGCATCAAGCCCGACGGTTGGCTCATCCAACAGCAGCACCGAGGGGTCGTGCAGCAAAGCACGCGCCAACTCCATGCGGCGACGATGTCCTCCATTCAGATCGCGCACCCGTTCCCCGGCACGCTCTCGCATGTTCAACCGATCCAATGCAGCGTCGATCCGGGCAGGAACCTCTGACCGCGGCAACCCGTGCAAGGCGGCGAAATAAGTCATGTTCTGGCGCACTGTCAGACCAAGATCCAGGGTTGGTTGCTGAAAGACCACGCCGAGTTTTGCCAGCGCTTTGCGCGGGGCTTGGCGCAGGTCGTGACCCGCAACACTGATGTCACCGTCGGGCGCTACAAGCAGTCGCGTCAGCAGGGACACCAAAGTCGATTTTCCAGCCCCGTTGGGGCCGAGCAGTCCGCAGAAAGTCCCCGCAGAAACCTCGAAAGACACGGCATCTAAAGCTGTTTTTTTCCCATAGTGAAAGCTCAGCTCGCGTACGGCGAGACCGGTATTGGCTGCCGTCTGGGACCGCGCGTCTGACATTCTTCCTCCGTCCCGAGCTGTGGGGCTTTCTCGCAGCTTGCAATGTCGGGTCGCGTTTCTCAACCTTCCTGTCCGGGACCCGACTGCGACTTAAGTACGTGAAGGTTCACGGATATGTTATGTATCCGAACAAAGGTGCCGCACGTAACATCGGCGTCAGTTTAACGGGAAAGGGCCGAAATGTCCGTAAATCGGCGCGACGCATTGCAAGTGAGCCTTTGGGCGTTGATTTGACTTGCCACGCCCGTGCGCGCGCAGGATTTGATCGCTTTGCCAAATGTCGCAACACTGGACGAATTGATCGCCGGTTTTGCCGGAAATACGCGGATTGAGGACACCGGTGTGTCCATCGACATGGATGACATCGCTGAAGATGGCTATCGCGTGCCGGTGACCGTTGATGCGCCTAAGGCGCAGGAGGTCCTGTTGATCGCACCGGGCAACCCGGTTCTGCCGGTTCTCAGGGCTCGGTTCGGTCCTTTGGCTGGTGCGCACTCCATCGCAACGCGCATGCGTCTGGGTCAGTCTCAAGAGGTTTTGGCCCTCGCACGTTTGCCGGACGGCAGTGTCAACCGTGGTACACGGGCTGTTTCGGTGGTCGTCAGTGGGTGTGCGTGATGGAGGATCTTTGACATGGCCTCAGGTGTCAAAACCCGCGTCAAACTGCCCAAACAGGCCCGCGTTGGCGAGGTGATCACGATCAAGACGTTGATCACCCACCGCATGGAATCCGGGCAGCGCCTTGATTCCGAAGGTGATCGGATCCCCCGGTCCATCATTCATCGTTTCCTGTGTGAATTCGAAGGAGAGGTGGTCATCGACCTAGACATTGGCCCTGGCATTTCGACAAACCCTTTCTTCGAGTTTCAGGCAGTTGTCCCGGGGCCGGGTGTTTTTACCTTCAGTTGGTTTGACGATGACGGCGCGATCTATACTGACAGTCGCGCGATCAAGGTCGCATGAAGATGCCGACGAAAGTTGCGGTTCTGGTGGGGCTTGGAATTTGCAAACGTTGGACGTCTTTGGCCGTTTGTGCCTGTTTCGGTTTCGCGCATGTTGCTTCGGCACAGGCAGGCACAGCGGAAGGAGATATCGAACTGGGCGCTTACCTGTCTGCAGAATGCGTGGCTTGCCATCAGGCAAATACCCAGGCGGAAAGTATTCCGCAGATCGTCGGACTTGATCCGGATGCCTTTGTAGAAGCGATGCTGGCCTACAAGACCAAACAGCGTGAGCATCCGATCATGCAGATGATGGCCGGACGTCTGAACGAAGAAGAAATCTCGGCGCTGGCGGCTTATTTTGCCACGCTGAACTAACTGGGCTGCTGGGAGGGATGTAGATGAGTTGGAACAGACGCAAGTTTCTGGGTGCCGCCACTGGTGCCTTGTCGGCCCCGGCGGTTCTGGCAGAGGGCAGTGGAAACCCTCGGGTCGTTGCCATTGGCGGCGGTGCAGGTGGGGCCACGGCCGCAAGATACATCGCCAAGGATAGCGAAGGCGCAATTGATGTGACTCTTGTCGAGCCATCGCAGGTGTATTTCAGCTGTTTTTTCTCCAATCTCTACATCGGTGGACTGAAATCAATCGACGATATCGGACACACTTATGGTGCGCTTGCTACAAAGTATGGGATCAATGTCATCCATGACTGGGCCGTTGCAGTTGACCGTGCAGGCAAGACCGTAACGTTAGCGGGCGGTCAGGTCCTGCCGTATGACAAGCTGATCCTTGCACCGGGTATCGATTTCGTGGACGGGTCTGTTCCGGGCTGGTCTTTGTCGGCGCAGTCGAGAATGCCGCACGCGTACGAGGCCGGGTCACAGTCTCAGATTCTGCGCGCGCAAATTGAAAACATGCCTGAAGGCGGGGTGTTTGCGATGGTCGCCCCGCCAAACCCCTATCGCTGTCCCCCCGGCCCCTATGAACGTATCTCAATGGTGGCGCACGTTTTGAAAACCACCAATCCAACCGCCAAAATCATCATCGCCGACCCTAAGGCCAAATTCTCCAAGATGGCGCTATTCGAGGACGGATGGGCCACACACTATCCCGGCATGATCGACTGGATCGGAGAAGATTTCGGAGGCGGGGAGGTCTCTGTAGACCCGGAAAAAATGACGCTTACGATTGAAGGCGAAGAAATGGCCGTCGATGTCTGCAATGTCATACCCGCGATGAAAGCAGGGCGCATTGCAGAGCTTGCGGGTGTCACGGATGGCCGCTGGGCCCCGGTGAACTCGATCGACATGTCCTCAAAAACCGACCCGGATGTTTATGTGTTGGGCGACGCCAGTGAGCAGGGTGACATGCCAAAATCCGGGTTCTCGGCCAACTCGCAAGCCAAGGTCTGCGCCAATGCCGTCCGAGGAGCACTGACCGGATCCCGGATATTCCCGCCAAGATACGCAAACACATGCTGGTCACTGATCGCCGTGAATGACGGCGTCAAAGTTGGGGCAACTTATGAAGCGACCGAAGAAAAAATAGCACGCGTTGACGGCTTTATCAGTCAGGTTGGTGAATCCGCTATTTTGCGAAAGACAACATACGAAGAATCCGAAAGTTGGTACTCTGCCATCTCTGCGGACATGTTCGAGTAGGAACTTTGTTCTGGGGCTTATGCTAGGCTCAGGACTCATAGCCAGTAAATCACGAGGGCAGCCAATGAGATTGCCGAGAGGAAGACCTTTGGGCAACTGTCATAACGGGTTGCAACACGCTGCCAATCCTTGAGCCTTCCGAACATAATTTCGATGCGGTTGCGGCGTTTGTATCGGCGCTTGTCATATTGCACGGTCGCCTTGCGTTGCAGTCGACATCTGGCAGGCTGCTCATCAACGCACGTGCGCCTATGTAGTCACTGACCTGCCCAGCCGTCACAAACAAGTTGAGTGGGCGTCCCTTGCTGTCGCAGATAGCGTGTAGCTTCGTGTTCATGCCGCCCTTGGTCCGACCCCTCTCGGCAGCATCCTTCGGATGCGCCTGCCGGGCAGTGAATCAGGCGTCCACGTCCCCTTTTTTGGCCGCAAGGCTGGACGCCATGCGATGGGCTTTGAGATA
>NZ_JBQFMP010000014.1:0-105434 GCF_056531905.1 Ruegeria sp. K11
CTCCGCCCGTTTAAGCAGTTTATCCAGCTGGCGGGATAACCGCCTATCCAGTTTCGTCTATACAACTCTCAAAGAAATTTGCGACAGAACCTTTGAGGATCAATGCTCAAAACTCTGCAACAGATCTCCGTTTGGCTTCGCAAAGGAATACGGCAAAACGAATAACGCTCATTTTTGCTGTAAAATGACTACTGCACTGACCTCTGTCTTCAGCGCCCACACTCAACTCTTAAGCCGTCAATATCCGAAGATTGTGTACAGCAGGGTCCACACGCCTATAGGCGGCCAGCAATCGCGCTGTCCAGTTCTGCGAGATATAATCCGCCAAAAACCGAGAGGGCGCAATTAAAGTTGCGACACCCCCTGCCCTTTCCGCCTCTGAGAGATGTTGGAACCAGCTAGTCCAAAGCTCCGGGTCGTGGGCATGAAGAATGGTTTGAACCTTACTCCAGGTATCTTCACCTTCTGTCGGAGCAAGCGGCGCTTTTGCGGCGAAAGGCACCACATTGGTTTTGGCGTCTGGCTCGTCACCCATCCTCTCTTGGAAATCCGGTCCGATCAAAGACCAAACCTCTGTTGTGTCCAGACTAATCTGTCTGAGATTCAAAGCGTAAACTGCGACTCGTCCACGTACAGCGGGTCGTTTCACCGAAATCCAGTCTAATGCTTTTAGTTTTGCCATCTCGCGTTTAACTGTGCGTTCATCCACTGACCAAAGACGTGCAATCTCGGCACGCCCAATGGATAACTCGTTGCTGCGCCAGTTGTAGCGCGTTGTGATCAAGCAAATAATTCGCAGTATGCTACGTTGCCGATGCTTGTCTTGCGTTAATGCATGGACAACAAGCGCTGACAGTATGTCATATTTCCGTACTGACGCGTTTCGTCCAGCAGGTTTAGTCAACTGCATTCTGTTTACTACCCATATTATGCCTCATTGCGGTCGATTTGCCGCTTGTCCGCGCTTCTTCTCAACGCTTTTCGTTATCTTCTCCGGATTAGCGTCCAATTTCCCGATTCTGTCAAGAGGAGTGCGAGAACAACCTGTGAGATAAGGTTCAGAATTCCTTTTCGAATATAATTTTGGGTGAATCTATGGTGATGGGGGACATTCAAAGTGCCCCCTTTTTTTATTGTTATGTCCCCCAATATGTGGTGGGAGAATAAATTTTGCCCCCTTAATTCTGCGTTTCCAAGCGGAACGGAGGTGTTGGGCGGCGAATCACAAGGTGTGAAGCTCGATTGAGCTGGAAGCCGTTGTTTTCTTACCCATGGGTAATATGGCAAATACACTATAATTTCTTTTGCCAAATATTAAAACAGCGCGTAAAAAGCGAAAAGATAGAAATTAACGTCCAAAATAATGCGAGCAGAGGCATGTACACGCACGAAGATTTAAACGCATTGCGCAACCAATCTCTCAAGTTGCAGGGGTGGATCCGCCAGCAAACCTTCAGCCCCGAGAAAGAAAAGACCTTGCGGCGCTTCTCGAGTTGGGAGGTGTCCGAACTTATCTTCAAGGTTAATCAATCAACCTTCCGCGGAAAGCTGGTAGCGGACCCTTCCCTTCCCGGCGGTGAAGTGGAGCCAGACGGCCGCCAAAGGTGGTTCAGTCTTGAAGAGGTTAACGAGTTGCGCAGGCGGTTGAAAGTGAATCGTCAATCTCTCATGCCGCCGAGACCAATTGGAAAACGAGCGGTTCGGGCGGCCGTTGCGAACTTCAAGGGAGGTGCTGGAAAGTCAACGGTTGCGCTGCATCTCGCGCATGCTGCCGCCCTTGATGGATATCGCGTGTTGGTGGTCGACTTTGATCCACAGGCAACGCTGAGCCATTCGATGGGTCTGACGGACGTTGCAGAAGACTATACTGTTTGGGGTATTATGGCCCGTGACCTCATTCGTGAGACGGAGCGTATGAACAACCGTCCCGTCGCCGCCGAATCCGGAACCGCCCTGCCCCGTCGCGAGCTGCCACCGTCTATTACCGACATGGGGCTCGGTGACTTGCGGATTGCCGACTTTATCAAGCAGACATCTTGGTCCACCATCGATGCCATTCCTTCTTGCGCAAACGCTGCGTTCGTCGAGTTTGCCTCAGCGCAATACCGCCACCTGAATCCGGAGTGGTCCTTCTTTGCGGCAGTCTCTCGGTATCTCGATCAGATTCCAGACGACGCCTACGACCTCATACTCTTCGATTGCCCTCCGGCAATTGGCTATCAGTCTATGAATGCGGTTTTCGCAGCGGACATGTTGTATATTCCATCCGGGCCCGGGTACTGGGAATATGACTCGACCACGTCGTTCATTGGGCAATTGGCCGAGGCGCTGGAAGATCTGGCTTATGGATTCGACAAGACCTTACCCACGGGTAAGATTGGATTGCCCAAGGTTTTTTGTGAGTTGCGGTTTTTGCTGACGCGTTTTGAACCGGGCAATGCATTGCACCTGGCGATGTTTGATGCGTTTCGCAAAGTATTTGGGGAGCATGTCGCTGAGCATCCGGTGGAAATGACCCGCGCTGTCGAGCAATCCGGCCGTTTTCTAAGCTCTGTCTACGAAATGGACTATCGTGATATGACCCGAGAGACCTGGCGTCGTGCGCGTTCGACTTTCGATCATGTGTATGACGAGTTTCGGGATGTGATGCTGTCAGCTTGGGACAAAGTGGAGGATGAGGTATGAGCCGCAGACGCAGAATGTTCGATATCGATATGCCAGCAGCAGAAGAGGCACCAGTTGGTGGATCTACGGCACCTGATCCCGAGAAACGGCGCGGGCCCATGGCGGCCGCAATTTCGGAAAACGCTGACGCTTTGCGGAACCAGCAGACGACTGAAAGTGCCATCCGGTCAGAAAATGATCGGTTGGCACATGAGTTCGTTAACATGCGGGCTGAAGGATTGGTTATTGAAAGGATCGCGGTTTCGGACGTCCTGACCGACAAGTTAGCCCGTGACAGGGCACCGGGTCCCGATCCTGAGTTGGATGAACTCAAGCTGTCTATTCAGGACATTGGTTTGTCGAACCCAATCAAGGTAGAGCGGCGGCCTGACGGTCATTTCGAACTGATTCAGGGTATGCGTCGCCTATCAGCATTTCGTGCGCTTTATGAAGAAACCGGAGAGGAAAACTACGCGCAAATCCCGGCAAGTATCATCGAGCCAGCTGCGCTGGATGAAAGTTATCGGCGCATGGTGGACGAAAACTTGATCCGGAAGGATATTTCATTTGCGGAAATGGCGTCTCTCGCAAGGGCATTCGCTGAGGATTCAGGTAACAATTGTGAAGACGTAGATAAGGCCGTCGCCATTCTGTTCAAATCTGCGAGCTATACCAAGCGCAGCTACATTCGTGCCTTTGCCAGTCTTTTGACCATTATGGGTTCCGTTTTGAAGCATCCCAACGACATTCCGCGAAATGTTGGAGTGGAACTCAAACGTAGGCTGGACGCTGAACCTGACCTGTCAAAGAAGATCAGCTCTGCAGTTCTTTCCGAGCCAGACAGAACGGGCACTCGTGAAGTTTCGATTCTTCGTGGATTTATCGAGAGCGAGCCAAAGGCAACTCCGGCAGCAAATTCCGAAAGCCGTGTAAAGACGCGTCGGGCAAAGACGACGTTTCAGGTGCCTGGTAGGGCAGGGGTTGCGAAGTGTTCAGCGTCTGCGGGGCGTCTCGATCTTCGCTATAACATGGACTTCACACGTGTCGATCGAGCGAAACTGGAAAGCGCTATCGCTGCGTTCATCGATGCTATTCGAGAGGAGGACGATCTTACCCACGGGTAAGATCAAGTCTGATGCCCCAAACTTTCACCCCAGCAGGTCCGTCGCCGGGTTTTCTGTGATATCCACATCATCGTAGTAGCGTTGTGCCTGGGCCATGGATCGGTGCAGCGAGAGACGCATGGCGGCCTGGATCGGGGCACCGTCGAGGGCGGCCTGGGTCAGGAAGCCTGAACGCAGACCGTGGGGCGAGGCGAAGTCGTCCGGGAGTCCGGCCAACGCGAGGCGATGTTTGACGATCTGATAGACTGCATCCGGGCTGAGGCGGCGTTTCAGCACCCGATCCGCTTTTGAGATGGGGCGGAACAGTGGCCCGTCCTCGATCTCTCCAACTTCGATCCAATGCATCAGAGCCTGCGCTGCGCGGCCCTTCAGCACCAGCCGGGGGGTCTCACCCTTGGCCGTAGTCTTGGTCTCCAACAGCGAGATCCAGACCACGCCGGACTTGCCGAACTCCTTGAGTGAGACATCCGCGCGCCTCAATCCGGTGATCTCG
Source organism: Ruegeria sp. K11 (assembly GCF_056531905.1). NCBI lineage: Bacteria > Pseudomonadati > Pseudomonadota > Alphaproteobacteria > Rhodobacterales > Roseobacteraceae > Ruegeria > Ruegeria sp. K11. The sequence continues at coordinate 4,282 of NZ_JBQFMP010000014.1, forward strand.
GAGCGTCGTCGCCCGCCACTGGCCCAGCCCAGCATCAGGAGCGCCCGGTCGCGGCAATCCCGCCGGGACCCCCGACAGGTGGTCAGCAACTGCTCGAGCACATCGCGGGTGATCGGGTGCTGTGATTTCGGGGCAGGGGGCCGGGCGGCGGCGCGGCGCGCCTTGGATCGGGCCTGTTTCACCTGTGGCGCATCGAACGGCGAGGCGAGGTTCTTCATCCGGTGAAACGCCAGCCAGGAGGCGATGCGCCGGTCCAGCGTCGACGGAGCCGGGCAGGCCAGCGACTTGCGCAGCCCTTGCGCGATCAGTGCCTCCGCGGTTCGGCGGGCGTGATCATCTGGTGCCGCGTCATTTAGATCGCGGGCGTGATCGAGAATGAAGGCCAGTGCGGTAGCCTCGGACTCGGGCCAGTGCAATGCGGCGCTGAACCGGGCAGATTTCCACGCTGTGACATAGATCAGATCCCGCTCATAAGCCCTCAACGTGTTTGCTGGCGTGCCGCGGACATAAAGGTCGGTCAGCGCGTCCTGATCCGCCTGAGACAGGGCCGGGGAAGCGGCTGGGAGGTATGGGGCAGGGGGCTTCATAAAGCCTGTTCTGCGCCCTTTTCCCGGCAATATCAATAAAACATGATAAGGGATACTTATCGGACATTTATACCCTATCACGAAAGATGAATCGTGGAATGCAAAATACCATAAAAGTGACCATAAAGTTCTTAGAACACTGGTTCTAAATAGAAATATGATGACTGCTCTTGTTGAGTAGATTCAATGAGCATGGGTCCTGTCGCCAGGTTTCGATCAACGAGATGTGCAGGTTTATCGGACGAACGGCAGACGGTGTTATCTGATCAAAAGACAGTTTGTCGTTGCATTGGAAGGTGACCGCCTTCTGAATTTTTGATCCGGCTCGCCGCCTTCCGTTAGGTTTGTTCCAGTGCTTTCTGTTAAGATCAAAAAAACCATGAGCTGAATTTCCATTTAAGTATGTCGTTTTGTTTTAATCAAAAGTGGAAGGAGCTGCAGTCACCCAAGATTTGCGACAGATTTGGCGTGTAAGTAATTTTGACTTGAGATCCAACGGCATATGGCTGGTGTTGATAGGTTAGAATTGGATGAAAGTAGTTGATAAAAATAGCGTTTTCCCGATCAGCCGTGAGCATCGAAATCTGGTCGTTTTCCTGACGCTGACGGCCATATTAGTTCTGACCCTCCTGCTGCGACTTTGGGGGCTTGAGGCTCGGAGTCTTTCTCATCCGGAAATCTACATTCCCGGGATCAATCTCGTTCCCGATATCTCGGAGCCGCCACCGCGACTTGGCTTCGCCGAAACCGTCTGGTGGCACTTTCATGACGAACCTCATCCTATGGGATGGTATGCAGCGATGCTGGGATGGACCAACGCATTTGGCACCTCTCATTTTGCACTGCGGTTTCCGGGTGTGTTGTTCGCCTTGGGGTCGATTCCATTTATTTTCCTCGTCGCCCGGAGCGTGTTCGGATCGACCGTGGCATGCCTGGCGGCACTCTTGTTGGCACTTCATGGGTTTCACATTGCATGGAGTCAGACGGCTCGCATGTACGTCGCCGGTGCTTTTCTGTCTCTCATGGCAACCTGGTTGTTATTGTGTTTGGTCAGGGCGCGGGCGCCAAAACCCGGAATCGAGCTGGCCTACATCGCCTCGGTTCTGGCCGGAATCCTAACAGTCGAGTTCTTCTGGCCCTTGATTTTGATCCATTTGTCTTGGGCAGTATTGGTTTTGCCCCGATCTCAGATGCAACCCACACATGTTGCCCAGAGAAATGTTCGATGGCAGATACCGAGGTTATTTCAGGTTCAGGCCCTCGCGTTCATCCTGTCTGCGCCGGCCCTGACACATGCGGTCTACCGCGCACGCCACGCTGCGACCCGAGACCCTAACCCCGAGTTTTTTGTCGAGTATTTCTCTTTTGGATTTTTGTTTGCGAAGGACCATCGCATCATTCCCATGCTACAGATTGGGCCAATCTGGACCTGGCTTGTTTTGATATTTGCACTTGCGTTGCTGGTTGCCAGCCTCAAAGCGCCAAAACGCGAGGCACCGATTGCAAGCACGGGTCCGGGTATTCCTGCGTGGATTTTGGGTTTGGTGGCAATCTGCTCATCCGGTTTCATGCTTTGGCTTGCTTCAATTGCCCATCGCCGGAACGAAATGCTGATGGCGATGTCCGTATTACCCTTTCTCGCGCTCTTGATTCCAATATTGGGCACGGCATGGCGCGGCTTTGTTCCCAGATTGCCATCGAAGACACTGCACTATCCTCAGGAGCGCACCCTGCTTTTATGGCTTTTGGCGGTTGCGGCTCCGTTGATCCTTTTCGCGGCCTCATACAAGGTTTACGTCCTGGCGGACCGGGCATTTCTGGTCTTTGTGCCCTATCTCCTGATCCTTTGCGCAGCGGGTGCAGTCTGGCTGTTCACGAGCAACCGGTTGAGGCTTGTCTCTGTCAGCTTATGTGTCTCTGTTTTTGTCGCCAGTGTGCTTTACGCCTCTAGAAAACCCGGGGCCCCTAACGACTATCAAGGCATTGCGCAGGCGATGCAGGATGAAATGCGGCAAAACGATCTGGTGTTTCTGAGATACCGAAACTGGGTCGACACACCGCTTTTATATTATATCAGCGATTCCAATCTCGTTGTCTCGGAATATGAAGCCGCCTTGCAAGGCAATCCTGATGCGCGCGTTTGGCTGGTCACTTGGCCGGTCTCCGGAAAACAGGCCACATCTGACGCACGGCATGACGCGCTCAGGGGATATAAGCGAACCTTTGTTATAGAAAAACTTCGGGCCAGGGCAGAACTCTTTGAGCCTTAGGCTGGAATGGTCTCGTCTTTTTGGCCTGATGCGTACTGCTGCCAACGTCTACCCGGATTAGCATCCGCTACTGGCAATAGCATTCAGGGCCTTTTCACCGAGAGATGGCGAGACGTACCGTGACCACCCCAGGGCATAAACCTCTCCGTTTTTCGCCCGGTTCACAAAGGTTGCAACCACCTGTCCTGAACCATCAAGCACGAATATGCGACCGCGGTTGGCTTCTTCGAAAATCAGGTGTCCGGAAACCGTGAAATCCTGCAACCCTTCGGAAACGGTTGCGACCCCCAGGTTTTCCAGCGTACGGCGAAACGGACTTTCCAATGACGCATCATCAAAATCATAGATCAAAGTTTCGCTGACACCTTCCACGCGCGCGCCCAGTCCGCGATCATAAGCGTTGTTGTTGAATATCGCGATCCGATGGTCGTCAAGGATGTCCACATCATGCTGTGACATCCATGGTCCGGCCTGCGACCAGATGATCTTCTGTGACGATGGTCGATAAAGAGCGACAAGCGACGGGGTGCGCAGGCTCAGAAACAGGTCGCCCTTTTGCCAGTGCGGCCCGTCGGTCAGAACGGGTTCAATGTCGTTCAAGTGCATTGGATCGAAATAGAAATTGGCAGCAGGAAACAGGAGGTGGCGCAACCCGTTATTGATCAGAATATCATCCAGGGCTTCTTCGAAAATCACGTCACCTTCGGCACTGATCCGCACCAAAGCATCGCGGGCAAATTTGGGTGACAGGTTTTCCGGCCAGCCGTCCAGCTTGAAACTCGGGATCCAAAACCCGCCCTGACCGTCAGGACTGGTCGAATGATGAAACAGATATTCGCTTCGAGACCATCGGATATCGCCACAGGGGGACAACATAAATAACGGTGCAATATGGTTTTTGACCAGAAGGTCACCGTCTTCGGTCAAATAGGGATGAATATAGCGAAAATAGGCATTGTTCCAGTTTTCGTAGCGCGCAAACCCATCAAACTCCGGCAGCCGTTCAACTGTGGCCAGCAAAGTTTCGGGTTCCGGTGCCCAGGTTCGGAGAGTCTCTCCGGTTTCCAGCGACATCAATTCGATCACATGCCGCGACTGATCACCGTTATATCGGCTCAGCAAAAGATATCCGGCCAGCCCGCCAGAGCCGGCAGGCTGCATCCAGGACCATCCCTCGGGCAAATCTGCATCCGCCGACAGACGAAGAAAGGGCATCATTTTGGCGTCAGGCTTCCCGACAGTTTTCAAGACCTGTCGTGTGTTTTCGGGGAGTTCTGCGAGTGTCAGGGCCGCCTGGCCAAATGCTCCGAAATGACTGCCACGCCCACCTTCCTCGCCGCGTGCTTCGTCCAGAACGATCGCGCCAAACAGGACCATGCTTATTAGTCCTGCGACCAGAACCAATCCCAGGACCCAAAGCTCAACTTTCTTAAATAGCAGTCTTTCCATCACAGGTTCTACCCTTGGGACGTCAGATGCAAAAAAAACTAAATGGCTTCGAAATTTGAGTGGAATTTACACTAAATCAGAGCGTTTTTCAAAACCAGCAGAGACCCGCTGTGCAGGGCCAACATCTCGTGACCAGTGCAAGGGGAAAGTTTTTGCCAGTGGTCAATCAGTTAGAAGCATTGCGGCCTGGTTCCCCTGTTTGAAACAGGCCGGACTTGGGGCGCCGAATCTTGCCGCTATTTTACGGCCAGCTTGTCCAGGTCTTCGTAAAGCGTGTTAGCGCGATGCAGCAGCTCGACGTCAAACAATTGGTCTGGTGTCTGGTCTGGTGTGTTACGAAAATAGGTGCCAAAGCGCTGGTCGGTTTGGGGGAGGTTGAGCGTTTCCCGCAATGCGTTCACTGTTTCATCCGGACGGGATCTCAGGTCATCCTGTGTGACGATAAGGCACTTGTCGCTTTGTTGTTTGACTTCGTGGAAGGCGGCAATCCAATAGCGTAGCCAATAGTCCGGTTGATCGGGTCCGGTTTCACCCGGGTCGAATTGGTCAAAAGCCATCGGTTTGTGCAATAGACCAAATTCCAGATGTCCGATGTCTGACATGTAGCGACGCACAAAATCATCCTCGGCCTGAAGGGTAAGGAAGTTCCTGTGCTGGCGCAGCAGTGACGCCGCATGAGCAGCCGGGCGGCGCAGCGGTACAACGATGTCACAGCCGGGGAAATAAGAGGGCAGAACCCGCAGCCGCGCGATATTGGCGTTGTTCTTCGACAGATAGCGCGCCTGCGTCTGCCCGGGACGGCGTAGCGCGACGATCTTGTCAAAATGTCTGCGCATTCTGTCACAAGCGGGTCCGTTTGCATCCCCTTCTTGCCAAAGGTCGATGGCCTGTCGGCGGTACTTGTTTGGCCAGTAGAGGTGCCATAGCACCTCATCGAACGCTTCGGGACTGTCGAGGTCAATCTCAAGCCCGTCACCATGAGCCCTTTCGCGACGAGCGACCCGATCTGATCGCTTTCCGCCGAGACGGGACCAGAGATAGGGCGCTGTGATGAAGGGCATATCCCGGTATTGATGCGTTGCAATCGCGGGCATGTCGAAAAATGCGTTCAAAAGCGCGGTCGTGCCGCCTCGGGCCAGAGAGGTGATAAAAATAGGGGGCTGAGAATCCGCACCTTTGTGGGAAAGCCGAAAGGCTCGGTCATCTGTTGCCGCCAGAGATTTCATGACCATTGGTGTCGAAAATGCCAGAGTATGAACCAGACGATCACCGTCCGAATAGGCTTCGCTTTCGGATGCTGTGTTCTTGGATAGCCGTTTTGAGGCGAACCGGGCAACGAGGATCGCCGCCACGGTGACGGCGACGATGTAATCAAGACGGAGCATCAACCCCATCACCTCATCGGCGGGGGCCAGGCCAGCGATATCGGCCAGTACTACTGGCGCTCCGGCAGCGGCAAGGGTCAGGCCAAAGCGCCAGGCGAGTTGCCATACGCCTGCCAAAAGATCGAACGCCGCGCGGCGAACGGCGGCTTCTTTTTCCAGATCTGTGGTTTCGGCATCGAACATCGCCGAAACCCCGCCAACTGAGGATGCGATCAAGGACCGGGCTGCCGGAACAACTCCGACTTTCCACAAGCTGATTGCAAAACCAAGAACTGCCAGCAGTGAAATGCAAAAGGCAATCATCAAGGGGTGTCGTCAGATTGCGTACCAGCAGCTTTAGCGTCACGACGGGCATTCAAAGCCCGCTTAATCGGGAACCAGAGGAAACCCACAATCAGTAAAACCACGACAACCAGCAGAGCCAGGGCCAGGCCGATCGCGCCAAGTCCGGCCCCTGGCCCGATATAGGCATGAGCCGGTGAAACAAACGCGAGGCTGGAGACAGCAAATGCAGCGCTCGCTGTAATCGGGAAACGTCTGTTCATGATTTGCTCCTGAATAAATGCGGGTCTGAGGTGCCTTTCAAAACCGAGGCCAGCGACCTTTTTTGCGGTTTCATTTATCACACGACGGCAGAGCGTCAAAATAGTCGACTGGAACATGAACGGCCGTTGTGATGATCGAATTGTAGTCATCGGTCAGAATGTTCGACATTTCGCGCACCAGATCCCCGTCAACCGTCACTTCAATCACCCGGCCTTCCATCGGAGAGGAGATCAGCCAGTTTCCATTGGGCAGGCGTTCCTGTTGACCCATGATGAAGCTGTCAAAGACCAACTCGGAATCGGCGAATTTATCGCGGACTTCGCCAGTGGTCATGTCCATTTCGATAATAGAGGATCGGCGACGGTCGGTATTGTTCGAGTATACCGTAATCGTGCCATCAGGATGAAAATCCGCATCGTGCTGATGTTCCCATGGTCCTGCTTTGTGCCATTTCAGACGCTTTGTCTGACGATCCACAACACCGACCAGATCAATCGATCGATGTGACATGATCAGATCACCCGCCGAGAATTGCGGGAAGGCGTCCGCCCATGCAGCTGGCAGCACTTCCACATCATTGGGGTGAATGATGTCGGGGATTTCATCGACCCCTGCATCCCAGCGCCATTTGAACCCGTTGGGAATGCGGAAGGCCAGTTGTGCTTGCGGGTCGGGCAGGATGACGTCTTTTGCCAGATCGATGCTCTCAAGTGTCTTTCCGGTTTCCACGTCGATGCGGGCCATCTGCTGGTCATGCCCGCCATCCCAGATTTTAGAGGTCCAGGTCCAGAAGCCGCCAAGGTCGGGGTCTTCGGTCAGAGAATGGTGGAACACCATATCTGTGCGTCGCCATACGATGTCGCCGCAGGTGTCAAACCGCGCCATACCCATACTGTCGTCGAAATTGGCGAGGATCGATCCATCGGGCAGCGGGCGAACGGCGTGTACAAATTCGGCTTCGTTGCCGCCGTCGATAATCTTCGAATGGTCAATTTTCCAAGTGTGCAGCACGTTACCTTCGGCATCGATGAGATCTGTCAGATAGCCGGGTTCAGGGTTGGCAATGCGATTGATCAGAACATAGCCGGGGGCGATCTTGTCGGCCCGGTGCACGACGTATGCTTCGGACGGCATTCGGGCAGGACGGCGGAGATAGGTTCCATCAGGGACAACATATCCGGTGGCTCTCCACGATTTGATAGCCTCTTTGACTTCAGAGAGAGTTGCCCATGGTGCCCAATGCTTGTGGGTTGTCCACATGCCTATAACAAATGCCAGAATAGCAACGAGGAAGAGCGCTGAGATGTATGAAACAATACGCATTGGTGAAACCTGAACTGAAATCGTTACAGTGTATTTGTCGTCCGCAGTTCGGGCCAAGTCAACGTAGGAGTCCCCGTGCAGCGGCATTGGCGCTAAACACTATCCTTTTTACTCAAATATTCCGGATTGTTTGTGATCTTTTGCCTTTGGCGAAGGTTGGGGGGATTTTTCCCAGCGAGGGGCTACGCCCTAAGACATTATAAATTATAAAAAACAGCGCCGAGCGAGAAGATTGGTTCAATCATTCATTGCGTATTTTGTTAGGTTTTGGTGCTCAGCCGATGGCAATTGGAAACACTTTGAGGCTGGGAATTTTCTTTGGTCCTGGAAATGGTGCGCCGTGCTCAGGTGACACAAAGAAAAGTATTGTTTAAAAACAGACAGTAAGGATTAAGGAAGGTATTGTTTGGTGCCATTGGTTTGCGTGGACTCTGGCAAGGTATCTTTATGACGGCCACTAGGGTGCCATTGCCAGGTTTGCTGAGGTGCATAGCCGTGATTTTGCGGGTGCCCGTGTCCTCCGGTTCGACCCCGTGACTGGCCTTGCCGAGACGGTCTATCCCAAGAGTGATGATCAGCGGTTTTTCAGCTTCATCATGGGCACACATCAGGTGCTGCCCAACGGTAATATTCTCATAACTGAAAGCACATCAGGCCGCGTTTTTGAGATCACGCCAGATGGAGAGACCGTTTGGTCGATGGTGCTGGTTGCTGGAACCCGCTCTGCCGCACTGATCGAGGAAGCCCGGCGCTATCCTTTGGATCATGTCGACCGATCAGTTTGGTCCTGTTCCTGATGGTCAATGATCCTCAGCTTTCCATCCCAAATCAAAACGCTTGATCGGCGGGCAAACACGTTTCAATTGCGACGATAAACAAGAACGGCGCCGTCACCCAGCGTTCCCGGGAAGGCATGGACAAAGTCCAGCTGCCCCTCAGTATCTTGTTTAAGCTGTGGGATAGTGCGGAACATTCGACCGGGGAAGAGGACGACCAGTGTCAAGGGACCGGATTGGGCCATTGCCTTTGCGTAGCCTTCGGGATCGCCAAGGGTTGTCCAGTCGGCGTCGAAATGGTTGCCAAAGATCGGCCCGCCGGGATTGATGGCATAGACCCGATCTGATGGGCTGCGCGTCTCTTCCACAAGGGTGAAAGCCCCGGCCAGGTCTTGTTTGGGCGCGGAATAGTTTCGTTGCACAAGAAAAACCGAGACTGCGACCATCGCCACAACGCTGGTGGCAAATAATGGCCCTCCGATCCGGGGGCGCCGTATTGCTCGGGCCACAATGCCTGCGCCGTGCCAGCACCCGACAACGGCGAGAATGATGATCGGGCCGATATCGACGAAAAAGAAGCGCGGCCAGATCCGCATGTCGAGCGACAGAAGAATGACCAGCGTCACTATGATATGCATGGCGATGGCCGGGAAAAACAGCGGTTGCGTAGAATGCGCGCCCATTGCGCCGAATACCAGCGCGATCAGCCCTCCGATTGCGACAACCATGGTCAGCGGGCCGGTATTTCCGACCGCCGTGCGCAGACCCTCCAGCACGGTCCAGACCGGGTTTTGATATTCCTGCATCGGGTCGACGGCAGAGGTTGTCGCAACCTCGCCCATGGTCCCAACGAGGCTTGGAAAAAGCGGCAGATATACAAGAAGGATCAAGACGATCGCAATTGCGACACCGATCAGGGGCTGCAGTATCCAGTCGCGGCTCAGGGCGGGGCGCCCGAACCCGGTTGCAAGCGATACCAGCCAAACCAGACCTAAAGCGACGAAGAAGAACGCGCCGGTCAGGTGGGTGAAGACGGCGGCGGCGGCGGTCAGGCCAAAGGCGCCCCAGATGCCGATGCTCGGGCGGCGCGTCCCCCTTAAAAAGAAGATGAGGCCCAAGGCGCTCCAGAACGCGAGCTCGGTGTATCCGCGGGCATTTTGCGAGAACCAGACCTGGTGATAGGAAAGCGCGACGAGCAGGGCAGAAATATGCGCGATTTTCGTGCCGGCAATGTCTCGGGCCAGCCACCAGATCGCAGCAACGATACCAACACCGAACAACACAGCGGGAAAGCGATAGGCCCAAGGCTGGTCGCCGAAAATCTGGGAAACCAGCTTGGCCTTCATGCTGAAGAAGTAATGATGGTTCATCGAGTATTCGCGCATCATATCGCCCCAGGGCAGGCTGACATGGGTATCGACGGTCCAGATCTCATCGTACCACAAAGGTGCGTTCAGCCCTGCGGTGCGCAGCACGGCGGCAACAAGCAGGATGAGCAGGAGCACAGCCAGATCATTACGGCCAAGGGCGGAGGAGTGCTGAATCATAGGGCCATCACCGGTCACAAGAGCCTCAATTCTGGTGGGCGTTTATAAGTCGACTTTGCGCTGATCGCGCACCGCCCCTTGCCGGTATATCTCTGATTTCGTGATGTCGGGTTACGAGAATATACGGATATAGGGCGTTCCACGGGAAATCGTTTCCAAATCCGGGATAATTTTGTCGAATTGACGTGATTTCCACAAGTCTGGAGGCGGTAAAATTTATCACCGCTGTGCAGCTTTGCCTTGGATTCACTGATCGCGATGAATGGCTTGTGTCCGCCTGTTTAGGCTGTGCTGTTTCGCAATGGTGCGTGCAATCTGCTCGCCAATAGATCATGTTGACCCATCGTCTCCTGCGCTCAGGCCAAGGCTGCTTTCGACAATATACAGCGGACGTTTGCGGGCCTCGTCAAAGAGCCGCCCCAGATATTCTCCGATCACGCCGAGAACCACAAGCTGCAGACCACCGATCAGCAGTACGGCAACCATCAACGAGGCATAACCCGGCACATCCACCCCATGGATCAGCGTGCGCATGGTCAGGAATAAGCCATAGATAATTGCCGCCAACGCGGTCAGCATCCCGATATAGCCCGCAATTCTCAGCGGTACGGTGCTGAAACCGGTGATGCCATCCAGCGCGAAATTCCAAAGACGCCAGTAGTTGAACTTGGTCTGCCCAGCGGCGCGTTCGGGGCGGTCATAAAACACCTCGGCATGTCGAAATCCGACCCAGGCAAAAAGCCCCTTCATAAAGCGGTTATGTTCTCGCAACCGGGATATGGAGCGAACCACACGCTGGTCCATCAGCCGAAAGTCACCCGTATTGGCCGGGATCGGAACACCCGAGAGTCTGTTGATGACCTGATAGAACTTGATGGCCGACCAACGCTTTATTGCAGTATCGGTATCCCGGCGGTGCCTTACGGCATAGACGACGTCATATCCCTCGCGCCATTTCTCAAGAAAGGTCTCGATTAACTCGGGTGGGTCCTGCAGGTCTGCGTCTATTGGAACAACAGCCTGGCCTGATGCCACGTCAAGCCCGGCGGTCAACGCGATCTCTTTGCCGAAATTGCGAGAAAAATTCACCACCTTGATGCGATTGTCGCCAGCATGCATATCGGCCAAAATCCTGGCCGTGCCGTCTGTGCTGCCATCATTCACGCAGATGATCTCGTAACTTTCCCCCAGGTTTTCCAAAAACTGACCCAACCGGTCAAACAAGATTGGCAGGACGTCTTCTTCATTGAACATCGGCACAACGATGCTGAGCGTCGGGGCCGTGCAATCCGCATGACCTGCCCGAGACCGCGACGTGGATATGTTCATGTTTGACGGCACCATGAGAATGTCTTTTTCCGTGGAATTGGTTGTAATTGATCACGGTTTGGTGTGAGCCTCAAAGAGTTCCGCGCCCTGGTGCGGTTTTTTTGGGTATCCGTGTCTGTTTGTGATCACTTCGCCCGGCTCTTTTGGCAGAAGCTCCGGGGGTGGAAGGTTTGGTTGTATCCCAACAGGAAGCTTGTGAATTATGAAAGCAGGCAACAAGATCGGCTGCGTAAACCCGATACGGGCGGGCAATGTGAATTGGTATAGCCGTGTAATAGAATGAGACGTTTTTGATTATGGAACTAGTGACGCTTTCCATCCCGGAAGTTAAGTTGATTACCCCGAAACGTTTTGGCGATCATCGTGGGTTTTTTGAGGAGACCTACAATGCCGACAGCTTTGCTGCGAAAGGCGTAGTAACGGAATTTGTTCAGGATAATCATTCACTTTCCAGCGCAGTGAATACAATACGTGGTCTGCATTTCCAGGCCCCCCCAAAAGCGCAGACCAAACTGGTACGCTGCGGTCGGGGCAGGCTTTTCGATGTTGCGGTCGATATTCGCAAGGGCTCGCCCACCTTTGGGCAATGGGTCGGAGAAGAGCTCAGCTTTGAGAATGGGCGGATGTTGCTGATCCCTGCGGGGTTTGCGCACGGATTTATGACTTTGGAGCCAGAGACCGAGATCGTCTATAAATGCTCTGATACCTACGCGCCGGAAACAGAAGGCGCTATTCGCTGGGATGATCCTGATATCGGAATTAATTGGCCGGTGAGCAGGGCGACCCCTCAGCTTTCTGAAAAAGACCAGGCCGCGCCACTTCTGCGCGACATCGAAACTCCTTTCGAGCTTGAGGTCGTGTAATGAAGATTTTGGTTACGGGTGGGGCGGGGTTTATCGGGTCTGCCGTCATCCGCCGTGCGATCGCAGATGGGCATTCGGTCGTCAATGTTGATGCTCTGACCTACGCGGCCTGTCTGGAGAATGTTGCCTCGGTTGCTGACGCACCGGGCTATGCCTTCGAGCATGCCGATATCCGGGATGCGGCTGCCATGGCGGAAATCCTGCGCAGGCATCAACCGGATGCGATCATGCACCTGGCCGCTGAAAGCCATGTTGACCGCTCAATTGACGGGCCTGCGGCTTTTATCGATACAAATGTGACCGGGACTTATGTGCTGCTGGAAGCTGCCCGCGCCTATTGGATGGAAGCGGGCCGTCCACAACATTTCCGCTTTCATCATATTTCCACGGATGAGGTCTTTGGCTCTTTGGGCGCAACCGGGTTTTTCACTGAAGACAGTCCGTATCAGCCCAACTCACCCTATTCAGCCTCGAAAGCGGGATCAGATCATCTTGTGCGTGCCTGGCGGGAAACCTATGGCCTGCCTGTGCTTCTGACCAATTGTTCGAACAATTACGGCCCATACCAGTTCCCGGAAAAACTGATCCCGGTGGTCATCCTCAACGCGTTGTCGGGCAAGCCCATCCCGATCTATGGGGCAGGGGACAATATACGTGACTGGCTGCATGTCGAGGACCACGCCGAAGCGCTGCTATTGGTCCTTGAAAAGGGCGTGTTGGGTCGCAGCTACAATGTCGGCGGTGAGAATGAAATGACCAATCTTGATCTGGTCAAAATGCTTTGCGCAATCCTGGATCGCCTGAAACCGGGCGGTGTGCCCTATGCCGATCTGATCACCTTTGTCACTGACCGGCCCGGCCATGACCGACGCTATGCCATTGATCCGACCCGGATCCGCACAGAGCTGAACTGGCGACCCTCTTACACGCCTGAAACCGGGTTAGAACAGACAGTTCAATGGTATCTGGATAATGGCGCATGGCTGAGCGCCCTGCAGGCACGCAGCGGTGTAGGTGAGCGTCTGGGAATGGCCAAATGAAGGTTCTGGTATTTGGTCATTCTGGTCAGGTTGCAACCGAACTGCGCCGCCGTGCGCAGATACATGACGCCACGGTTGAGGCGCTGGACCGATCAAAGGCCGATCTAGCCGATCCCTCCCAATGCGCGGAAGCGATCCGTCAAACGGACGCCGGGGTGGTCATAAACGCTGCAGCCTATACCGCGGTTGATCAGGCCGAAGAAGAGAGAGAGCTGGCGCAGCGGATCAACGGGGATGCGCCCGGGGTTATGGCACAGGCAGCGGCGGAACGGGGGCTGCCCTTCCTGCATATCTCGACAGATTATGTTTTTGACGGGTCCGGCACGACCCCCTGGACTGTCGAAGATCCCACCGGCCCGCTGGGCGCGTATGGTCAAACCAAGCTGGAAGGCGAGCGTCAGATCGCGCAGGCCGGGGGCTGGCACGCCATTTTGCGGACAAGCTGGGTGTTTTCGGCCCATGGAAGGAACTTCGCAAAAACCATCCTTCGACTGGCTGAAACCCGTGACAGGCTGAGCATCGTGGCAGACCAGATCGGTGGACCAACGCCCGCGGCCGACATCGCTGATACGTTGCTTATGATGGCCAAGACCGGGTCAGAAACCGAAGGCGGGATATTCCATTATTCCGGCGCCCCCAACACCAGTTGGGCCGATTTCGCGCGCGAGATCGTCTTGCAATCGGGTATGGCCGTGCAGGTCGAAGATATTCCAACCACGGATTACCCGACCCCGGCCCCCCGACCCCTGAACTCACGCCTGAACTGTTCGCGCCTGACCGATGTTTTCGGTATCCCGCAACCCGACTGGAAAGCTGGTCTGACGGACATATTGAGCGAGTTGAAATCAGCCAACGGCTGAACCTTGAGAGGACAGATCATGCAGCGCAAAGGCATCATTCTTGCCGGCGGGTCCGGAACCCGGCTTTATCCGATCACCATGGCGGTCTCGAAGCAATTGCTGCCGATCTATGACAAGCCGATGATTTTCTACCCCCTGAGCGTTCTGATGCTGTCGCAGATCCGCGAGATTGCGATTATCACCACGCCTCAGGATCAGGACCAGTTCCAGCGTCTGTTGGGCGATGGCAGTCAATATGGATTGTCCCTGACCTGGATCACACAGCCGTCTCCTGACGGTCTGGCACAAGCCTATACGCTGGCCGAAGATTTCCTGGCTGGGGCGCCGTCTGCGATGATCCTGGGGGATAATATCTTTTTCGGGCATGGCCTGCCGGACCTGCTGCTGGAAGCCGACCGGCTAAAGCGCGGCGGTACGGTTTTTGCCTATCGGGTTGCCGACCCGGAGCGCTATGGCGTGGTGGATTTCGAAGGCAAAAAGGCGCGCGCGATCATCGAAAAACCGAAGGTTCCGCCCTCGAACTACGCGGTCACCGGGCTTTACTTCCTTGATGGCGATGCCCCGGCCCGTGCGCGCGAGGTCAAACCGTCGGGCCGTGGCGAGCTCGAGATCACGTCGCTGCTGGAAATGTATCTGCACGAAGGCCTGCTGGACGTGCAGACCATGGGGCGTGGATTTGCCTGGCTGGACACCGGCACACATGGCTCTTTGCTGGATGCGGGGAATTTCGTGCGCACACTCACGGACCGGCAGGGCATGCAGACTGGCAGCCTCGACGAAATCGCATGGGTCAATGGCTGGATCGACAACGAAGCCCTTGAAGAACGTGCGCGGTTGTTCGCCAAATCCACCTATGGCGAATATCTGAGGCTGTTGCTGAGTTGATGCCGAGATGTATTGACCATCTGGCCTGATGCAATTGGCGGGCTATTGACGGGTCGGATAACTTTTCACAAGTGTGGATCCTGCATTAAGCCGGTCGATCTGACTGCCCGGACGCACGCCATATTCGTGACGGCCATTGGCTGGCCCGGTTGCATAATAGATGAATTCACTGTCATAAAACCCGGGCGCCCCCCGTGAGACATCCTGAATGGCAGCATTATTGAGGATGACCCAATCGCGCTGGTTCTTGTATCCGCTGATTTTGTTGACAGCGTTTTTTTCGATGACGACAGAGGTTGAATCCGGAGAAACACTGATCCGCGGAATGGTCACGCCGCCATCCTTTTCCCGTCTGACACGGATGACGGAGTTCTGTCTGATCGACAGGTTGTCGGCCCCATGGATCGAAATACCATGCGCATGGGCGTTATAGATCACATTGTTTTCGACCAGTACATTCTGGTGCCGAACCAATGGATCGCCCAAATTCTTCCCATCCCCTCCCATCCAGATCGTCTGGGCGTAGTCTCCGGCCCCCATATCAAAGATATTATTGCGGATTACGATATTCGTGCTGCGCCGGTTGGAAGCCCGCATGATCTGCAACATGTCTCGGTGATCCTTGCCGCCACGCGCACCGCGGAAATTATGCAGATGGTTGCCTTCGATGACCAACCCATCGACTGCCCCCATTGCCATACCGTCCGAGCGTATGTCGTAGAAGGTGTTCCCCCGGATCGTGATGTCGTTGCTATGCCCGCCAGTAAGTCCCTTCCACCATTTGCGGAACGTGTTCCCCGAGAGCGTGATCGACACATTGTCCTTGAGGCGCAGTCCGCGGCCATGCCCTACCCCCGACCTATAGCCCCCATCGAACAAGGAGTTCGAGATGGTCACATCCCGGCTGGAATAGATGGTGAAGCGGCTGGTCGAGTCCTTGTCCCCCGAAGAATACTCGTAGTCAAAAAACAACCCGTCCAGTTTGACGTTCCCTGCACCCTGCAGGCGTAACTCCGTGAAACACGCCGGTGATCCGGGGGCGGCTGAGCGGATCGTGACGGGTTTCCTGAAGTTTTTTGTAATCTTAAGTGCGCCGTAATTCCCGCCCTCAAGGGTGAACACCTCTCCGCCGCCGGCGTTTTTCAAAGCTGTAGAGAGTTCGGAGGCATTGCGGATAACCTGGCCTTTTTCCGTGCTGGACACGTTTGTTGTAACCTTGGTGCCGTTACATGCGCGGGCGGCGTATGATGGCGATGAAAAAGCCAGCAGTACGACGCAGGCGCATGCCAGCATTCCGATCAAGCCGTATCTGTTCTGCATGACAAATCCATCCTTGTCACATCCGCTACAAAGGCAGGCTACGGGTATGTATGAGACATGTCCACACAGCCTTATTGTGGGGCGTATTGGCCGCTTTAGCCTGACGATCGTGCTGCGTGACGCAAGGGAACCGGGCAATTCATCGCCGATACTTGTCGGGGATACGCGGGCACATGCCTGAATAGTGGCAATTTTGTGTCTATTGTTGCAGCGGGGGAATCAATGCTCCAAACCCTGAGTTACCGCTAAGGGAAGAGGAACAATTCCCGGTAACGAGTATCTAGTTCGCTCGGAAATGAAGGCAAAGGGACGTTATTGTCCCGATACAGGCAACAATTTCCAAACATAGCCATATTCTGGCCCCTCTGTCGCCTCTGTGCGGCTGTTCCTTCTGTCCTGGGTGAGCGGGATTCTTGTGCGCTGCCACTCACAGCGCCTATGCAACAAAGGTGAAAGATGTCGACGACAATCACGGTAACCTCGGCGGCGGAGCTGAACCAGGCTCTGTCTCAGGCACAAGGTGGGGAAACGATACTGCTTGCGGCGGGGGATTATGGGACGTTGAATCTCAAAAACGCCCTTTACGCATCTAACGTGACGATCAAATCTGCAGATCCGAGCGCGATGGCAAGCTTTTCGGAAGTTTATGTCAACCAGGCTTCGAACATCACGTTCGACACAATCCTGTTCGATTACACATATGTCAGTGGACAGCGTGAATCCGCCAGCAAGTTCCGGATTGATAACAGCACCAACATAAACATCGTCAATTCGGTCTTCGATGGGGATTTCGCAAGCGGAACCGGAACCTCGGCTGATGGGACAGGCTTCGGCAAGGGGCTTGTGGTCGAAGGTTCGGCAAATGTCACGATCGCCAATTCCGAATTCCATTCGTGGTGGAAAGCCGTAAACGTCGGCACTTCGTCGGATGTTGATCTGATCGGTAACAACATCCACACAATCCGCTCGGACGGTATCAACCTGGGCCGGGTCGATGGTGTTCTGATCGAGAACAACTACATCCACGATTTTGGCGGTGCTGCGGGGTCCCATGATCACCGCGACATGATTCAGATCAAGCGCTCCAGCGGGGATGGCAGCAGCGACATCATCATCCGGAACAACGTTCTGGATATGGGTGCGGGTGACTACACGCAGGGTATCTGGGCTGGCGGTGACAACGCCAATTATTCGGATCCGACCGACTGGCACCAGGATATCGTGATCGAAGGGAACATTATCTACAATGCCCACACGAACGGCATTGCGCTTCACATGACCGACGGCCTGACGATTTCGAACAATACATTGATCGCGGTTCCGCGCTCGGTGACAGGCGGCGTTACCATTCCCAAAATCACCGTCGGATCTTCTTCGACGAACGTGATCATCGATCAGAATGTGACATCCGGGATTGCAGGTCATCAAGGACAGTCTGATTGGACGGTTCTGGACAATGCCTTTGTTCAGAATACGGATCCGAATGCTGCCGGATATTATGACACCCAGTTTGTCTATCATGCGACAACTGCAACCGACGGATACAACCAGTTCGGTGTTGTTCCAGGCAGCACAGTAGATGTTCTGGGCGCGGGCTCTGATCTGGTTGATGGGTATCCGTTCTCGTATGACTCCTGGGTCGGAACCGCGACCACACCAGTGACTGGCGGAACGGGAACAAGCACATCGCCGTCAAGCGGTACATCCAGTACGGGGACGTCCGGCACAGACACTGGTGGTACATCAGGAACAGACACCGGGGGCACATCCGGCACAGACACTGGTGATACGTCCGGTACAGACACCGGTGGTACGTCCGGCACAGATACTGGTGGTACGTCCGGCACAGATACTGGTGGTACGTCCGGCACAGACACTGGTGGTACGTCCGGCACAGACACTGGTGGTACGTCCGGCACAGACACCGGTGGTACGTCCGGCACAGACACTGGTGGTACATCCGGCTCTACATCACCTACTGCCCCAACCAGCCAGATGGTATTCGACGATTTTGTTCTGGATATCGCGAACTTGTCTACCAATGGTCAGGCAAAGCTTGTCGGTGATGCGACGGTTGTAGACACCGCCTCGGGTCCGGTGATTCAGTTCGATGGAAACAAGGACCTTGTGAAATTTGGCCGCCTCACCGAGTTCGAGGATTCCGAGCAGATTGCCTTCACTGTTGAATTCACACGAGCCGAAGCAGATGGCAGCGCGCAGCGTCTGGTCTGGAACAAGGGTCACGTGGGTCTGACTCTGACCGGCGACGGGCTGATCGCACATGCCGCAAACAATGACGGTAAGTTCACCAAAGGGTTTTACGTAAAAGACCTGGGTCTGAATGACACCGAAACCCATACGATCACCTTTATGGTGGACCAGAACGCGGATCGTTTGCAGGTCCTTGTCGATGGAGATGTGGTGCTTGACGAAACCAACACCGATTTCGATTTTGTCGATGCGCATGGCGGCAAGGAATGGGGTTGGGATCTCGGCTTTGCCAGAAATCGGTATATCGACGGCGAAGTCAGCGCGTTTGCAATCGATGATGAGGTCGTCTTTGTAGACACAATGCTTCCACAGGACGATTTTGCGATTGCGTGACAGGGTGTGCATCGGTGAAAAGTCGATGCATACATAGTTGAAAAATTGTGTTGGCTGGGTGCAAAATCGCACCTGGCCAACCGTATTTCAGGGCGGGTTGTTTTTGCCCCAGAGAATTGCGGCTGTTTCAGGCCGGTAGTGTTGAGAGTTGCGCGTTATGATTTTGTCCGACCGCCATCGCTTTGTGTTCATCCACGTGCCGAAATGTGCGGGAACTTCGGTTCGTAATGCAGTCTTGTCTTTCCACGATGCGGACAGTCGGTTTCTGAAGCTGGTCGAGCATCATCCTGAACTGGGTGAAATAGACTATCGCCACCTTCCGTTGCGGTTGTTGCGCGATCTTGATCCCGAAGCATTCAGCAAGCTGGCGGAATACGAAAGCTACGCATTGTTGCGCGACCCCTATCAACGGTTTCAATCCGCCATGTCGCAGCGGGCCAAGATGTATTTGGGCAAAGAGTTTGCGCAGCTCGGCGATGATGAAATCCGTACCGAGACCCGGAGAGTCATGGCTTATCTCCGCTCTGGCCCTGCGGTGATTTCCCCGGAATATGTCCATTTTTCCCGGCAGTCGGATTTTGTCCGGATTGATGGCGAACGGTTGGTACGCAATCTTTACCCGGTCGAGCATCTTGACCTTTTTGTTGAAGCTCTGACCCGGCAGATCGGCCTGGCCTCGCTGGAAATAGGGCATGCCAACAAAACCACCGTGTTTCGCCATCCACAGCTGAAACGGGTTATGTATGGGGGCAGCGCGCTGGCCCGACGAGTTCTGCCCAGCCCTGTGCACGAAGCCTTGCGCGTATCCGCTCGGCGCGTTCTGATGAAATCGGGAGGGGCACAGCCACACCCTGTTTTGAATGAACCCGCTATCGGGGAGTTTGTTCGCGATTACTATGCCGAAGATATTGCCCTGCATCAGGATGTCTTGGCAGGTATTGCTGCGTGATCCGACAGGCAAGGAACGGAGCGGTCAGGTGCAATCGATAAAAGAATGGCGCATACATCTGGGTGCGCACAAGACTGCCACAACCCATGTTCAGGATACGCTGCTCGCGCATCGAGGGCAGATGGCGCAATCGGGGGTGGACTATATTCCCCGCGAAAGTTTTGGCCCGCTTCAGCGCCGTTATTCAAATCCGGATCACTGGCGGCGAAAACTCTGGTCAAAGCCATTGGCCAGACAGTTCATGCGTCAGACCCGTGCATTGCGTGATGGAGGGCAAACGGTTCTGATCTCGGACGAGGATTTGCTGGGATATTCCGACGGGTTGTTGTCACCGACCCTCTATCCGTCCTTTCGTGGTGCACATATAGTCAGTGAGATGCAGAGAACGGCCCCTGTTGCGTTGTTTCTGGGGGTGCGTTCCTATGACAGACTGTTGCCCTCTGCCTATGCCCAAATGTTGAAATCCTTTGCGCCAGACTCGGACTGGCAGTCCCGTATCAGTGCAGATGTTCTGAAGGCGCCACCCAGTTGGCCAGATCTGATCGAGCGTCTGATCGCTGCCTTTCCAGGTGCGACGCTGCGGGTCTGGCGGCACGAAGATTACAGGGCGCACTGGCAGAAAATTTTGACAATTTTCGCGGGTAGGGATGTGGGCGTATTTCCAGAGCTTCCGCCGCCGACAAGAACCACCTCTCCATCACAAGAGGCGATCCAACAGGCCGAGGTATTGGACCGCGGCTTATCAATCGAGGAACGTCGGGAACGGGTGAAGCGGATCTTTTATGACGGTGGGCCGGATGCGCCCGCTGGTACTCCATTTCATCCCTACAAAAGTGAAACAGCCAACGCATTGCAGCAGAAATACGAACAGGATCTGCGAAAGATCGACCGGGACTATCCCGGTATGCTGATCCGGATGGAGTAAAGTGGCAAAAACAGGCTGTGGGTCAGCTGACCTTGGGTCGTTTGGGAACTTCGGTTTCCGAGACGCGCAGCAGTTTCTTTGCAATTTCAAGATGCTGCGCGTTCCATTGCCAACGCAGTTTTTGTACGGGTGCTGCACCATCGTCCAGGATGCGCGCAACCCGGGCATGGTCGCGTTGTCGCAACAGGCATTCATGAACCAAGTGCGGTCCGACACATCCGAGTTTGGGAACTTCACGCAAAGCGCGCCGGAACGGGCGACGCATGTAAATCAGCAACTCAAACAAGGTCTGGCACCAGAAATACAGATGCGGTTTCTCGCGGTTTTCCCAATATTGGACACTGTATTCGTACCAGTCTGCCATTATGACATTCTGTGGCTCTGACGCCAGAAACCACGTTGCCACCTCACGCGTATAGCCGGGCCAGGTGAACCATCGGGTTTCGGGGGTCCAGAAGTAGGCAAAGAACCCCCGTTGTCCTACAATCGGCAACCAATCATTCAATGGCTTGACGCAAAACGCAGTCGCATCCGCCCAAACGCCACCGTGTTCTTTCAAAAGCTTGAATCGCAAAATGTTGGAATAGGACTGAATAGACATTTCGGGCGACAGCTCTGGCATATCGACAAATTCGGCGACTGTGTTCTTGTCGAGAATGCGAAGGGTCCAGTCCGGGTTTTTGTCTTGCCAGGATGCAATGCACATCTGCACGATTTCAGGAGCTTCATCGATCCCCTTGTCCCAAAACATCCAGATGTTTTTGGGGATGACCCGGGGAACGGCACTGTCGAATCCGTCTGGCTGTGTCTTACCGGCTTTGCGGGTCAATCTGCGCGCAAAACTGCGGAGCTGTTTACCCTTAACCAAAGATACAAATAAAAATAACCAAGGGTTCCCGGCCAAATCCTACGCTCCTATCGTCACCCATGCCGGTGTTTTAACGGTCATTTCAAAGCAGCGCCAGCAAACTATCACGATTGGCCTGCATCTGTTTTTTGCTGTGTATTCACCACCATGCCCGCGAAACAGTCACCTTAAACACAGGATATTGTTTTTCTTACCACGGTGATGGACCCTTATATGATGCAGATTATACTTCCCTGGCGTACACGTTAGGCATTGTTGATAGTATCGCACCGTCAGGTGTTTTCCAGAAAGGCACGGTTCATGTCTCTAGTTATGCAGTCAGGTCATCAGACCGCTGCCAGTGCGGCTGAAAAGTCTCGCCATGGGTTCATAATCGCGCTTTTGCTCCTGTCTTTTGTCATGCCGTTCTTTTTCTTTTTCATCGGCCTGAGGTTGAGTGCGTATCGTCTGTATTTTCTGGCCGCTACGATTCCAGTGTTTGTTCAGTGGGCCAAGGGGGCTGCAGGTCCGGTACGATCACCTGACATTCTGGTTCTGCTTGCAGCGATGTGGGCGGCGCTGGCCCTGTTTGCCAATCACGGGATAGGACGCTGGCAATTCGCGGGCATTCTGGTTGTGGAAACAGTCGTGCCATATTTGTTCGCGCGCGTTCTGATCCGGGACTATGCGACATTCCGAACAATGGTGTGGTGGCTTTTTGCCATCGTTCTGGTGCTGGTGCCATTTGCGCTTTACGAAAATGTCACGGGGCAACCGATCCTGCTGGACATATTTGGGGGGGTATTTCAGGTTTATGCGGATGTGAACCAGGAACCGAGACTGGGGTTGGAGCGGGCGCAGGCCTCCATGCCTCATCCGATTTTGCTTGGCGTTTTCTGTTCGCCTGTCTTTGCCCTGTCCTGGTATGTGCTCAGTCCGGAAGGTGCGTTTTTCAAACAAATTCAGCGCCCGATTGTTGTAGGTGTGGCTGTTTTCAGCTCTTTGTCTTCCGGTGCCTTCATGGGGGTCATGCTGCAGGCTTTCCTGATTGCCTGGGACGAAATCCTGAAGAGTGTCAAAAAACGATGGGTGATTTTTGCCATCATATTCGGGATTATATATATCATCCTCGAACTTGCATCGAACCGGAATGCATTTCAGATCATTGCGACCGAGCTTACATTTTCGGCCGGGTCGGCCTGGAACCGAATTCACATCTTCAACCACGCAATCGACGATATTTTCCGTAACCCGATTTTTGGGATTGGCCTGGGTGAGTGGACCCGTCCCAAGTGGATGAAGCCAAGCGTTGACAATTTCTGGCTTCTTATTGCTCTGAGATACGGAATCCCGGCTTTGGTTTTCCTTGGTTTGGCCGTCATCATTGCGAGTTATCAAATTATCCGTGCGCCTTTGACCGGCCTTTACGCGCGGGTTCGGACCGGATTTCTGATCTCGTTCCTGAGCCTCAGCGTCTCTGCATTCACCGTGCATTTGTGGGATGCAACCTACTGCCTGTTCATGTTCCTTCTTGGCGGCGGAATGTGGTTGATTGATGCCCGGGAAACATCAGAAGGTGAGAGCGAACAGGCGCAGGAAACGTCAGCGCGACGGACAATCCGATATACTCGTTTTCCCAAAGAGCCTCTCCCGAAGCCCGCCGAATGACAGAGGCTACTCGTTGGGGTGCTTAACCTGTCACTGTCCAGCGACGCCGAGTCATTCCAATAGCGCGACGCAGACGGCGTAGTGCAGGCATGTGACCCGACAGAATGGCCTGCATTTCGGCCAACGACATGTCGCCCCGCAGCGAGGTGCGGGGGCGCAGGAACGCACCTTGCCACCACTGGCCGCCGTCACTTGACCAAGCTGTCGTGTAGCCTGATGCACGTAAGGCTCGTAATACCCGTGCATCGTAGCGTCCGAATGGAATACCGGCCTCGGTTATAGAGCGGTCGCAGATCTCTTCGAGCTGTGTACGGGACGTTTCCAATTCCTGTCTGAGCGCGGCGTCGTCCAGTGTAGGCCAACTGACATGGTCGATCCCATGGCTGCCGATCTGCATGCCTGCGTCCTGCAGGTTATGCAGATGTGCCTTGTGCAGCGAACCCGACTGCCCAAGGCGCCCGGTCAAAACAAAGAAACGCGCGCGAAGGCCCCGGTTTATCAGCGCAGGCAACGCAATATCATGATCGGACAGGTTGCCATCATCAAAGGTGATTTGAACAGTCGCGGGGTCAGGTCTCGCGGCAATCTGGTCAAGGACGTGTTCGAATTGCTCTTGCGACAGCCAATATGGCGCTTCACCGGGTTCAAGTGTGCGCTTGGGGTCTCCGATGCCGTGAAAGTTGATGCTCGTCAGGCCGGTCATTTTCGCAGCCCTTTCAAACGGGAATGCAGTGTTTCCGCAGTTCGGATGACAGGTGAAATCAGCCCCTTGGGCTGGAATTCATAAGGGCCTGCCGCGCACAAGTCTGTCCCGCCGGTGCGGCGCTTGAACCGTGTAACGGTTGGGTTTGTTTCAGGGTCTATTCCACCCAGATCGTACCATTTCATACCCAGTTCCTTGCAGCGTAGAATGGAATGCCACATCAGGTAATGCCCGGCATTCAACCGCCGTCCAGCCTCAGCCGTGGCGCCGAACAGGTAGACGGCGTTGAGGCCCACCCGTCCGATGGTCATGCCCGCGATGTCAGCACCGTCCTTCCGTGCAAACAGAACCTCGTGGCAAAAGTCGGGTCCGGCGAGGTCGTAGTAGAATTCAGGGGGGATGTCCGGACGAAACCCTTTGACCGTCTGCACGTCCTGATACAGCGTATGAAACCGGCTATGGGCCTTAGCAATCGGCGCAATGTCCAGCTCGATCCCGGCCTTGAGCGCATTTCGCAGCGGATTGCGCCACTTACCATGCAACGCACGCATCAGTGTGTCTTCATCCTGATCGCAGTCCATAACAACGGTTCTGTAAGACGGGGCCCGTTCTGTTGAGGTAAATCCCTGACTGGCCGCCAGTTCGTCGAGGGACGATACCTCATGTTGGGCGATCACTGGAAAGCGCAGGCGTAGAATATGCCCTGTCGTCGTTGCATGCTCACGCAAGGCCGCGAACACGGTCTGAAGGGTTTCGGGCGAAGGGTCTGGATGATCCCGATGCTGAACCAGCGGGCCTGACGCGATCCATGCGATTCCGCGCCCAAGCCCGGGCAGGCGTTTGATGCGCAGGCACGCGGCGGCGATCGGGTCTCCGGATAAGGTTTCCAATTGGACAAATTGCGGTTCTGCCCCGATCCGCCGCGCGGCCGCCTGTGCATAGGTCAGGCTTTGTTCATAGGTCAGATCCCGAAAAGCGGCGCTGCAAGTCGGCCAATCGGATGCAGATAGAATGCGAAGGGACAGGGCCTCAGTGGTCATGACGGGTTTATATCCTTGTCCTGAGCCACGCGGTCCACAAAGACTTATGTCCCAGCGGAAGGATCGACCTCAGACGCGGAGCCAACCGACCAAACCAGAGCCTATAGTAGGCCAGATGCAGCAAACGAGCCCAACCCAGGCACAGCTTGAGACGAAACGCGGCCAAGCCAGATTTCTGGGAGATGATCAGGCGGTGGGTGGGCACCGCTTCCCCGCCATAAATCAGCTTGTAGCCATAGTCGCCGATCCCGGCTTCAACCCGAGTGATACCGCCCTCGATTAGTTTTTCGATCATCTGAATGAGGCCGATTTTGCCCAGACTCAAACGCTCAAGCTCGGGGTCGGTCGATCTGGCGGGCAGGCGCCAGTGGCAGACCCGGCCGGATACCAGGCAGAACTGGGTGGCCAGAGGCGAATTGTGCCCGTGCTGTTCGACAAACCAGGTTTTGCCCGTGGATAGGGTCGTTTTGGCAAGATCACTGTAAAAGGCCACGCTGCCAGCCCAGTCGGTGAAATGACCACCTTTTCCGGCTTCTTGCCATTGCCGGTTGTGAAACCTGACGAAATCCTGGAATTGCGCTGTGCCAGGATGGGTCACTTGTGTTGTCAGCCCATGATCATTCTGCAGGCGTTTCAGATCCCGCCGGTATTGGTTGCGACGCTTCTTGGATAGTTGACTGAGATAGCTGTCAAAACTGTCAGGAAGTTCAAAGACGGTATGTGTGCCCGCTACGGTATCCCGCAACACCAATGCGGGGTGAGAAGAGGTGTCGTGGGCGACCGCCTCTCGTGCAGCGCTCAGAATATGCCCGCGCTCGGACGCCGGGGTAAAGCTGATCAGATCGGCATGTCCTTGACCGAGAAGATCGGATAGAGCCTCGCTCAGACTGGACGTCAGGGCCTGTTCTTCGGCTGCGAGTTGAAAAACCACTGTATTTGGATCTGTAGCGGCCAGTTTTGCAACGCGTGTCCTGACAGGCCCCAGCCAGATCGAATGGATCATGAAGGGGATCAGGGCGACCAAATCCCCGTTGGCGTTACGCACGATCAAACTGCGAAGTGTTCGGCCCTTCCCGAAATGAGACCACCACGTCAGCACCCAGACCGGGTCGGCATAGATATCCGCGTGCACCTGATCGACAAGCGCGGTCCATTCTTTCGCCATCTCCTGCAGAGGTGCCACCCCATCGACCCACCGGAATGACAGCTGGCTTGACGCTTCGGTCACTCGGCCGGCTCCTGTTTAACCAGATGATAACGCAGGGATGCGCGCGCAAGCCGACGCCGAGCGGCAGCTTCGTCATGTCGACCGGTGGCAGACATAAGGAACCGCAATATAGATGACCCGACAAAGATGATCCGGCCACAGAACGCCCCCCAAAGGCCGTAATGCTTCCGCAGATAGATCATTTTGCTCTTTTGCATCTGCACAAACATCCGCGATCGGATTTGGACCGTGCTTTTGCCGCCCCCATCCAGATGCAGGATTTGTGCTGCGGGGGAAAATACGCAAGTCCACCCGGCATCGCGAATGCGGCGACACCAGTCGGCCTCTTCAGAATAGACAAAGAAGGCCTCATCCAGCAGACCGACCGTTTCGAATACGGGGCGGGGCACCAGCATGAACATGCCCGATACCACATCGACGGGGCGTTCGGAATTGCGGTCCCAGTTCCCATATTCGGCATGTCCGAGAAACCGGTTTTGCGGTGACAGGCGATGCAGGCCGAATTCGATCAGTGCAAGGTTGGCCGGCCCAGGATCTGCAAAGCAGGTGCGCTGAATGGTGTGTTCATCCTCTAGCACCTGACAACCGACACACCCCACATTGGGATGCCCGGCCAGCCAGTTGACCATGGTATCAATCGCGCCATCCAGAATGATGGTGTCTGGGTTGAGCAACAACAGGGTGTCTCCCTGCGCGATTTCCAACCCCTGATTGTTGGCTGCCGCAAACCCCCGATTGCTTTCATTGGCGATCAACCGCACCTGAGGGAATTCTGTTCGCACAAGTTCGGCCGAGCCATCGTTTGATGCATTATCGACAACAATGACCTCATGCGGCAGCATTGTTTCGCGAGCGATAGATGCCAGACAATCCCGAAGAATATCTCGGGTGTTCCAGTTTACGATCACGATTGAAACAGCGCAGGCACTGGGCGTGCTGTTTGGTGATGAAATCATGACACTCTATTCTCGTTAACCACTCACATTTCAAATTACTTAGTCATTGTTTCATTCTATGAATACACTGACCACCTTCCTATGAAGGCTACTGTTGTTTTTAAAGCAGTCGTAAAAGTCAAAGCGTATAGACCAGTACATTGAGGTAATAGTTTGACAGCGCCGGACCTTCAAATCCAAGACGACATAGTGGTCGAATGCAGTGAAGCCCTGGATGCGAAGCAACGCGGGGACTGGGATACTTTCCTGAAGGCGGCAAAACACCAGCATCCGCGGCAATCTCTGGTTTTTGCCCGCTCTGAGCAGGCCTCGGGCCGAAAGGTTCTGTATGCCCGCGCCTACAGTGATGGCGCCCTGGTGGCTGTTGGCCTGCTTTCGCTGGAACCACATCCGTTTCTGCCCGGTGCCTGGTCCAAAGCCTATTGCCTGAGCGGTCCGGTATGCGATGACACCCGTCATATGGCTGCGTTTCTGAAGGCGCTTCGCAGACATCCTGAACTGGCCAGTGTTGGTAGTCTGAATGTGACTCCGTTCTGGACAGAAGAGGATGCGGTGACAATGGATGCAGCTCTGGCCCGGGATGGTTGGCGGATCTCCGAAGAGGAGCAATTCCGTGAAACCGGGTGGGTGGATATATCCGGCCCCCGCGATGAGATTATGAAAAACTTCTCCAAAAGCGCCCGGCGCGAAGTCCGTCGCGCTGAACGGCAAGGCGTGTCCTTTCGCATTGTAAAAACAAGCGACGAATTCGACATCTTTCTAAGCAGCATGAACCGCTTGCGCGTGACGCGTGGATTGGAAGAACTGGATGTCGCGACTTATGAGACGACATTCGAAGATGTGCTGTTCCCCGACGATATTGGAACCGTGATCATGGCGTGGCAGGAAGATGTATTCCTGGCCGGTCTGCTGGTTTATCGCAGCAAAGACGTTGTGCATGGGCGTCACTTCACAACCGAGCCTGAACACCTCAAGGCCGCAGGTAACCTGCGCATTGCACCGGCTTTGTGGTTGGAAGCGATGTGTTGGGCGCAGCAAAAAGGATGCAGCGTTCTGGATGTCGAAGGCTATCGCGCTCCGGTTGCGGGCGACAAGAAATTCAACATTCACAAGTACAAATCAGAATTCGGCCCACGCATCATTCGCCGGATTTCCGAGCGCGAGAAAATTGTGAACCGGCATGTGTTCCTGACCGGAAATGCTCGTGACTTGCTGCGTGGACAGTTGAAAAAGGTCAAACGGGCGATCATGGGCTGAAGCTCGGTTGCGGAAATGGTTTGTGGTATTTGCGATGAAGTTGGCGAAGAAAGGTAAAATACAGCTGATACAGGGGGCAGCTCGGCTGGGCCCTCGTATGCTGATCAAACAGACTTGGCTGGCTTTTCTCGACAGTTTCGTTCGCAAGCGTCATCTGGTGTTCAAGCTTGATACAAGAAAAGGCCTCATGTCGCAGCCCTCCCTGAAGGATGGCGGACGTTTGCGCGAAGTTTTGTCAGCGGATGAACTGAAACAACCGGATCTGTCTTGGTTGACCGATCCTCAGGCTGCGCATGACTGGGGTGCTGTGGATTGGCTGATATCGGGCTGGCGGCTCTGGTTGCTGGAAGAAGCGGGTGAGGTGCAAGCCCTCGCCTGGGTGCGCGATGCGACGCACAGCCGTGATTTCTTTGTCCCTCTGGGCAATAAGGATGAGTTGTTTTGGCATGTCTATGTGCTGCCGGGATATCGTGGTCACAACCTGCAGGGACAGCTTTGGCGGATGATCGCAGCGGATCGGGCCTCGGACGGGGTTGAAAGCATTTTCACCAATTGCCGAGACTACAACCTGCCCTCTCGCAGAAATATACTGAAGATGGGCTTTTCTCCTGTGGGGCAGTGTGACGAAAATCGGATCATGCGCCGCCGGGTTTGGCGGAGCTATTGAATTTTACAGGCTGACATGACCACTGAAGCATCCAGAAACACCTTGTATTGCGGCGACCCGCCTATGCGCTTTTCGAACCTTTTCCGGTCGGACGCGGAGGGGGGGTATATGTCTCTGTTCAGGGGGCGTCGGATGTTTCCAAGCTATAACACCCGTGTCGCGATCCGAGCGGCCTGCGATTTGTTGGGGTTACAGCCCGGGGACGAGGTTCTGGCTCCGGCATATAATTGCGGCTCGGAAGTTGACCCGCTGATCCATGCGGGTCTGTCGGTTCGGCTGTTTCCGGTGGCACAGGATCTGATTGCCGATCCCGCACGGATCGAGCCCCTGATCACCCCGCAGACAAAAGTGCTGTACGTCATTCATTACTTCGGCGTCATTCAGCCAGCCCTGGCAGAACTGCGCGAACTGTGCGACCGGCACGGATTACGAATGATTGAGGATTGTGCGTTAAGCCTGCTGAGTGGTGCGATGCCGGCGGAAGGTCGCACCGGCGATGTGTCGGTGTTTTGCTTCTACAAGTTTGTTCCGGTTCTGGGGGGAGGTGCGTTGGTGATCAATGCACCGGATTTGCAAACTGCCAACCCATTTACCCGTCCTGCGCCACGTAAGGTTGTTGCAAAAACACTGGTGCGCACTGGTCTGACTGCAGTGCTTGGTTCAACGCGCGCAAAGGGGATGGTGCAAGCCGTGAAAGGCAAAGCCACGGCTGATACCGAAGCCCCTGAGAGCACTGAATTAGAGGATATTCCGGGACATTACTATTTTGATCCGGTTCTTCTGAGTGCCGGGATGAGTGTTTTTGCTTCCCGTCCTTTGAAGTCATTTTCCGTTTCTCAGGCCGTATCAGCCCGGCGGGCAAACTGGCAGATTTATAGGGATCTGCTTGCAGAGATTCCAGGCATTCGTCTGTTGCTGCCAGAACTTGCGCCTGAAACCTGCCCTCTCAACATGCCGGTGTTGGTGGCTGATCGGGATCGGGTCGTCCAGACGCTGCAGGGTAAGGGGATCGGGGCGACGCCATGGTGGGCCGGGTTCAATCGTAACCTTGACTGGAGTGACCAGAAAGAAGCGATGACGTTGAAGAACGATGCGTTATCCTTGCCTTTGCATCAGTATCTCGGGGCGGATCATCTGGATTATATCACCGCCCAATTACGTGCGGCGCTGTAACGGCAACCTCGTTCAGGCCCGTTCGCGCCGGAGGTGTCCGCGCAGGCGGGAGATCAGCGAAAAGACCAATGTTTCAAATCCTTCGGGGCGCCCTGCCATGATCCACAATAGAATATGGGTCAACGTGTAGGTGGCCATCCCAACGCCCACTTTGATCAGAACGATCACCAGAAGGCGCGGAACATGCGCCCCGGCGTGCAGCAGCATATCCGCAAAAATCACCAGAGCAATCATGATGGCGCAGGACAGGATGCTGCGCCAGGCGACGGTCAGTGGCTCAAACAGGCCGCCTTTGCCGAATCTTTTGGCTATGACCAAGGTAATGATAAGTGCGGTAAAGCTGGACAGGCCCGCTGCCGCCAGTGCGCCGTGAAAGTCAAACTTGGTACCGATCCACATATAAAAGCAAACCAGTGCCAACAGGGTTGCATTCCGAATGAACAGAATGCGTGTTGATCCTTCGACATAGCTGGCGGCCCGGACATTCGCCTGTAATGTTTCCAGCGCCTTGAGCGGTGCCAGGACCCAGATGACCTGGGCTGCGGCGATCCATTTGTAGCCCATGCCGACAAGGATCATGTTTTCTGCAATCAACGCGGTTCCGACGCTGACCGGCAGAACGATGGCCAACAGCATTTCGTTGATGCGCATAAACGCTTCCTGATGCTGACCGGTTGAACGTGAGACATCCGCCAGACCCGGATAAATCACGCGTTGCAGTGGGGCGAAGAGCTGCGTCGTCACAATTGTGGTGATACGGCTTCCGACCCGGAAAATCCCGGCATCTGCAAGGCCCAGAGTCGCACCGATAAAAATCTGGGGCATGTTATTGGCTAGGAACTGAGACAGTTGCGCGCCCATGGACCAGGAAGAAAAAGACAGGCTTTCCCGCCAGCGTGATAACGAAAGCCGGGGTAACATGGGAGCTGTCCCGAATGTCCACAGGTTTCGGGTCGCTATGCCGACAAACATGGCCACAATGATTGCCCAAAAGCTTTGCCACACCCATGACAGATAGATGGCGACGCTGGCATAGGCGACACGGTTGATGGTTTCTTCTGCTGCGGCCAGAGTAAATCTCAGGCCGCGCTCATAAAGCAGAAAACGCGGGCTGCGCAGGGCAATCAGAATCGAAATCGCGGCGATTGCCGGTAAAATCTCCACAAGCTCAGGTATACCCAACAAAGCAACAACGGGCTTTGACAACCAGACCAGTGCCGCGGCCATCAGCCCAAGTAGAATCTGCATGGTGAACACTGTGTTGAGGTGCTCGTGGGTCACATCCTCAAGCCGGATCAACACGATGCTGACCTGACGTTGAAGCATCTCAAGCAACGCAGTTGCGATTATAAAATATGCGATGATGCCAAAGTCTTCGGGTCTGAGAAGACGAGCCGTGATTGCGAGCGTGGCAAACCCCAGAACCTGCCTGAAAAGACCAGACGCCAGCAAGGTCGCAGCGCCCACTGCAAGGGCCGATCTGCGAGTCAGCATGCTTGAACGCAGGCCTACTTTAGGAGAGTGCCTCAATCGCCCCATCTTTCTACATTTAAAACAAAAAACAAATTAACGCCTCAGTGTTTCTAATTTCGCCTTCCCCCAAGGCCGATCTGGGCGTGTCACATGTAACCTTTGTGGCAATCCAGGCTAGTCGTTGGTAATCAGTTTGAAGGTTGTTATTCATCTAGTGACAAGGTCGCATGATTTTAGCTCAGTGTCAGAAAGCGTTGCCACATTTCAAGGAAAATTTGCGATCAACCCCACAATTTGAAATCAATTTGCGCAAGGACATCAGCTATGTGAAGCCTTGTATTCGATTTAGAAACAATTGAATGACGGCATCATTTTAAAGACGGTATGACAGTATGAAGATTGCGATTTTCGGGTTGGGGTATGTGGGATTTACGGCGGCATGTTGCCTGACCCGCGAGGGGCATGAGGTCATTGGCGTTGATGTGAACGCCGACAAGGTTGCGGAAATAAATGTGGGGCAACCGCCCATCAAAGAACC
This sequence comes from Ruegeria sp. K11, assembly GCF_056531905.1. Classification (NCBI taxonomy): domain Bacteria; kingdom Pseudomonadati; phylum Pseudomonadota; class Alphaproteobacteria; order Rhodobacterales; family Roseobacteraceae; genus Ruegeria; species Ruegeria sp. K11. The sequence goes on from NZ_JBQFMP010000014.1 coordinate 36,490, forward strand.
GAAAGTGGCCGAGCTGCTGACCGAGGCCTTGGGCAAGAACCTGATCCGGGCGGTGGTCGAGATGCCCGATCTTTCCGATGTCGACCTGGCCATTGTTTGCGTCGGCACGCCAAGCTCGATCGACGGGTCGCATAACATGAGTTTCGTGGCCGAAGTGACCCGCCAGATCGCCGAGACCGTCTCGTCCGACCGGGCTCGGCCTCTGACGGTGGCTTATCGCTCGACCTTCCGTCCCGGGACCGTCACGCAACTGGTTGAGCCGATTTTTCAAAGCTATCTGGGAGATCGAGCCAGTCAGGTGATCGAGGTCGTCTATAATCCGGAATTCCTGCGCGAGGCGTCTGCGGTGGATGATTTCTTCAATCCGCCCAAGATCGTCGTGGGCACCCGTGACGGAGGCCGGTCGCAGGTGATGGATCAGATGCATGAAGGGCTGGACGCACCGGTGTTTTACACCGAATACGAAGAGGCCGAGATTACCAAATTCGTCGACAACACCTGGCATGCAACCAAGGTGGCTTTTGCCAATGAGGTTGGCCGTATCTGTCACCGGATGGGTGTGTCAGCCAAAACCATGCATGAGATTTTTGTCTCGGATACAAAGCTGAATATCTCGCCCTATTACACGCGTCCGGGGGGGGCGTTCGGGGGCTCGTGCCTGCCCAAAGACGTGCGCGCTTTGCAGCATATTGCCGGTGAGGTGGGCGCGCATACGCATCTGATTGACAGTCTGTTGCGTACAAATGAAGCACATAAAAGCTATCAGGCGCAGCACATCATGGACCGGTTGCCCGACGGGGGCCGGGTGCTGATGGCGGGGCTGGCCTTCAAGGCGGAAACGGACGATCTGCGCGAAAGTCCGAATGTCGATATTGCCCGGCGCTTGCTGCAGGCAGGATATCAGCTGTCCGTCTATGATCCGGCGATCCGGCCTGCCGATCTGCGCGGGCAGAATCTGGGCTACGCTTTCACCCATCTGCCCAATGTCAGCAACCTGCTGGTGGACCGTGCCACGGCTGAGGCCGGGCCGTGGGATCTGGTGATTGGATCGAACCGGATCGTGAATGAGCTGAACCTTGGCGATGCAGAGGTGGTAAGAACCTATGAATATGACTAGCGCCGTTTCTGCCGTTGAGCCGGTCTCGTTTGATGAGCTGCGTCAGAGCCAGCCCCTGAAAGGGTTGAAGGTTCTGATCGTGGTCGAAAACCTGCCCGTGCCCTTTGACCGACGCGTCTGGATGGAGGCGCGCACGCTGGCGGCCGCCGGTGCGCGGGTCTCGGTTATCTGCCCCACGGGCAAGGGCCATGAAGAGCGCGTGTGGGAAGACGAGGGCATCAAGGTCTACCGCCACCCGCTGCCCCTGGATGCCAGCGGTGCGCTGGGGTATCTGCTGGAATATGGCGCGGCGCTGTTCTGGGAAAGCTGGCTGGCGCTGAAGATCAAATTCACCCGCGGCTTTCACGTCATCCATGGCTGCAACCCGCCTGATCTGATCTTTCTGGTGGCGCTGCCCTTCAAGCTGTTCGGTGTGCGGTACCTGTTTGATCACCACGACATCAATCCCGAGCTTTACGAGGCCAAGTTCGACAAGCGCGGCTTCTTCTGGAAGCTGATGAAGACGTTCGAGCGGCTGACCTTCGCCTCGGCCCGGGTGTCGATTGCGACCAACGAAAGCTATCGCAAGATCGCCATCGAACGCGGTGGCATGGCGCCCGAGGATGTGTTTGTCGTCCGCTCGGGCCCGGACCTCAGCCGTTTGCAGCACCTGCCGCCGAACCCGGACTGGCGCAACGGGCGCAAATACATGGTGGGCTATGTCGGTGTCATGGGCGACCAGGAAGGCATCGATCTGCTACTGGAATCCGTGGCGCATCTGGTGCAGGTCCAGGGGCGCGAGGATATCCAGTTCTGCCTTGTCGGCGGCGGCCCCAGCCTGGACAAGCTGAAACAGCAATCCGCCGATATGGGGCTGTCGAATTACGTCACCTTCACCGGTCGCGCGCCTGACCATGATCTGTTCGAGGTTCTGTCGACAGCGGATGTTTGTGTGAACCCGGACCGGGTGAACGAGATGAATGACAAATCCACCATGAACAAGATCCTCGAATACATGGCGTTCGAAAAGCCTATCGTTCAGTTCGATGTGACCGAGGGGCGCTTTTCGGCGCAGGAGGCGTCGTTATACGCCAAGGCCAACGATCCGGTGGACATGGCTGACAAAATCACTGAACTGCTGGCCGATGACGACCGCCGCGCCGCCATGGGCCGTTACGGCCGTGCCCGTGTGGAATCCGAGATGGCCTGGCCGCATCAGGTTCCTGCGCTGATCGCGGCGTATAAACGAATCTGGAAGGGATAACGCCCTAGAACGGCACAAACTGCGGGAGGCGGTTCAGGCTGGGTTCCATGAAGCGTTGCAGTCGGGCATCGGCGTCGGCCTCGGTTTCGCCGGGCAGGATCGGGGTGACGAAACGCACCAGCGCCCCATCGGTGCGGCCCATGGTAAAGCCGTCCTGAATGACGCTGATCTTGGCGTGGAAATCATTCACCATGCGTTTGCCGCGTTGTTCGAACCAGTAATAGACCAGCTGTTTTGACAGCTCTTTCTGGATCACCGCGCGGTTTACGGTGAAACTGCCATACGGGGTGTTGCCGGGATTGATCTCATAAGGTTCGAGGGTGAAGATTTCCCAACCGCCGACGGGCAGGCAGACCTCGGGTGAATGGATGCCATCCCCTTCGGTCTGCTTGTCGTAAAAGGCCACGAACATATTCACGTAATCACCCGACCCGGTGTTGATATACGTGGTGTTGAGATAGTCGCTGGCGCCCAGAACCTGTTCGACCTGCGGATCAAGGCTGGTGGTCGATCCGGACCAGTCTCCAAGCTGACGCGGATACAGCACAAAGGGGTCTCGTTCGATCGGCTGAACCTCTGAGGCGGGGCGCAGGATCCAGGCTGTCGACACCGTAAGCGTCACAAGCGTGGCGACAGCCAGCGCGACCGAGGCGCGGATGCCAAAGATACGCAATGCGACGGGGGCCAGCCCGTCCGTATCCAGATCGATGGTTTCGGCAAAGGGCTTTGGATCGGGAGCCAGCCGTTGCAACCCGATTGCCATGACGAACAGGATGGCCACGCAAAGCAGGAAGATGATCCAGCCCTCGAAGAAATGCATGAACCCTTCGGCCTGTTCGATGCCGTGATGATTGACCAGAACACCGATCACCCCGATACGAACCGAGTTCATCAGAACCGTCAGCGGCGCGGCTGCGACCAGCAAGACCACCTTGTGCCAGATCGGGCCACGATAGAGCAGGGCAAAAAGATACGAGAAGCTGAGGATCGGGAACAGGTAGCGCAGACCGGAACAGGCCTCGGCCACCTGCAGTTTGTAGACGCCCAGATCGATGACATTGCCTTCGATAAAGACGGAAACACCGGCCAGTTGCACGAACCAGACGCCCAGTTCCGATGATATCCATTGCAGGAAGATCGTGAGCTTCCAATAGACGAACTGCGGCAGTGGCAGCATGAAGACCAGGTGGATCACCGGCAGCTGGTGGTATTTTCCTCGCTGCCAGCCAAACACGGTCAGCATGACGCCGCCGGTCCAGATGATCATTGCATAGGTGACGATGTCCGGAATGCGGGTCAGGTTGCCCAGAATGGCGACGGCCAGGGCCACAACGATGACCGCAATGCCGGGCCAACGGTCACGGACAACCGGATTGGGGGGCGGCATGTCCCGCAATTCACGCAGGAACAGATACAGAGAAATGACCGGGATCAACGGCCCATGACTGTATTCCGGAGTACTCCAGGCCGCGCCCAGTGAGACGATCCCGATCCAGAAGATGGGCAACGAGCCAAGCAGCAGCAGGACAAACCAGAACAACCCTGCCGCGTTGATCGCTGGCATGGCCATCCGGGCCGCCTCAAGCGTGGTGCTGCGGCTATTTTTCGAATCGAGATGATGCATCACAGACCATCATGCATAATACGAAGAGCCCTGAAATTGTAACGGTTCCGGCTCCCACGCTTTTGATCCCTAGCCGATACAATCGCAACTGAATGGTGTGATTGTTCAGATATCTGCTTAAGGTTTAAGGGTGAAGCGCCGTCCGAGTGTCAGAAAGACCGAGTTCGAAGAGGCCCTGAAGCCATTCTGGTCGTCCATCTCGTACTGGTATCCGACATTCATTGCCCAGTCTTTCGTGATGGCACGGGTATAGGACGCGTCGAATGTACCGCGCTGACGCTGGTTGGACGGGCCTGATCCCTCATCTTGCTGGCTGATGAAATTGACGCTGAACGTCATGGCAGAGATCGGATTGATGAAATAATCGTAGGTTAAAAACGCTACGGTTTCGCGGGTTTCCACACTTTCTGTGCTGGTGCCGACCCGGCGCTGTATCGTTGCTCCGATCCGGGAACTGGCGAGTTGATAGCTGTAATCAATCTGACCGATCGGTGTGACCTCGTCAAAGGGGCCTCTGGTAAAACCGGCATTGAAGCTGAACAAGCCGCCTGACCGTTGAAAGTCCCGCCCAAAGGTAGCGTTGGTCCGGGTGCCATTCACGCCGAAGGTTTGGTCAAGCAGCACGTTTGCCGTGCCATCCGACAGTCTTTTGTTCCAGGCAAAGTTCCAGACGAAATTCTCGGAAACGTCGTTGAAATTGTTTGCGCGTTGCGTGTCATCTACCCGGGTGTAGCCAATATTTGCATTGACGGTGGTGACGGCAGACACATCATATGTTGCGCCGGTTGATACTGTCGTTGTCTGCCGGTCGGTTTCTACCGTGTCGTCTGCTGTGAAATCCACGTAACCGATACGCACGTTGCCCTGCAGAACCGGAGATATCCTGAACAACACAGTCCCGGCATAATCATCCGTGCTGTTGTCAAATAGCCCCGGATCAATCGTATTCGCGTATCTGCGTTCACGGTGGCTGTAGTTAAACTGGAAACCCAGTGGATCGTTCAAACCAATTTGCCAGTCCAGATTCCCACGTGTGTTGATCTGATCACCCACAGTGCCGACGACATCAGAGGAATCGATGGTGCCATCCAGGTTGATGTCGGTCAGTGACCGGTTGAAGGCCAGATCCCGCTCACGATATTCGGCCAGAAGCTGAAACTGGCTGTTGGCGCTGGATTGTTGATAGGTCAGCTGTGAGAACGGATCAGAAAAGCTGGACTCGGTTCCGATGATCGGCTCGTTGGCGATCCGGTAAAGCCCCGACAGGTCGAATGTCAGAGTGGATCCAGGCGTCTGGTTAATGAGACTCAGAGACAGTGTGTTTTCCCACCAGGTGGTCGAACCAAGAGACGGGTCCGTCAGTCTGAGGTTGTCGTCATGTCTGAGGGATGACAGGTAGTCCAGCGTTATATTCAACCCGGTTCCGGTCCCGGTGCCCTGTTGAGTGGCCGTCGGCAGGCCAACCCTGCGTGCAGGGTTTCGCTGTGCTTGCTGAGAGATGAGTTGCAGGCTGGGCGCACGCTGCGTGGCCGTTGATGGGGCAGCCGTTTGTTGCAGGGTCGTCGAAGCTGCAACCGTTTGCTGTATTGTCGTCTGTTGCGCCGGGGCTTGTTGGCCGACTGCCGGCGTTAGTGAAATGAATAAAGCTGTCCCTCCCCCCAATGTGGTGGACAGCTTATTTTTGGATTTTCCCACCTGTATCAGCCCCTATTCGAACAAACGGCGCGCTGGCACGACAACAACGTCTCCGGTCTTAAGTACTGTGTTTCCTCTGATGCCGCCGCCCGAGCCATTATAGTTGTATGTGAATTTGTTCACGGCACCCGATGTATTATCAGCCCGGCGCAATTCGATGCGCTTGCGGGCGGCGAAGTTGGTCAGGCCACCGGCCTGCGCGAGCATCTGAAGGATGGTTGTTCCTTCGGTCGCAAGATACTTTCCAGGCGCGTTGACCTCACCCATGATGAAGACATCAATTGTTGGCCCGGTCGGAGTAAGGGCCCCAGGAAGTGCCGGAGGTGCGACCCTGGCGATGGATGTAAATACGGTCGGTGGTGTATTGAAATTCGGCCCCAGCGCTGATGCCAGAGATGAGCTCAGCCCATCTGTTGTTTGTCCCGCCGCTCGCAGCGATCCGGCAAGTGGGAAGGTGATGGAGCCATCTGGTAAAACCAAAATTGTCCGGTTCAGGGTGGGGTCTTCCAGCACTTCAATCTGAAGCGCATCACCCGGCTGGATCTGATAGGATTGCGCCCATGCTCCGGTTGCCATGACCATAGTCATGATAAACGCAATCAATGAGCCGATTATTGTCCGCATATTCAAATCTCTCATATTTTTCCCCTTTATGCCGATTCGTGGTCAATGAAACAATCTGCAGCCGATTCAACGGACCAGCGATGCGGCAGAAATGCAGCGCACTCTGCTTGTGGGGTCATTGTCCGGGATTGGCTGCGGCGTTGGCCCGTTCGATTTCTTCTTCCAGCGAAGGCGAAACGTTCAAAGGGACCCCAGTCGCCTGCGCTGTGCGATAGGCGCGCAAGGCATCCTCTCGGCGGTCAACGGCGTCATATGCCTTGCCCAGATGATACAGCACAACGGGATGCTCCGGGAATGCGAGCGCAGCGGCTTCGAGGTATCTTACAGCTTCATCGTAACTGCCCATCCTGTAGGCAATCCAGCCATATGTTTCCTGAAAGATGGGATTACGGGTGCCGCGCAGGCGTCGCGCAAGGGCGCTGGCGCGTTGCAAGCTTTCGTCATCGGTGCGATGGGTCGACAACAGGCTGGCAAGGTTATTGGCCACGATCAGAGATCGGTTGCTGAGGGGGTAAAGCTTTTCATAGACCGCAATTGCCTGATCCACCTCTCCGGCGCGCTCGTGATCCGACGCTTGCAGCATGAGAAGATCGGGGTTGTCAGGCAGTCTGGTCAGGGCGTCGGTCAGGATGCCTTTAGCCAACTCGGGTTCGTTTCGTGCGGTAACGAGAGCATGGAGGGATAACCAACCCCGTGCAGTATCCGGGTAATCAGCCAGGATTTCGCGATAGAGCTGTTCGGCTTCGCCGCGTTTGCCTTCATCCGTCAGGGCGCGGGCCTTGACCAATCGTATCGGCAGGGAATTGGGATCATCCGTAAGCAAGCTATCCAGGCGGGCAAATGCGGCGGGGGCCTGCCCCTGTGCCAGCAACGAGCGAATGAGCGCGATATCGGCAGGCAGACCGAATTCTGGATCGTTCGCCAGTTCGTTCAGAAAGGCCGTCAGTTCTTCGGTGCGTTCCTGGGCCGCAAGCATGTGGGCCTTCAGCTCATTTGCAAGACGGCGCGCCTCGGGGGTATCCAAATCCGTTATAGAGCGTTGGACAACTTCCAGCCGCCCCCAATCTTTCAAACCCAGATAAACTTCGCCCAAAAGAAACAGAAGTTCCGGTTCGTCCGGTGTCTGGTGAAGGGATGCAATCAGAACGCGTTCGGCGATTTCCGGGTCATTCTCCTCTATCAGGAACCGGGCGTAGCGCAGCGTTTCCTCTGGTGCATTTCGCGATACTTCCGTGGCCAGAGCCAGCATTTCCCCCATCAACTCCCGGTCCCCATTTTGTTGATGAGCCTGGGCCATCAGGGTCATGAGCTGCGGGTCGCGGGGGTTTTGCCTAAGCGCTTCGCGCAAATGCAAGATGGCATCGCCGGTATTGTCTTCTTCCAGCAGCCAGGACGCTTTGAATTTGAGCGCTTCGACCTGGGTGGGATCTTCGGCCAGCACCTTTTCGATCAGTGCGCGTGCTTCACCCACTCTATCCGTTTGAAACAGCACGCGCGCGAATTCCACCTCGCTTTCGCGGGTCTGCGTGGTGCGTTGCGCACCTTCAAGCAATTCCTGCATCTCGGCGATTGCAGCCTGTTCGTCGCCAGACCGGAATTTCAAAGAGGCGCGTATTGTTTTGAAACGGGAGGTATTGGGTCCGTTTTGCGCGATGATCGTATCCAATTCCGAGATCGCGAACGGAAGACCTCGGCTTTCGTTCAAAAACGCAATCAACCGCTGGGTTGGCATAAAATCTTCAGCCAGGGGGTCCACCTCGGCGCGCAACATTTGTTCCGCAGCGTCCAGATCGTTCTGATCGATATAATGCTGGATCAATAACTGCTCGATGCCTTCATCGTCAGGAAAAACCACCGCCATTTGCCGGAGCAGCGTTTCGACTTCGGCAGCTCTGTCCAGTTCCTGCAAGGCGCGCAGGCGGAGCCCGTAAAGGGTTTCTTCCTTCGGGTCGACTGCAATGGCCGCTCCGGTTTCGTCCAACACGCCAGCCCAGTCCTGATCGCGGACCAGATGGTCAATCACAATCTGCCGTGCGGTCATGACCTCGGGATTGCTGGCAATCATCGTGCGGGCGGTATGAACGGTAAAGTCCACGCCAGCAGCGTCGCCATCCCGAACCGCATCAGTATAGGCCAGTGTATTGTTGATGGACTGGATTTCGATATCGTCTGGGGCCAATGCGGCCGCTGCGGCGCCGTAACGCCTGACATCGTCCCAGTTGCCAACTGCCAGAGCCATTTCAGCAAGGCTGCGCTGCCCTTCAAGACTGTCCGGATACTGCTCGACCAGCCTGAGATACTGGCTATAGGCACCACGGATATTGCCGCGTTCACGTTCCAGCCGGGCAAAGGTCAGGCGGGCCTCTTTGTGTTGCCCGTTCAGTTTGAAGACATTTCTGAACTCGACCAGTGCACGTTCGACATCGCCAGCTTCCAGATGCGCCAGACCGGCCTGGAAATGCGCCTCTGCTCTCTCTTCGGCCGAGTCGCAGGCGCTAAGCAGCAGGGTTGCGGTTAAAAAGCCCGCAGCCAACCATTTGCTGATGGGGTTTCTGGTTCTGCTCAATGCTGCACTCCCGCACAAATTTCCAACTCACGTGCGGCCTAACGGTTTCACTCGGCCGCGTGCTCCGGGTTTAACACCCGGTGCCACGCAGAACGACGGAGACTGTCCGGATCAGGGTGGAAATATCTGTGCTGAGGGACATGCTCTTCCAGTATTCCGTGTCGTGATATGCCCGCTCGGCAAAGGAGGACTGATTGCGCTTGGAAACCTGCCACAGTCCCGAAATTCCCGGACGCATCGCCGTATAGAACTTGCCAGGATACAAATCCTGCTGGTTCAGCATCATGGGGCGCGGGCCGACCAGGGACATTTCACCCACAAGGACGTTCCAGAATTGCGGCAGTTCATCCATCGAGGATTTGCGCAGGAATGTGCCGAACTTGATAATGCGCGGGTCGTTGCGCAGCTTTTGATTGCGGTTCCATTCGTCCCGGGCTTCGGGGTTTGCAGCCAGGTGGTCCTTCAGCACGGATTCGGCATTATGCACCATGGTGCGCAGCTTGAGCAGCTTGAAGGCTTTCCCGTTCTTGCCGACCCGGTCCTGACGATAAAACGGTGTCACCCCCTGACAGGCCAGAAAGATGGCCAGAAGGGCAATCGCCGGAACGACAAACGGCGTCACAAGCAGTGTGAACGCGATATCAAAGACGCGCTTCCCGACACCTCTGTAGAACCCCGGATACTGCACTGAGGTCGGCCTAACAGAGATGCTAGAGTAGCCAGCGCTGGCTACTTCTTTGGAATGACTTGTCACTATTTAAACCCCCAACACACACGGATACTCAACAACCACTACCTACCAAACTTAGGAACTCACTGCGTTCAACCTCAACTTTTATACAAAAAACTCTATATTTTTATGTCATTTGCAAATCGACTGACGCTTGCGCGGACAGTAGACCCCTGCCCGCAATTGTTAACAAATTCTGAACCGCTTGCAAAACATTATTCCTGATGCACCCGTGGTGAGATCCCGAAAAACATAGCTGTTATATGGCTGTTGTGCCCCATGAACCTCTTCAAATTCCTGGATGCCCGTGGCTGTATTTGAGACAATAAGTCGTGTTTTGCGCCTTTGATCTCAAAAAGCGGTGGGTTTTGAGAGTTCAGCGGTTTCCGGCGATGCTTGCCTCAGGTTGCGTCTGCTGCATTCTTGGGCATTTCTTGTGCAACCTGATGGGGAAACAATTGTCAAAAATCCCCTCTATTAGGTGGCGCAAAAGGTCAATTCATCGCATGTAGTACGCGCAATCTTGATTTTATGGCACAGTACGACCCAAGTATATTTGGTTCATGTGATATAAGTGCATTGGGTTTCGATCTATGCGCATTGTGTAGGGAATTTCTGGTGGTTCAGAGTTTAGGTTTAGGTAATCTCCGGAGGGCCAGCATTAGGTTTGACAAAGCGGAAGGCTACCGGGGAGCGATGGCGTCAAGCGACGGGTTCTACTTGGATTTCTTCGGGCTTGACCGGCGGCCGTTCACGTTGTTGCCGGATCCAGGGTTTATGTACTGGTCGCCGCTCCACAAACGCGGCTATTCGGTCTTGCAATTCGGCATCATGAGCTGCGCGCCGATCACTTTGCTGACCGGAGAGATCGGAGCCGGAAAAACGACGCTGATCCAGCATCTTCTCAGCGACATGGAGCACTCGATCACGGTTGGATTGGTCTCAAATGCTCAAGGCGGCGGAGGAGATTTGCTGCAATGGGTGCTGCATGCATTGGGCCTGCCAATCGAAAAAGACGCAAGCTATGTGCAGATTTTCCGTGCGCTGCAGGATTTTCTTGTTGCGGAATATGCCGAAGGGCGGCGGGTGGTTCTGATTTTCGATGAGGCGCAGAACCTGACCGTCGAAGGGTTGGAGGAAATCCGCATGCTGACCAATATCAACTCAAACACTGACGAGTTGATCCAGCTTGTTCTGGTCGGTCAGCCCGAGTTACGCGACATGGTTCTGGACCCCAAGATGTGCCAGTTGACCCAACGCGTGGCCGCCAGTTTTCATCTCGAACGCATGGATAAGGAGTCTGTCGAAGCCTATATCAGGCATAGGATGAAAACGGCTGGCGGGTCAGGCGGAGAGTTTACGGAAGAGGCTTGCAAGCAGATATTTGAGCAAACGCAGGGCGTTCCGCGTTTGGTGAACCAGTTCTGTGATTTCGCTCTGCTTTATGCCTGGACGAATGAGACGCACAAAGTGGATGAAGACGTGGTCAACCAGGTCGTGAAGGACGGTGTGTTCTTTGGCGGAAACTCACTCAAAAAGGAGCTGACAGTCTGAGATGGGCCCGGTTCGTTACTATTTCTCCATTTTCCTGAGGCGGTTTCCGTATTTCCTAATTGTGGCGACGATTGTATCGGCAATTTCGGTCACTGTGGCGATGACATTGCCGCCGACCTATGTGTCGCATATCCGGCTTATTGTGGAATCGCCGCAGATTCCCGGAAATCTGGCGGCCAGTACGGTGACGACGTCCCCGTTCGAGCAACTTCAGATCATTGAGCAACGCCTGCTGACACGCCCGGTCCTTCTTGATATTTCGCGCAAGTTCGAAGTGTTGCCGAAGCAGGATGAAGCTACACCGGATCAGATTCTCCATGAACTGCGCTCGAAAACTCGGGTTCGTATCTCGTCGGGCCGCAATCAGGCAAATCTGATGTCCATTTCGTTCGAAGGTAGAAGTGGGCCGATTGTGGCCGGTGTGCTGAATGAATACCTGACGGAAATTCAAAAGCTTGACGTTGATTATCGCAAAGAACGGGCATCGGATACGCTGGCGTTTTTTGAGCAGGAAGTCGAACGCCTTGGGGCCGAGCTTGATAAGGCGAACGCAAGGGTTCTTGAGTTTCAGAACGAGAACGCCGGAGCACTGCCTGCCAGCCTGCAGTTTCGAATGGGGCGCCAGGGAACGCTGCAAGCCAGTCTTCAGCAGACAGACCAGCAGATTTTCACGCTGCAGAATCAGCGTGAGAAACTGTTGGAAATCTATAATACTACCGGTCAGATCACGACTGCGCCTCAACAACCACAGACACAGGCACAGCAACAGCTGACCCAATTGCGCAACCAGCTTGATAATCAGTTGGGGGTCTATTCCGAAAGCAGCCCACAGATCAGGTTACTGCGTGCCAAGATCAAACGTCTGGAAGAAGTGGTTGCAGCTGAACAGACGGCAAGCGCGGCCTCGAGTTCCACGCAAACGGGCAATTCGTCACTGGACCTTCAACTGGCTCAACTGGATTCACAGATTTCTGCCCTGGAAGACCAGCGTGCCACCACCGAGGAAAGCCTTCAAAAGGTAACCCGGTCAATTGAACAGACCCCGGCAAACTCGATTACATTATCTGAATTGCAGCGCGACCAGGGCAATATTCAGGGTCAATACAACACAGCTGTCTCTCGTTTGGCTTCGGCATCGACCGGCGAACGCATCGAGGTTACATCCCAGGGCCAGCGCGTGTCGGTGATCGAACATCCCGCAGTCCCGAGCTCTCCTACCAAGCCCAACCGTCTACTCATCGCGGGCGGTGGCATAGGGGCCGGTATAGGGTTGGGTCTGGCTCTTGTCTTTTTGCTGGAACTGCTGAACCGGGCTCCGCGCAGGCCTGAGGATCTGATCAAGAAACTGGATGTCTGGCCCATCGCTACGCTTCCCTATGTAAGATCCAGGGGTGAAGTGATGAAGCAACGCCTTACATGGGCGGCGGTTATTCTGGTGATTATGATCGGAGTACCTGCATCTGTCTGGGCCGTTCACACTTATTATTTGCCTCTGGATCTGCTCACCGAGAGAATGATCGACAAGCTTGGGGTTTTTTAGTGAATTTCGTTTTTATTGAAGTAAGGAAGGTGTAATGGACCGTCTTCAGCAGGCGATTCAGAAGGCGCGCAAAGAACGCGACAGCCGCCAGCATGTTCAACCACTGCCGCTGACTGAAGAACAGCGACATGTTCCTGAAGACAGCGTCAATGAAGATGTCTGGCAAGCTGTGCCAGAGATTAAGATCGAACCGCGCCTCATCTCCCGTAAGCGCCTGATGTCTTTTCGTGGCGGTGCAGATGCGACTCCCTATGACATGCTACGCACCAAGATGCTGCAGCAAACCCTGACCAACGGTTGGCGCCGGGTGGCACTGACGTCTCCTTACAGCGGATGCGGTAAAAGCACGTCAGCAGCCAATCTGGCCTTCAGCCTGGGACGGCAGGAAGATTTGCGCACGATCGTGATCGATTTCGACCTGCGGCGCAGAGGACTGGCCGAAATCCTGAAGCAAACCGGCGATTACAATATGGCCGATGTCATTCAGGGCCATGTGCCGTTTCACGAACACGCTTTGCGCCATGGCAACAACGTGATTTTCGGGTTGAATTTCGCTTCGACACGCAATCCCGCTGAGATCCTGCAAAGCCGCCGAACCATCGAGTTTCTGGAATGGCTCGAGGCGGAATACAAACCCGATATCATTCTGTTTGATACACCCCCGCTGATGGCCAGTGATGACAGTCACGGGTTCCTCAGGAATGTCGATTGTGCCCTGCTTCTGGCTGCAGCTGAGGAGACCAGTATCGATCATATCGACATCGCCGAGCGACAGTTGGCGGAACTCACGAATGTCATGGGGATCGTTTTGAACAAGTGCCGGTATATCAGCGGGGCCTTTGGAAATGAGTACGGCTCCTACTGAAACGGTACCGGTCGATGCGGTTATCATCCCTCACTACAACGACCTGCCAAGGTTGGAGAGGTGCCTTCATGCGCTTCGAGAGAACGATCTGAAAGACACTGAGGTTGTTGTTGTCGATAACAACTCACCCGTTTCACTGGACGGCATTCGGCAGACCTTCCCGGAAATCCGCTTCCTGATAGAGCCGCAAAAAGGCGCGGCTCATGCACGTAACCGTGGGGTTGCAGAAACTACGGCTCCGAGATTGTTTTTCATTGATGCGGATTGCGTTCCCGCGCCGGATTGGCTGGCGGTTGGGCGTCAGATTGCGGATCAGGGGGATTTGATTGGCGGTCGGGTCGATGTCTTTGATGAAACCCCGTCACCACGCAGCGGGGCTGAAGCGTTCGAGGCTGTCTTTGCCTTTAATTTCCGGCGTTATATTGAAGTCCAGGGATGTTCTGGCGCAGGCAACCTGCTGACCAGGCGGGACGTGTTCGACAAGATCGGCGGGTTCATCAATGGTGTTTCCGAAGATCGGGAGTGGACCATGCGCGCTGTTGCCCGTGGCTATAGCCTGGTCTACCGGGACGAGTTGTGTGTAAGCCATCCGTCCCGACAGGACTGGTCGGCGCTCAAAGCCAAGTGGCGGCGGACAACGCAAGAGGGGTATCAACTGAACGGAACCGATGCCCCGGCGCGTTTGCGATGGGCAATCCGCGCGCTTGCAATGCCGGCAAGCGCGGTTGTGCATGCCCCGAAAGTTGTCGCCAGTAGCAAATTGACCTCAACTGGTGAAATCTTGCGCGCCATTTCAACCTTGTTCCGGCTCAGGTGCCAGCGGATGGTCTGGATGTTGCGTCAGGCATCAGGCCGCAATATCTGATCACATCAAAAGAAAAGGGACCGCATAGCGGCCCCTTGTCGTTGTAGGTCAGATTATGTGCTTTGCTCAGGCAGCAGTCTTGCGACGGCGGGCCAGAGCCAGACCGCCAAGTGCAGTCAGGAGCAGAACGCCACCGGCTGGCAGCGGAACTGCGGCCACGTCAAAGTCAAAGGACACGTTCGGTGCCGATGCCGCCCAGACGAATACGAGGTTCTGGCTCAAGGTATTCGGGCTCACGCTGCTGAAGAGCGTCTTGAGTGTTGTTGTCACACCGCCCAGCACAGTCGTCGAGGCCAGTACGTTGGCAGGATTGTTCGCATCGACCCATTTTACCGTCAGACCCAGAGGGAAAGCGTTGGTCAGCAGACGAATACCGATGGTTGCCTGTGCTGATGCCCCCAGAGGGTCAACAGGCGAGGTAAAGTTGACGGAATAGGATCCGCCACCACCCGCGTTTGTATCTACCGCGCCAAAAAACAGATTGTCGGATGTGATGTCATAGCTGCCACCAGCAGTGACTTGTGTCAGCGCGCTGGCCGAGCCGGTCATAAAGACAGCGGCGACAAGCCCTACAAGCGCCATTTTTAAAGTTCTAAACATTAAAGGACCCACCTTTATTTTTAACACACTGAGTCCATGCACACCCCGAGCACGGCACCTACTAACAATGTTAATAAATCATTTCCGTTTGATTGCTAAGGCTTTTTTGAGAAATTGCGGCTTTTTTGGGGCAATGGGGCGTAGCAAGGGGCATAATTCAGACTTAAGCATTGGTTTGTTTCCTAAGTGTGAACATGACGGCGCTCACAGTAAGGGAATCAGGGTTCGCGAACCGCCAGGCGCCAGGTATTTCACTTCTGATCCAGCCCCAGTACCGCACGCGCGTTCTCAACAACCTGCATTCTTTTGCCAAACCGCTCCTCTCCAGCGTCGCTGAAATGGTCTCCATCTGACCAGAACAGCGCGTCGCAGGATAAGAAGTCTTCTGGAAAAGACAGGTTGAGCAAACTGTTCTGCGACAGGAATTCCACAGGAGACTCTGAAAGTGATCTGGCAATCATGGCCTCAAGGTTCAGGAATGTTTCCTCGGTACCTGGCCGAAGCTGATAAGAGTGTTCACATCCGGACCTTCGAATATAAGCCGGTTGTATGTGCGGCTCGATACGAGGGGTCAGCCAAACAGTTGGGATATGGTCCGCAAGACGTTCCAGATAGTCTTTGACGGCCAGCACGTGATCCACGTGCGGGACAAATTGTGGGACCGTTTCATTTGGCGACAGCTTGCCGAACATGTCTCGTCGACCGACGTCAAAACCGGGGCCTTGCAAAAGATAGAACCCAGCCTGTTCGAAAACCGCAAACTCGAAGATATCCGGGTGGTCCTTGATGAAATCTGCAAGTGCGGTGTACGCGCAGTACGGCATGGGCGTATGCGGCCGGCAGCCACCTGAGACAAGTCCGATCAGGAAAGGCTCGTCGGCCTGCGATGCGGTGATAACCGCGCCATAAAGGTCAATCGCGTGACTGTCGCCCAGAACAAGAACTCCGGGACCATGTTCCTCGGCGCAATCGACAATACGCTGGCGCACTGCGTCATCAATTGTGCGGATATCGAAGACACAGCCACCATCATCATAGCGCGACATCGCATTGGCGAGTTGTTCGTTATACGCATGCTCGATCATGGAAAGCATATGCCTTTCCGCTTCGGGCATGCGCGCCAGATAGGCGTTGCGCCAGCCTTTTGTCATCTGGCCCCAGACACCGAATGTCACGAACAGCAACGAGACCGTAACAGCCAGGGCAAAAACCGGTCCTCGAGGGATCGAGCGCGAACCCGAAGTACGGCGGAACGGCGTTTCAACATAACGCCAGCTTAGATACGCAATCGCGAAAGTCAGACAGATCAGGCAGGCGAAAACGGTTGTCGACACGGTCTCTGGCGTCCAGAGACGAGCGAATGCAAAGAGGGGTTGATGCCAGAGATAGGCGCTGTAACTGATAAGCCCGAGGCCAACGAATAAGGGTCTGGCCAACAGTTTGCCGGTTAGTGTTTCGGGTCCGGCAAACAGGATTACAAGGACTGTGCCGCCGACCGGAAGCAGGGCATAGATGGATGGAAACGGCGTGGCCTCGTCAAAGACGAAAATGGATATGCCGATCATCGCGACGCCGAATGCAGCCAACACATCATGGGCGGTGATGCCACGCCTTATGAGAATGGCGCAGAACGATCCCGCCAGTAGCTCCCAGGCGCGGGTTGGTGCAAGAAAGAAGGTTGCACCTGGTGCGTTCCGCCAGCCCCATTCGCACAGCGCAAGGCTGAGCATGGCCAAAATCACCAAAGCGGGAACAAGCAGCCTTCTTCTGTAGGTCCATAGCAACAGCAGAAGTAACGGGAAGACGATATAAAACTGCTCTTCAACCGCAAGGCTCCAGGTATGAAGCAGCGGCTTCTCTTCCGAGGCCATATCGAAATAGCCACTTTCAAGCCAGAACAGAACATTCGAGGCAAAAAGGCCGACGGCTGCAACACTCTGTGCGAAATTCTTCGCTTGTGCAGGGGTCATCAGGAAGATCGCGACGGGTATACAGGCCGCGACCATGACCGCCAGGGCGGGCAGAATACGACGGGCCCGACGCTCATAGAAGTTCAGGAGAGAAAATGTACCGGCTTCGAGTTCTTTAAGAAGAATGGAGGTAATCAGATAACCCGAAATGACGAAAAAGACATCGACGCCGACGAAACCGCCTTTGAAGAGTGAAAAGCCCGCGTGAAAAAACACCACCGGCACCACGGCAATTGCACGCAATCCATCTACTTCGGGTCGATAATGCATTGCTTCGGAAACTGGGAACCACTTACTGACGACAAGAACCCGGCAGATAATAAAAAGGGCAGGTGAACTGGGTATGTCTGACGCGGTCATGTCCCGTTCATGTTTGCCGTGGGGCCACCTGTTGCGATTTATCATGCGAATAAGAGAAACCACGCGTAGAAATGTTACGTGGAATTTGGGAAACAATCCCGTCTGGCACTCCTCACTGTTCGTGTACAAAGTTTCGCATGAGGTCGGGAAAGCGCACCTGTTCGGAAAAACGGGCGAAACACGGCACCCCCTATATTTCTCCTTAGACGCGCCCACAGTTTCGTGTAGCGTTGGGCTGTTGTTGTACCCAGTACAGGCGCTTATTTTCGATCGGAATTTGTAGTTTGGCCGTTTGTTTAAAGTGCCTGCCTATGAGCAGGGAGATGATGCGAATGGGTGTTGTGCCAGAAATGGTGAAAGTTGCCGGGGCCACCGATGAACGTGTCTGATTTTGATCCCGATGAGATGAATCTGAATGCCAAACGGATCCTTGTGACAGGGGGGGCCGGGTTTCTGGGCTCGCATCTGTGTGCAGCTCTGCTGGAACAGGGGCATGAGGTTCTGTGCGTCGACAACTATTTCACCGGGCGGCGTGCCAATCTGCGCCACTTTCTGAACAATCCCCGGTTCGAGGTCATGCGTCATGACGTGACTTTTCCGCTTTATGTCGAGGTGGACGAGATTTACAATCTGGCCTGCCCGGCCTCGCCCTTCCACTATCAGCATGATCCGGTACAGACGACAAAAACGTCGGTGCATGGGGCGATCAACATGCTGGGGCTGGCCAAACGGGTTGGCGCGCGCATCCTGCAGGCCTCGACCTCTGAGGTTTATGGCGATCCACAGATTCACCCACAGACCGAGGATTATGTGGGGCATGTGAACCCGATCGGGCCGCGCTCGTGCTATGACGAGGGCAAGCGCTGCGCCGAGACGTTGTTCTTTGACTACTATCGCCAGCACAACCTGCCAATCAAAGTGGCGCGGATTTTCAACACTTATGGGCCGCATATGCATCCCGATGACGGGCGCGTTGTGTCCAATTTCATCATGCAGGCCCTGAACGGAGAGCCCATCACCATTTACGGCGATGGCAGCCAGACCCGGTCGTTTTGTTTCGTATCCGATCTGATTGATGGGCTGATCAGGCTGATGGAATCCCCTGAGGACGTGACCGGCCCAATAAACATAGGCAACCCGGTCGAGATGAGCATCCGCGAACTGGCCGAGGCCGTGATCCGTCTGACCGGATCGAAATCCGAACTGGTGATGCACCCATTGCCACAGGATGATCCGATCCAGCGTCAGCCGGATATTACCCGCGCCAAGGAACAGCTGGGCTGGGTGCCCAAGGTTGCGCTTGAGGAAGGGTTAAAGGCCACAATTGCCTATTTCCAGCGTACCGGGATGGCAATGAAGGAGCTGTAGAACGGTAATGGCCGTGCAGACCCCTCTCGAAAGATCGCCCCGATGGTTCCGGGGGATCCTGCTGTTCGCAGCAACGTTGTTCGTCTGTCTGATGGTCGTGATGATCAATCGCGGCCCACTCTATTACTTCGATACCGGCAGTTATTTCAGACAGGGCGATACGGCGTTGTCCCTTATTCTGCCTGCGTCAGAACCTGAAGGTGCTCAAGGTGGCACCAACACGGTTCAGGCAGATCAAACCGGCGACGAGGATGAAACAACCGGCGGGTCACGTTCAATGGCCTATGCCCTGCTGGTTGCGGCTTTCTGGCGTGCTGATGCGCTGGGGGCTGTTGCAGGTGTTCATCTGGCCGCGTTATTGCTTGCGGTCTGGCTGGCGATGCGCGTGGTGCAGCGCACTGTACCGACCGGCCGAAACACGCTTGAATTGGTGACAATTCCATTGTTGGCAGCAGGAGTGACCTCGCTGCCTTTCTATATCGCCTATGTCATGCCGGATATCTTCGCATCGATCCTGCTGATCCTGATTGCAGCGGTCGTTGTGGCCGGGCGTTATATGACTGCGCTGGAGTGGCTGGGAGCGCTGGCCCTGGCCACGTTTGCGGTGGTTCTGCACCCTTCGCATCTGGGGGTTGCGGTTCTGATGGTGCCCTTTGTGGTGCTCGCCGCCCTGCTGCGCCTTGGATATGGGCGGTGGCTAGCCGCAGGATTTGCTATCTGCCTTGTCGCGCTGGCGATTGCCGAGCGTAAAGCCTTTGAATTTGCAACGGAAACTGTTGCGCAGAAAGAGGTGGTCTATACGCCCTATATCACCGCGCGCCTGATCGTTGATGGCCCGGGCCTGAACTATCTGAACGATGTCTGCCCGCAATCTGACCTTGCAACCTGCGCGCTGCATGAGGCGCTGACCTGGTCTGACGATCCGTATCGGCTGACCGCCACCCATATCATCTTTGAACAATCTGAACGGCTGGGCTCTTTCCGGCTGATGCCGATTGAGGATCAGCAGGCTGTTGCCGCCGAACAGCGCGCCTTCTTCCTGAAGGTCCTGGTGGCCCGTCCATTCGGGACGCTTTTTGCGCTTGGTGAAAATGCGGCCACGCAGCTTGGCATGAACAGTGTCAGAATGACCATCCCGAACGAGGCTGTTATCCGCAATGCGAAATTACTCTCCGGGCTGCCTGACGCGCAGCTTGGAGTTCTCGATGACGTTATTCTGACGCGCGACCAGCCCTGGCTTGGGGCGGCAAATATCATCCATTCAGGGATTTATCTGATCTCGTTGGTTATTGTGATCGGAATGCTGCTGTGGCCCGGACGAATTGCACCACCGCTGAAGCTGTTTGCCTTGTTCATCCTGATCGGAATTGCCGTCAACGCGCTGGTCTGTGGCGGTGTGTCCCAACCTGCAGATCGTTATGGCGCGCGCGTGATGTGGCTGCTGCCCTTTACCGCCGCCTTCCTTCTTCTTGTCCAGCGGTCCCAGACGCCGCGCTCTGCTTCCGGAGATATCTCGTGAGTTCAGCTTCGTCTCTTACCATCAGCGTGGTCATGCCAGCGTATAACGCGGAACACCTGCTGCCGCGCGTGCTGCCGCCGCTGATCGATATGCTGAACGCCGGTCAGGTGCAGGAGGTTCTGGTGGTCGATGATCAATCCCCCGACGGCACCGCAGCGCTTGCGCAAAAGATGGGCGCGACGGTTCTGACCACGCCGGTCAATGGCGGGCCCGGGGCCGCGCGCAATCTGGCCGCCGAACAGGCCATGGGCGATATCCTGTGGTTTGTCGATTCCGATGTCATCGCCTGGCCTGACGGCCCGGAACATATCCGTCGAGCCATGTCCGAGGATAATGTCGGGGCGGTGTTCGGCTCATATGACGATACGCCGGACGGGCAGGCATGGTTTTCGCGCTACAAGAACCTGTTGCACCGCTATCACCACCAGCGTGCCCGGCGCGAGGCGCGCACATTCTGGGCCGGATGCGGCGCCATCCGGCGCGATGTGTTTCGCGAGGTCGGCGGGTTCGATGTCAAAACTTATGAGGTCCCGTCGATCGAGGATATCGAGCTGGGTTATCGGATCGCCAATACCGGCCGTCGCATCCTTGTGGAGCCTCAACTGCAGGGCAAGCACCTGAAAGTCTGGACCATCCGCAACAGCCTGAGCACCGACATCTACTGCCGCGCCCTGCCCTGGGCCCGTCTGATGATCTCGCGCGAGGGGTTGTCGGATGATCTGAACACATCGGCCGCCGAACGTGTACGGGCCGGCCTTGCGGGTCTGTTGCTGCTGTCCATATTGGCCCTGCCGATCTGGCCGGGGGCATGGCCCCTGCCCTTCGCGCTGCTGGCCGCAGCCTTTGTCGCCAATTTCGATCTGGTCCGCACGATGGCCGGGCATGGTGGACCATGGTTTGCCTTCAAGTGCCTGCTGTACCATCAGGTCTATTATGTCTACTCGGCCACCGTCTATGTCTGGTGCCTGTTCGAATATCACGTGCTGGGGCAAAAGCAGAAACTCCGCGTCACGCGAAACTGAACGTTCGCGCGACACGGAGGTGTATCAGAGACAGTTTCAGAACTGTTTGGCGGGCAATTGTTCGAACGGCAATTTCTCGACCTGATCAAAGCGCGGATTGCTCTCATGCACATAGAAGGTGTCGTACAGCGAGTTGCGCACGAAGTGATAGCCATTGGCAAACAGCAGTTCGTTCAGCTCAGGCGTCGGGCGTTCGATTGTCATGGCATGGAAGCGATACCTGTCGAACGGGAAGTTCCGCATAATCCGGGTTTCCGACCCTTCCACATCCAGGCTGAAATAGTCGATATCCGCGGGTGCGTTGTAACGATCCAGAACCTCTTCCAGCGGTACGGCCTCAACCGTGACGACCATGCCCTTTTCACGGAACCGGGCCAGTTTCGAGGCGCGGCGCTCGGTCATGTTGTCGGCCTCGTCCACCAGCAGGCTGCTGCGCTGACCATCAATCATAAACTCCAGATTGCCCGGTTCAGGATCAACTGCCAGTGGAACTTTGGTTGAGGTGCGGTGATGCCAGTTGGTGATCCGGTTATAGTTGATCGGGTTGGGCTCGATCAGCAGTCCGGACCAGCCATAATGCTTTTCCAGAATGAACGTGTTTGAATCGGAAAACCCGTCAGCGGCCCCAAGTTCCACAAAGAACCCGTTGCGTTTGCCGTTATAGACCTCGTTGATGACCCAGACATCCTGACCCCGGTCCGAGACACGTTTCGGCAGATAGCCGAGATTGTTCATGGCGAAACGACGGCTGACGTTTTTGGCACTGACCACGCCGATATAAGCGAAATAGGCAGGCTTCTGGAGGACTGGGTATGATTCAACCAGTTTTGCAAGATTTTGCTTCATAAAGTTCTCCGTTTAACTGCCCGTATTTTTCCCCGGGCAAATCTGATGTTTCCTAATCTTTGGCTATCTCAGCCCCACTACTTTCGCGATATCCCAGACGGGATACGGCGTCTCGCGCGTGCCCTGTCCGAAAATGCTATCAAGCGGCACGCGATAGGCATCTGCAATACTGACCGGAACGTCGGTATTCCCAAGATCCTTTTCGTAGGCCGCCTGATTACGCACCACCAGAACCTGTCCTTCCACAGCTTCACCAATCACGACTTCCCCCTCCGCTAAAGGGGCAGTTGCCGCGCGAATAAAATAATCCGGGATTGCGGTATCAGGCGCTGACATTCTGGCATGAACATAAACCGACAATTGTCCGGCCATGTACTGCTTTTCCAACTCTGCCTGTGTCCAGACAGGCGGGAAACCTTGCGCGATCAGGTCTGGAACCACACGGATCTGGTTCAAATCAGGGAACGGTGCAGCATCCGTTTCGATGGAGATGCGATGACCAATATCCCGGGTTTGGGTAAACGGGCGCAATGTATCGGGCCAACTGACCCAGACGCTCACCGCAAGCCCGGCCAATGCACAAGCCAGTGCCGGGGTCGGGGCAACCTGTACCGGACGTAACCGCCAGAAGATGATCAGCGGAATGACTGCAGCGGGGGCAAAGTGGTGCGGCAGGATGCGATAGGCCTGCACATAGAAAAACAGTACATATGCAATGACCGTCAGGGTCAGCGTTCTGGACAGTTTGTCCTGCCAGGGCCAGGCCAATAGTGCCAGACCGGGCAGGATCCCGCAGGGCAGCAGCCAGAACAGGAACCGTCCGGTATCGAATACCGTCACAAAGCGCAGACGGCGCAGAATGCTGTCGGCCCCAAATTCGTCGGCCACGCCCATCAGCCCAGACCGGGTCAGCATCATTTCAACCAACGATGCCAGCACCAGCACACCAAGGGCAATCAGCCCCGCGACAAATACTTTTCGGAACGGCAGTGGTCGGGTCAAAAGGAAATGGGAAATAAGAAAGAACCCGATGAGCAAAGTGCCATTCGGGGCGGTCAACAAGGCCAGGGTAGAGACAAATGCCATCCAGCCGAACCTCTGTTCATTGAAGAACAGGATGTAGCCCAACACTCCCAGCAGGATCATTGGCTCGCGCGCCATGGGCAAGGCGATGTCGGCGAAATAAGGATTGTAGGACGGGTTGAACGCCATCACGAAGGAAAACAGAAGCAACGCGCCTCCCAACCCCAGAACGGTGCGAGGATCGGTCTGGCCGTCCGCATCGCGCACAAAGGACAGCATCACCCCGAACAGGACCGAAACCCCCGGCAGGTATGCAAGCCGGGTAGAAACCTCATAAGGCCCAAACAGGCGCATGAACCCGGTTTGTAGGAAGGTTTCCGACATCATTTTCGGGGTCGGATATCCCCCGATCCCACCCGCGTCCGGCGGCCAGAACGGCAAGCCACGAGTCATGAACAACATCGCGTTCAGAAAGCTGTGCGCCCCGTCATCATTCAGCGATTCCCAATAAAATTTGGGCGCCAGAAAGATCAGAACGACAAGCGGCAAGACGATCATGCCCGCCACATCCCAGCCTCTGCCCTGCAATATCTCTGGAACGGGACGGGATGCGATGAGGCCAATACCGGGCAGGCAGAGTAAAACGAGCAGCAGAATGAAGGCGGTTCCCGTCATCGGAACGCCACTAATCGCCTGCACCGCAGCAGCAAGCGCCGGTACACCAAACAAAGAAAAAGTGAACCCTTTGAGCAACCAGTGCTCAAAACGGTCTTCGGACGTGGCTATTCCGAGGGCCAGCAGCAAACCGGGCGCAACAAACAGTGCTGATGCTGCCAGCGCGACCAGAGGAACCCAGAGATATGAAAACAAAACTCCGCTGGATGCAAAGTAGGTCGATGTTCCATCCAAAAGCGCCGCGTCAGCGGCCAATGTTGCCGCAACATCCTGACCGGCCAGTACAATGCCAGCCAACCCAATGAGTAAAAGAAAAAGGCGCAATATCATCACGTCTTATACAATCTCATCAAAACACAACAGTCGACGATTACCCAATAAAAGGCATACTGGATTCCAGCTGAATGCATCTATCTTCAATCAACCAATTCACTGATAACATGTAATTCTCATCAGGTTGCGTGTTTTGTACCTATCGGATGGATTGCATGCGCAATACGGCACCAATACAGAAAGCATATCCACATTGGCGATCTTGGGGAAACAAATACTCCGTGCCGATATTTATTTGGGCGTTTCGATCCGCCCGGGCAACATGACCGATACTTTAGCCCCGCCCAGGACGGACGTCCCGATATTGACCGAGCCGCCATAAAGCTCGGCAATATCCCGGACAATCAACAGGCCCAGGCCGTGTTCATCGTCGTCATCATCGGTGGCGATATCGGGTATCTTTTGGCTTTGACCCATGCCGGGGCCATCATCTTCGATATGAAGCGCAATCAAATCCCGGCCATTTGCAGTCGCCGAAATACGTACCCGGCTTCTGGCCCAGAAACAGGCGTTTTCAAGCAGGTTGCCAAAAATCTCCTGGATGTCCGCGATCTCTCCAGCAAACACGACACCGGTCTCTATGGCGATTTCCACCTTGGGCATCCGATCCCTGAAAATGACGCCAAGCGCATACATCACGTCTTCGGCGCTGGTACGAACCGGTGCAGATTTCCCATAAGGGCGCTCGGTCCGGGCACGGCTGAGGTTACGCTTGATCACGCGCGTCATCCGGTCGATGAGATCGACAATCTGATCGCGCCTGTTATCACCCATCCCTTCGGCAACGCGCCTCAGGGCGGCTAGGGGCGTTTTGAGGCCATGCGCCAGTTCCGCATTCTTTCTGCGGGTCTTTTCAAGGCTCATGTTGTTGCGGCGATGCAGTTCACGCAACTCTTCGACCACCGGAACCAAATCCGGCGGCCAGTTGCGTTTGTCGATAATCTGGTCGTCCTGGCGCATGGCCTTGACCGATGCGCTGAGCCGTTCCAGCGGCCTAAGACCCCGGTTGACCGTAAAATACACCGAGATCGAAACCGTCAGGGCGATGCCGAAAAAAACCAACGCAATCAGCCGGGTTGCGCTGCGAATTCCTTCACCGACATGCCGCATGGGTCCTGCAATCCGAAAGATCATCCGATCTTCGGGCGCAGCTCCCGGAAAGGCGGTCGACAGACCAAGGACGAGTCCTCCGTTTGGGCTCATGAAGTTTCCCTTGCCCGATGCCGGGACGTCAAGCACTGCGCTGGTCGCAGTAAGAGGACCAAGCGACGGAGATTGAATCAGGATTTCGGGTGCATCACCTTCCCGCTCTTTGGTGAGTTGCCAAACCCAGTTCACGTTATCGAGGTCATAAATCCCGCGCCCATCTCCTTTGGACAGATCAATATTGGTCCCATCAAACGTGATCCGGCTGGATTCGATCAACAGGTCCTGTGCCAGCAATAGCTCCAGTTCGCGGATTTCATGGGTACGATAAAGCTGAATTAAAATAAGGGTACCAACGCCAAGTATGGCGCAGCAGATCGCGATTGTCGCAATCGAAACGCGGCGTGGGATCGTGGCCCATTCACGCATCATCTGTAGGAATCCGGTACCCTTGTCGACGCACGGTTTCCACCAGCGAAGCGGACATTTTGCGGCGCAAGCGCGAGATTAAAACGTCGATGACATTCGAATTAAGGTCCAGCTCTTCGTCATAGATGTGTTCAATCAGATCGGCCCGACTGACGACCGAGCCTGCATGTCGGGCCAGATGCTCCAGCGCGCGAAATTCAAACGCGGTCAGAGATACGGTCCGGCCCTTGAAGTAAGCGGTCTTTTCATCCGGCAGAACCGACAGATCCCCCACATCAATCGCGGGCGTGCCCCGCCCGCTTGCCCGCCGGACCAGAGCCTCGAGCCGCGCCATGAGTTCTTCGGAATGGAAGGGTTTTGCCAGATAATCGTCGGCACCGTTGCGCAAGCCGGAGACAATGTCATTCCAGCTGTCGCGCGCCGACAGGATCAGAACCGGCACCGCCATATTACGGCTGCGCCATTCGTGCAGGATCGAAAGCCCGTCCAGCCCCGGCAGCCCCAAATCCAGAATGATGACGTCCCAGTCTTCGGTCTCTCCCAGAAACAGTGCATCCTTGCCGTTTTCGGCCAGTTTCACGACATCCCCGCGCGCGCGCATCAACCGACCCAGATCACTGCGCAGCGTGTCGTCGTCTTCGGCAACAAGTATCTTCATCAAACCCTCGCCACTGGCACACACAAACATGAACAGGGCATGACAAGGCCCGACATGCATCGTTCACTCTGTCTTTTTTATAGTGCACCCGCCCCTTCGTCGAAAGCGACCAAAATCTGTCATACCGGGCTTCGCCCGCTAATCTACTGCAATGTCGGAGGCCCGAATGTCTGGCCTGTTTGGTATTTGTCCAAAGGATGGAACACGAACCCCTGATGCGCTGAGGCTGAGCAAAAGTGCATTTTGCATCCGTTATCGCGGCCCCGATGCCAGCCATACCCTGGCAGAGCCCGGCCTTGGATTGGCGCATCAGCGCCTGTCCCTTGTGGATACCGATATCCGGTCAGATCAGCCCTTCACCGATCCAACCGGCCGTTACGTCTTGGTCTACACGGGTGAGGTCTATAACTTCAGATCCCTGCGGTCCGAGCTTGAGGCGCTTGGGATAGGGTTCCGAACAACCTCGGATACCGAGGTTGTTCTGCACAGTCTGATCCAATGGGGTGCGGATGTACTGCCCCGGTTCGAAGGCATGTTCGGACTGGCTTTCGTGGACCGACATACCCGCCAGGTTCTGCTCGCGCGGGATCGCTTTGGGATGAAACCTCTTTACTGGACGCAAGAGCAGACAAAAGAAGGCCCGGCCTTTCTGTTCGCCTCGGAAATAAAGGCATTCCAGCCGTGGATGACACTGCGACCGGATATCGACGCAGTGGCGACGTATCTGACGCATTCCGGCGAACCAGGGCAAGGTCAAACCTTCTATGACGGTGTCCGGAGCCTGCCCCCCGGAACTTGCCTGCGTCTTGACGGAACCGGCAGGGTTGAGGTCACATCCTTCTTTCATCTGGAGGATTTCCTCGATCCCAGCGAAATGGCGCGTCTCGACAACCTGCCGACGCCCGAAATTGTCGACGAATTTTCTGATCTGATGCACAGATCCCTGGCTGCGCATCTGTTCGCCGAAGCACCTATAGGCGCCTTTTGTTCCGGAGGTGTGGATTCATCCCTGCTGGCCGCAATCGCTGCATCACAACATCAGAACCTGCCGCTGTTTCACACCAATGTAAAAGGTGAGCGCAGCGAGGTGGACGCAACCCGTAATCTGGCCAGAAGCCTGAAACTTGATCTGCATGTTGTTGATGTCGATGAGCAGGATTTTATCGACATGATACCCCACATTATACGGCACAGCGAAAGCCCGCCCCAACAACCTTCGCATTGTGTCCCATTGATGATGGCGGCCCGGTTGGCGGCTGATTCCGGAATGAAGGGCCTGATCTCGGGTGCCGGGGCGGATGAGTTATTCCTGGGCGGTCCCGGGTTGGGGCGCAAACGTCTGACCAGCGGGTACAACCGGATGTTGGACGGGGTAGGAGCATTGCCAGTGATAGGCTCTTTTTGGGCCACGCGGCCGCCCCGGAATGATCGCGCAAAGGCGATTGATCGCCCGCTGAAGGATCGCAGCAGACAATGGACGCTGGACTGTATGCGCCACCCCCTGTCGACCCACTTGCATCAGAACGACGCAATGGGCATGGCTGCCGGTATCGAGGCACGCTTTCCGTTCCTAAATACTGCGATTGCTCGGTTCGCAGTCAATCTTCCGACGCGGCACAAGCTGCGGCTCTCACCCTTTGCTTTCAAAGCCGCACACCCATTCATTCGTGACAAATGGGTCGTCAGGGAAGTCGCCAGTCGCTATTCCCCCCGCGCCCTTGGCCCACGCATTGGGAACATGGGTCAGACGACCGTATTCCAACGGCTGGATATTCGCCCTGAATACTTCAGAAATACCTGTTTGCAGGACCTGATCGGTCTGACCCGGACGCAAATGCACACAGCCATTACCGAAACCGCGCCAGATCTTCGGTTACGACTGCTGCTGACCGAGACCTGGTTGCGATGCGGTCTGGATCGTCAGGATGAAAGCCGGGAAATCAGTAGATTACGCGATCACGTCACAATCCAGCCGGACACCCACCCCTCCAATCTGTCGATAAACCGCGAACCTGCAAATACCGCAGTTCCCGGTTAAGGATCAGTGCGCCGTGCTTTTACGAAGGTTTTTTTCGGGGGCGGCATTCTTCTTGGAATCCGCCTCGAATTCCTCGTGATACGAGCGTTCCACATTCACGTCCCAGATGTCGTTGTCTTCGCCCATGATATTGCGGGCGGCATACATCGCTGACAGCATCGAGTGATCCTGATTGTTATATCGATGCAGGCCGTTGCGTCCGACAGTCTGAAAATTCTCCAGCGTCTTTAGCCAGTCGCTGACGGTATCCAAAGCATCTTTGTATTCGCTGTCATAAACCGGATATGCCTTGGGCTGCCGGATCACGGCACAATCGATGACGTCGCTGGCCTTGGCAAGGCCAAGCTGTTCAAGTTCTTCACTGGCAAGATGTTTGAGATCTTCGTCAGCCGAGGACCACAGCCCGTCACCCTTCTGGCAGAAATACTCCATCCCGATTGATGCGGTGTTCTGATCAGGCAGCATTTCCTTGGACCAGGCACGAAAGTTCTGGATGCGGCCCACCTTTACCTTCGGACTATGGATGTAAATCCAGTTGTCCGGGAATGGATCCGCGTGATCAAGGATCAGCGTCACGATCAGGAAATCGCGATATTTCAGGCGATCTGCTGCCTCGACAACTTCGGGCGGCGGCGGCGGATCAAAGGCGTGGATCAGATCGCGCACGGCCATCGAATTGATGAACTCTTCACCCTCAACCCGTTCGATGCGCTTCTCACCCTCTTCATTCCAGTGGCGCACATCAATCGACGTGACACGGTTGCCGTCGCGGTTCACCCGCACCACTTCGGAGTGGGTTTCAACGGTACCGCCTTTTTCCTTGATCAGATCACGGGTCTTTTCCCACATCATGCCGGGGCCAAGGCGGGGGTACTGGAATTCCTCGATCAGGCTGGCTGTGTCATTGGCGCCGGAAATCGCATTCCAGACCGCCTTGGGTAAAGACAGGTTCTTGATCCGCTGCGCGGCCCAGTCGGCCCGGATCTCCGATGGCGGAATGCCCCAGACCTTCTTGGTATAGCTATGGAAGAAATGCATATAGAGACGCCCGCCAAAGCGGTTGATCACCCACTCTTCAAAAGTGTCTTCCTGCGGCTTGGGGCGCAGCTTCCACTTCACAAAACTGCCAATGATCTTATAGGTCTCATAAGGACCTATATTCCCAAGGGCATTGAAGATGCGCAGCGGGTAATCATAAAACTTGTTGCGGTAAAAGATGCGGCTCAGGCGCTGAACGGTGATGAAATCGTCACCCATCACTTCGTGCCACATGTCCTCGACTTCACCAACCTTGGTGAAGAACCGGTGCCCGCCAATATCGAAACGATAGCCCTTATGGGTCTCGGTCCGTGAGATTCCCCCGACCATGTCCGAGGCCTCATAGACCTGAGGGACATGCGTATCACTCAGTTTTTGAAGCTCATAGGCAGCGGTCAGACCAGCCGGTCCGCCCCCAATGACAACAACTGGAACAATATCTTTTTTCAAATGACTAACATCCATACCAAAACCCTAGTGTCAGGCTACAGGAGGTTATCGTCGATTCACAACAAATTCCTGTTGGCCCTCGAAACAGTAGCCGTGTTCCTTACAAGACACTCGCATCAGGCATAATATTCAAGCACGCATCTGTGCGGAACGACCCGCGCATCAGGTCGGAATGAACCTGATTGAAGATCGGGAATGCCGCGCCGGGAACTCGTAGTCCAGTCCTCTGGAAACACCAGGTTTATTCATAAGAACTCGACCGAAAAATTCCAACAGATGATTGAATAAAAACAGTTTTATCTCTCTGAGGTAGATGTCTTGGGGTGTACTGCATCACCCTTGGCAGCACCACGAGGATATTGCAAAATGCACGACCTGCAGCACCCTGGGCATTTGTATTCACGATGTTATTTGCACTATGTGCCAAACGCCAACACTCTTTGGAAAATCGCGTCAACAATATCTTTTCATTCCTCATATTGTGTATGCTTATGCGCTAGAGTGCCGGGAAATTCAGTGCATCATGACTCGTAGCTTTGTGAATCTTGACACGAACGCAACGCTCCCGTCCTACTGCGCTTGAAAGTTTGTAGGAACAAGGTTGCAGCGGACCTAAGGTAAAGGTCTGTGAATTGGCGGCCGACTTCGTTGTTAACGAGGGAGCGATTTTATGAAGTGCGTTATTCTGGCCGGTGGGTTGGGCACCCGGCTCAGCGAGGAAACCGTCAAGATACCGAAGCCCATGGTCGAGATCGGCGGCAAACCGATCATCTGGCATATCATGAAAATCTATGCGGCCAACGGGGTCACCGACTTCATCGTATGCCTGGGGTACAAAGGCTACGTCATCAAGGAATACTTCGCCAACTTTTTCCTGCACAGCTCGGATGTCACAATTGATCTGGCCAGTGGCAGCCTTGAGATTGCAAACAGCAAGTCCGAACCCTGGCGCGTGACGCTGGTGGATACAGGCGACAACAGCCAAACCGGTGGGCGGCTGAAACGGGTTATCCCGCTTGTCCAGGATGAAGAAGCCTTCTGTCTGACCTATGGCGACGGGGTCGGCGACATCAATGTTCGGGCCGGGATCGATTTTCACCGGGCGCATGGCAAGCTTGCGACCGTCACGGCGGTTCCTCCGCCCCGTCGTTTCGGCCAGTTGGAGATGCAGGACAATCAGGTTCTGAACTTCAGCGAGAAACCTGTCGGGGATGGTGGCCTGATCAATGGCGGCTTTTTTGTGCTTTCGCCGGAAGTCGGGAAATACATCGAAGGTGACGCGACCGCCTGGGAACGCGAACCGCTGATGACCCTGACGCGCGATAGCGAGTTGATGTCTTTCGAACACAAGGGATTCTGGCAGCCCATGGACACGATCCGCGAGCGTCAGGAGCTTGAGGAGCATTGGGCCACAGGCAACGCACCGTGGAAAATCTGGGAATGAGTGCGAGCGCATTTGCAGGGCAACGGGTTCTTGTAACCGGGCATACCGGCTTCAAGGGCGCCTGGCTGGCCGCGTGGCTGGCCGAGGCCGGTGCGGATGTGACCGGATATGCCCTTGCCCCCGAAACGGATCCTAACCTCTGGGCTCTGCTGGATCACAGTAAAATTCGCTCGGTCACGGGTGATCTGAACGACCGGGTGGCACTTGATCGTCTGATCGCGGATACCGATCCTGAATTTGTCTTTCATCTGGCTGCGCAATCATTGGTGCGGCGGTCCTATCGCACACCGGTCGAGACATTTGAGACCAATGTGCTGGGCACGGTTCAGTTGCTGGACGCCCTGCGGGCAGCGCCCAGCTTGCGGTCGGTGGTGGTTGCCACCTCGGATAAGGCCTATGAAAATGTCGAACAGGTCTGGGGGTATCGCGAAACCGATCCGATGGGCGGGCATGACCCTTATTCCGCATCGAAAGGCGCAACCGAAATTGCAACCGCCGCGATGCGGCGCAGCTATTTTTCGCCGGACGCGGCGGACCCGCACCCGGCCCGGATCGCCAGCGCGCGGGCCGGGAATGTCATTGGTGGCGGGGATTGGGCCGAAGACCGGTTGGTGCCCGACATTGTCCGCGGCTGTCTGAGCGAAGAAGGACGTGTTGTGTTGCGCTATCCGGGCGCAATTCGCCCCTGGCAGCATGTTCTGGAGCCCCTCAGGGGGTACATGATGCTGGCGCAGCAACTTGGGCAGAGCGACGCCTTTGCACAAGGCTGGAACTTTGGCCCCGAACGCGACGACGAACGCCCGGTTCTGGACGTTGCTCAAGCCGTCATAAAAGCGCTTGGGCAGGGCCGGATCGAAATCGACACCCCGGCAGATACACCGCACGAGGCCAAGATGCTGCGGTTGGATGTCTCGCAGGCGCGCGCCGGTCTTGGATGGCGTCCGGTCCTGAGCTTTGAGGATACCGTCAGGCTGACGGCAGACTGGTATGCGGGCTGGGCCCGGGGCACCTCGCCCACCGAGCTGTGCCGCGCGCAGATCGCCGAATTCGAAACCATAAGCAAGAGACAAGCATGACCGGCGCGACCCACCCCACCTGCCGCCAATGCGGCGCCCCCCTTGAGATGACGCTTGTCGATCTGGGGCTGTCTCCTCTGGCCAACTCCTATGTCGATCCCGATCAAGCGGACACACCAGACCCGGTCTACCCGCTGCACGCGCGGGTCTGCACTGAATGCTGGTTGGTTCAGGTGGATGATGTGGTGCCAGCGGAAGAGATTTTTTCGGCCGACTACGCCTATTTTTCAAGCTTTTCTGACAGTTGGCTGGCCCATTGCCGCGACTACGTGGACAGCATGACAGAGCGGTTCAATCTCGGGTCAGACGATCTGGTGATCGAGATCGCCTCGAATGACGGATACCTGCTGCAGTATTTTGTCGAAAAGAACATTCCCGTTCTGGGCATCGAGCCTTCGGGTAATGTGGCCGCGGCGGCGCAGGAAAGAGGCGTACGCACACTGGTGGACTATTTCGGCGAAGCGCTGGCGCAGAAGGTCGCCAAGACCGAACAGCCTCCGGCGCTGATCGCCTCGGCCAATGTTCTGGCGCATGTGCCCGACATCAACGATTTCGTCACCGGGATTGCTACTCTGCTGAAAGGGGATGCGGTTTATACGGTCGAGTTTCCGCATCTTCTGAACCTCATCAACAGCGTGCAGTTCGACACGATTTATCACGAGCATTATTCCTATCTGTCACTGCTGGCGGTCGAAGAGATCTTTGCCAAGGCGGGTCTGCGCGTTTTTGATGTGGAAGAACTGCCCACCCATGGTGGATCGCTGCGTGTCTATGCCTGCCTTGAAGCCGCCAGTCATCCCGAAGGCGCCGGGGTGGCCAAGGTCCGCGCCGATGAGACCGCCGCGCAGTTTGACCGCCCCGAAGGTTATATGAATTTCACCGCTCAGGTCGAAACCTTGCGTGACGGATTGCTGGCTTTCCTGCGCGAAGCACAGGCGAAAGGTGAAACCGTTGCCGCCTATGGCGCAGCAGCCAAAGGCAACACGCTGCTGAACTATGCCGGGATCGGGCCGGACCTGATCTCTTATTGCGTTGACCGCAACCCGGCCAAACAGAACACCCTGCTGCCCGGCAGCCGCATCCCCGTACATGGGGTCGAAGCACTGCGTGAAACACCCCCCGATTACGTGCTGATCCTGCCGTGGAATATCCGCGATGAGGTTATAAACCAGATGGCCGACCTGAGGGCGCAGGGAACGCGGTTCGTAACCGCCGTGCCCAAGGTCAGGATCAGTTGATGGGACGGGTTCTGCTGACCGGGGCGACCGGATTGATCGGGCGCGCCACAATTCCGGCTCTGACCGAAGCCGGGCATGAGGTTGTGACGCTGGGCCGAAGCAACACAAGCGACATTGCATGCGATCTGCTGAATCCCGAGGCCGTCGCGACGGCGCTTGAAACCGCTCGTGCCAGTCATCTGATACATTTGGCATGGCATGACGGCGCGCGCGATCGCTGGACGTCTCCGGCCAATCTGGACTGGATGGCAGCCACGCTGCATCTGGTGCGGGAATTCGCACGCACCGGTGGGCAGCGCGTGGTCTGCGCCGGCAGCTGTGCCGAATATGACTGGGCGTTGCCGGAACTGACCGAAACCAGTCCATTGCGCCCTCGTACTTTGTATGGATCAGCGAAAGCTGGAACCGGAATGGCCCTGTGTGCGGGACAGGAAGCGCTTGGCCTGTCGCTGGTCTGGGCGCGTATTTTCTTTGTTTACGGGCCGGGCGAACCTCCGGGACGGTTGTTCGGTGACCTGATTTCCAACCTGAAAGCGGGTCAGCCCGTGGATTGCACTGACGGTCTGCAGGAACGCGACTTCCTGCATGTGCACGATCTGGCGCGCGCATTGGCACAGTTGCTGGAAACCGATGTCACCGGCGCGGTCAATGTTGCCAGCGGCACGACGATCCCGGTCCGAAACCTTATTGAAGAGGTCGCAGAGCAGATGCACCATCCCGATCTGATCCGGCTGGGGGCCATTGCCCGCGCGGCAAATGATCCTGACCGCCTGGCTGCAGATGTGAGCCGTTTGCAGAACGAGGCCGGTTTTATCCCGCAACATGACATCGCCTCGGGCGTGGCAGATGTTCTGCGCGCAGAAGGGGCACGGGTATGAAGAAACATCTTGTTCCCCGCAAAAGATCATTCATGCGCTTTGCCCTGGTCGGCGTGTTGAATACCGCATTCGGATACGCGCTGTTCACCGGTCTCAGCCTGTCAGGCCTGCCACCACAAGCGGCGCTGGCGATCTCGTTTTCCGGCGGGGTCTTGTGGAATTTCATGACCCATGCCCGGCTTGTCTTCGACACCAAGGGCTTTGGGCGTTTACCCTATTACATACTGTCCTATCTGGTCGTCTACGCGTTCAATGCCCTGTCGCTTGAAGGGTTGCTGAGTGCTGGCCTGCAGCCCATCGTGGCCCAGGGCCTTCTTGTTCTACCCACCGCCATCCTGGCGTTCATAATGATTTCCAGGGTGTTGACGGACCGCTTTCCCTGGCAGCAGGATGTTTGAAAAATGCTTGAAAACAACACTTTGGCAGATCTGCCATCGACGACCAAACCGACCGTGGAGTCAGAAATTTGACATAGACACTGTACCGCAAGGATAATTCACAGATGCGTCTTTATCTCGCCGATCTCGGCCACAATCTTGTTACTGCAACATCGGACACCTATCCGCTGGGTGTCGGAAATCTTGCCACGTTTGCCAAAGCCTATGCCAAAAGCCCAACACCACTGGAGGTCGCCATTTTCCGCGACCCTCAGGAGCTGAAGGCGGCCATTGATGCAGCGGTTCCCGATATCATCGGTTTCTCAAGCTATTCCTGGAACCACAATCTGGCCCTGTCATTCGCCGATTATGTCAAGGCTCTCAATCCGAACGTGCTGACCCTGATGGGCGGCCCCAACTTCCCGCTGACCGAAGAAGAACAGGACAGTTGGATCCGCACCATGCCGCAGATTGACATGCATGTGCGCGGTCCCACCTATGAGGGCGAGCGCGCCTTTCTGAGCACGCTGCAGCGTTTCATCGACGTAGGCGCCCGCCGCGAAGGCATGTGGGAAGAGGCCGTTGATGGCGCGCTGTTCGTCCACCCCCAAACCGGGGAAATTCTGCGCGGCGGCGAACCGCCCCGCATCCGCGATCTGGACGAGATCCCCTCGCCCTATCTGGCCGGACTGATGGACAAGTTCTTTGACACCGGCCTGTTTGCACTGATGCAACTGGCGCGCGGCTGCCCGTTCACCTGCGCCTTCTGCAACTCGGCGGTCAAATCGAACTCAAAAGTGTTCCGCCATTCGTTCGAGCGCACCAAGGCCGATCTGGATTACATCGTCGCCCGCATCAACCACGCCAGCCCGCTGTGCTTTGCAGACGACAATTTCGGCATGTATGTGCAGGATGAAGAGGTGGCCGATTATCTGGGCCACCTGATGGAGCGGTATGACTGGCCGAAATATATCCGCACCACCACGGGTAAAAACCGCGGTGACCGGATCATCAAGGTGATGCGCAAGGCCAAGGGCCGCTTGCCGATGACCTCTTCGGTGCAATCGCTGAACCCGGTCGTTCTGAAAAACATCAAACGCGACAATATCAGCCTGGATACCTATGCCGAGGTGCAGCAGGAACTGCATTCCAAGGGCATGCAATCCTATGGCGAGCTGATCCTGTGCATGCCCGGCGAGACCAAGGAATCCTTCATGGATGCGGTGGACAAGCTGATCGAAACCGGCGTCAGCCGGGTGGCCGCGCATCAGCTGATGCTGCTGCATGGCGCACCGCTGGCCAATCCCGAAAGCCGCGAGGAGTTCGGCTTCAAGACCCGCCATCGCGTGGTGGCACGCTGTCTGGGCAAATACACCGGTGACACGGTGATCGAGACCGAAGAGATGGTAGTGGAATCCGAGAATTTCTCGTTCCAGGACTATCTGGATACGCGGGTTTTCCATCTGCTGCTGACGATCTTTTACTACGAGAACAACTTTGAAGAGGCCTTCCGCCTGGCCCGTTCTCTGGGCATCCGTCCGTTCCAGATCGTCAAGCATATGCAGGATATTCTGGATCAGGCCCCGCAGCCGCTCCGTGATGCCGTGTCCGGCTATCTTGAGGAAAACCAGCAGGAGCTGTTCCCGACCCGCGCCGAATGCGTCGCCTGGGCCCATGAAAACTATGATGATCTGATCGGTGGAGAGCTGGGGGGCAATCTGCTCAGCAAGTATTCTATGATTGGCAGGTTCATTGTATTGGACGAGGCTCTGGAATTCCTGAAGCGGGCGATCTCGGATCTGCTGGACGAGGATGACCACGAAGCGCATGCGATGCTTGATACGATCATCAACTATTACAGCGCCGTGATGCTGCATGTGCCCTTTTCACAGAGCCTGGAACACGAACCGGTCTGGAATTCGTCCTTCGATGTCGAGGCCTGGCGCAGCTCGGGCTATGAGGGTGCTCTGAGCGATCATCAGTTCGACGACCCGCGCGAATTCAAAACACGGGTCGACCCACGTGTGAAAACGACCTTGCTGTCCCGCATTGACACCTTTGGTGAACACGCTTCGGGGTTGGGCCGGTTCACGCGGACGATGTTTGCCAATGACTTCCGGCGCAATTTCGTGGCCGCCGAAAACCAGCACGCGGCTGAATAGCCGCGCCTGCACAAACTGGATTTCAGTCTGCGTCGCTTAGGTAAACCACCTCGCGCCCCGGGAATGCGGCGATGATTGCCGCGTTCTGCTCTGGCCCCATGTCGTTCAGGAATATCGGCTTGTCTGGCGGCAGGAATGGGTCATTGAGGTAAAGCGCAGACCCGATATCCCCTTGTGTCGAGACAAAGACCAGTACGTTGCCCAGATCGGCGGCCTCGACCTGCCGTCGGATGTCACCGGTATACCCGCCATACCCGTCATATTTGGAAATGCCGCGCCAGGATGTGAAAGTGACCACCGAAATCGCGCATAACAGCACGACAATGCAATGCAGGCGCCCGCGATACTGCTCGGGCAGCCGGTCATTGATCGCCTCGATCCCGGCAGCGGACAGAACCAGAATAGGCAGCAACGCCGTATGCCAGTAACGCGGGCCAAGATAGAAAGTGCCCGTGAACCAGTAGAAGAACAGAACCCCCGCAAGAGCAGCAAAGATCACCAGCATCGCCCGGTCGAAGCCTGTCAGCTTTTTACGCCAGATAACGGCGATCCAGATCGGAACCAGTGATCCAAATGCCCAGCCCAGAAGCTCGAGGTTGAGCGATGCAATTGCGTTGATCAGGTTCAATACCGCCTCAGCGGGGCTGTGGCCGACCCAGATATCCAATGCCCCCCAGCTTTGGGCCGGAGGGCCCACATTATCGCCAAATCCAAACGCGTTTTGCGTGTCCGGCCACAGGCGGCTGAGATAGTCGGCCTGTGCGGTCAAAAGCGGATCACCCGTGATTGCATAGTTAAACAGGAAAACGGCAGACCCGGACAGGATGCCTCCGACACCGCAGGCAAGCACCTGCCCGATCCCGCCGGGCAATCGGCGCAGCAGCCACAGACCTGTCAGGCCCCCGACAATCAACCCGTCCAGTGGTCGGGTCACAAACCCCCAACCCAAAGCCAAACCCGCAACAAGCGCCAGCAACACGGCGCTGCGGGTCGACCCCTGCCCGGCCCGCAGCAGGCACCACCAGGCCAGCAACACCGTCACCAGCATAAGCGCGTGGTTCATCAACGTGGCCCCAACGGCCAGAACCCAGGGTGAGGTCGCCATAAGCAGCGCAACCATATCCGCGCGTTCGCGACTAATAGTGCGGCGGACAATGTCATGTGCAAGCCAGACCGCAACCCCGGTCAGGACCGGATTGATGACCCAGGGCGCCCCGATCAGCACCCCAAAGCTCAGAACGACGGCCCAGCCCTGCGCGGGAACGCCAAGCCATTTTCCACCCGTGACATCGAACAGGTAATATTCCAGCGCCGGTTGCGCCACCTCGGGCGGGGCCGGGCTCCAGAGCGCACCAGCCGCAAAGGTGCGCGCCTGAAACAGATAGGCAAGCTCATCCTCGACATGAGGAACCCGATCAAACGCGGTCCAGGCGAGAAAGGCGCTGGCCAAGGCTGCAAATATAGCAAGACCGCCCGCCGGGATACGCGGTATCTGGTTGGGCCCGGCGATGGCAAACATGGCCACAATCGTTGCCATCTGCACCAGTGATAATGCGCCACCTACGCCGACCTGCAGACCATAGGCCACGTGATAGCCATAGGCCACATATGGCGTTGCCGACAAGCTGAACACCGCGACCAGAACCAGCAAAAGAAATAGGCGAAACACCCCTGCTCCGGTAACAAGATTGCCGATAGCGGCACGGCCTGCCGGGCGTATCAGAACGAGGCCTGTTATCCCCGCCTGCGCCGCAAGTATTGCCAGCATGATCAGGTTTTCAGGTGGATCTGCAGAAATCTCGAGCCGTGGGAACCAAAGCGGTTGCGTCAGCCAGAGCCGGGCAGCACTGCCCAACAGAACCGTTGCGCTCAGAACGCCAAACAGCACCTGCCCGCGCGTCCAGAAGAAACCCAGAAAGCCCGCTGCGGCCACAACCATAACCCCAAACCATATACGCAATTCGGACA
Organism: Ruegeria sp. K11; assembly: GCF_056531905.1. Classification (NCBI taxonomy): domain Bacteria; kingdom Pseudomonadati; phylum Pseudomonadota; class Alphaproteobacteria; order Rhodobacterales; family Roseobacteraceae; genus Ruegeria; species Ruegeria sp. K11. The sequence continues at coordinate 75,531 of NZ_JBQFMP010000014.1, forward strand.
GGGTGGCGTTGGTAACCGGTGTATCATCAGCCCAGACCGGGCTGGCACAGAACAACAGCGCCAGGACAAGACAGCCCTGCTGCACCCGGTTCGAACGGAAGATCATGCCAGATGCTCTTCTCGGGTCAGGGCGGGATCCTGCGCGGGGCCTTCAATATTTATGCGCTCCTGCTCGGTAACGATGGGGCCCCCACGCACCTGATTGTGGATCGAGGTGATATACTCGCCCAACATCCCGATAAACAGCATCTGGATGCCCGACAGGAAGAACAGAGAAACGATGATGGTCGTCGTCCCGCGCGGGGCCTGATCGGGATTAAAGAAAAACAGCACCGCAGAGATCAGGGAAAACAGGATACAGCCAGTCGCAATCACCAACCCGCTGATCGTGCAGAACCGCATCGGGGCGCGTGTAAAGGAAAAGATCGCATTCAGCGCCTGATCGGTCAGAGCCATCAGACTGTGCTTGGTCAAGCCACTTTTGCGGGCCTGCCAGACATAAGGCTTGATGATCCGGCGGAAACCGCAGCTGGCAATGATGCCGCGGATATAAGGGTAGTGGTCGTTATGCGCCAGCACCGCCTCAAGCACCTTGCGGTCGATCAGTTGAAACTCTCCGACCGATGGCTCCAGCCACACATCCGACAGCCCGTTGACAATGCGATAGAAGATGCCGCGCGCGTTGCGCATCACGAACCCTTCTTCACGGGTGCTGCGGGCCCCGGCCACCACGTCATAACCGCTTTCCCAAAGTTGAACGAATTCGGGGATCATCTCGGGCGGGTCCTGCAAATCGACGGGCAACATGACGACAACCCCGTCTCCGGTGGCATAGCGCAGCCCGTTGAAGGTTGACCGGAACACCCCGAAATTGCGGGCATTGATCACCACCTTCACATCCGGGTCTTTCGCCGCGATCTCGCGCAGAATCTCTACTGTCCGGTCCGAAGACGCATTGTCGATGAAAATATGCTCGCGCCTGTAACCCGGCAATTCCTTATCGAAAATTGCCTTTACGGTTTCATAACAATTCGCCACGTTGTCTTCTTCGTTGAAGCATGGCGAAACAATAGAAATTTTTTTCATATCTTTATTTAACATCAAACGGCACCGTTTACCCCACCAATACCCGGGTACAAGCATACCATCCCGCGAAGTTCGGGATTCGCACAACACCTAAGCTACAGAAATATTTTACAATACCGTGCGTCCTCCGCCACATAGAGAGTGAAATCAGCCCGCATCGGTAACAATCACGCGGGGCTATTGTTTCTTATGCACTTACTTCGTTTAGTGTGTCCGAAAATTGTAAACTGACAGCCAATCATATGAACCGCAAAATCCGCAATTCGCTTTTTAAGCTCCACACCTGGCTGGGCCTGCATCTGTCGCTTTTTTTCGCGTTCATGTTTCTGACCGGAACATTGCTGGTGGCTGCGATCGAACTTGAATCGATTGGCCGTACCGCAATCTGGACCACCGCCCCCAAGGAAGAACGCACCGCCAGTTTCGGAACGATCTATGACGGTATCAAAGACGCGCATCCCGAAAGCCGCATCTTTATCATCCATAAACAACCCGCACCGTGGTTTGTGGACCGCACAGCAGCCCACACAGGTTGGGGGGAAAAAGTCAGCTTCTGGACCGACCCTGCCACTGGTGCAGTTGTCGATGAAACGCGCCCCGTTGGCTTTCGCAGCATCCTGCGTGACCTGCACGACACGTTCCTGACCGGGCAGCGGGTCGTATTCATGCTGGTCTGCGCCACCTCAATCATACTGCTGTTCCAGATCATCAGTGGCCTCATCACCTATCGGCGCTTCTGGAAAGGGTTTTTCCGCTGGCCCAACCGCGCAGGCGGATTGCGGTCCTGGGCAGGCAGCACACATCGGTTAACTGCGGTCTGGACGGTGCCGTTGCTGATTATAACGACCGTAACCAGTTTCTATTTTCTGTTGGGAAGTCTGGGGCTGGAAGGCAGCAGCCCGCATCCCAATCCTCCGGTCCCTCGTGACACAGCTTTGCCTGCCAATCTTGACGCAGCACTTATTGACCAGGCCGAAGCCCGGGCGCGCGAGGCGCTGCCGGGGTTTGAGCCTTTCCTTATTTTCCTGCCGGACAAGAAAACCGACAGCATCAACTTTTTTGGAGACACGGACGGCCATTCCGGTTTTTTCGGGCCGGGCAGTGTATTTATCGACCCCGTAACGCTAGAGGTTCTGGGGGCTTTTACACCGGATGACACCGGTGGGCTGACCTATTTGAAACCCTTGATGGACATGCTGCATTTTGGCACCTGGGGCGGTGGGTTTTCGATGGCGTTGTGGATCGTTCTTGGCCTGATTGCCAGCGGTCTGGCCTTTACAGGTGCCCTGATCTTTGCAGCCCGGATTGCCCCTGATGCCACCCAATATGGCCCGCTCAGACGTATCTGGCGCGGGATGGGCTGGACCCGGTGGGGCTACCTCCTTCTGTTGGCGGGCATTCTGTTCACGGCATATTACCGGTTTGGTCCCGATTCTCACGACAGGACCCGGGCTTTCGCAATTGATGCCCCCCCTTCGGTCGCTCGGCTGGTTATGGATACCCCTCTCCGACGCGGTACAGATCTTGAGGTCCAGTTGCGGATCGGCGAGCCGGATGTTCAGGCTGCGGTGATCGAAATCAACGGGGATGAAACCCAATCCGTCGATTTCACACAGACCGGCGGCAGGGCGATAGCCTCTTTTCAGCTATCGCCCTCGGAAGCCGAAAATACGATCATCGCCCGCCTGCAAAAATCGGACGGAGAGGAAAAATCTGTCACCTTCCGCCTCGGTGCGCCAATCTGGTAGCCGTCAGCGACGCGGCCCGGAGGGCTATCCTTTGGCTTCTTGCGGACCGGTTTCAGCCTCCGGTTCCTCATGCGTGCGGATCATCGTGATCAACAGGCGCAGACGGCTGCGTTGAAACACAACGGCAAGCAGGAAGTAGACCACGATCCCGGTTGCCGTACCGATCAGAAGGATCAAAATCTGGGACATCGTTTCCATTTTCCACACGACCCCAAACACGACCGCCGCCATTCCCGCCGATAACAGTAGCGGTGCGAGGTGCTGTCGCATCAAAACCATACCGGACAGCCCTGCTATATGTCCCAGATTGGCAAATTTGAGCGGCCAGATCAGAAGGAAAACGACCACAAACCCGGCCGTTACCACCGACAGGTCATAAGGCGCGGCCAACACAATGACCACTGCGGCCAAGGCGACCTCGATCCAGGAAAGAGCCGCCAGACGACCGGGCTGGCCGGCCGCCAGACAGAAGGTCTGCTGCACTTTTTCCACGCACAGATACATTCCGAACACGGACATCAGGCTCAGAACCGGGGCCGCCGGAGCCCATTTCTGCCCGAACAGCAACACCAGCGCGGGTTCAGACAAAACCGCCAGACCAGCAAAGGCAGGGAATGCCAGAAACCCGGTCAGGCGCATGACATCCAAAAGAAAGTCTGCCGCCCGCCCGCCATCCCGTGCCACTGCGCCAAAGGCGGGTTGTGCGACAGTGCGCAAGGGCGTGATCATCAGGAACGAGGCCGTTTCGATCACCCGCCATGCAATCGCAAAATATCCTGCCTGGACTGGTCCCAGCATTGCGCCAATGATCACCGCAGGTGACTGAACTGCGGCCAGTTCGGCCGCGCGCAGCCCCAGAATCCGATGGCTGAAATGCAGAATCGTGCGCATGTGTTCACGTGACACATTCAGCGCCGGTCGCCAGGACACTGCCCCCCAGGCCATCACGATATTGGTCGCCGTCATCGCAAGACGCTGACCCACAAGACTCCAGACACCGTATCCCGCCAGGGCCATGCCGACGCCGACAACGCCTCCGACGGCCGCGCCGAGGGCCGCGCGGATGGCCAGAACGCGAAACCGCATCTCCCGTCGCAGGATCGCCACCGGGACCGCCGTCAGTGAAATCATCAGAACCGTTGGGGACAATCCGATCAACAATCCAGACGCAACGGGCTCATTGTAGAAACTTGCGACCGGTCCCGCGCCCAGAAAAAGCACAACAGTCAGAACTGCGCCCAACACGGCCAGCAGCCAGAAAACCGAGTTCAATCGCTCGGGTGACAATGCGTCATGGGTCAGCAGAATGTCCGAGATTGTCTCGCGCACCAAAAATTCAGAAAACAGAACGAAGGCTGCAACCATTGCCAGAAGCCCGAAGGCTTCGACCCCTAATATGCGGGCAAGAATGGCAAAAATGATGAAATTGAACGCCTGCTCGACCCAGATTCCAGCCGACATCCAGGCCACTCCGCTGGTGAAACTCTGCCGCCCTGACATCGATTTCCTTCCTGTCGTGCGATCCGGCCATTTGCCGGTGCGTTCATCGCCTTAAAACACCGCATCTGGCTTATGTGGAATCAACAAATACAAAACTTGACGCTGAAACGGTCGAATTTGGTCAAATTTATTGTCTATGTTCAGTCTGAACGTGTTCGAATACTATGCGCAATGCAGGGAATTAGCCCTGTCGCGTTCAGTGTGTCACGCATATCATACAGGTGCACACAGGGCAGGGATTATTGAGTGAATAAAAGGTTTTCATTTTCATGAACAAAGTTGCCGAGCGGATTGACGCGGAACATAGCGCGACGGATGCCCCGGACACATCAGGCATGAGCCTGAGCGTGGTCATCCCCGCCTATAACGAGGAAAACGCTGTCCGCCACACGGTCGAGGACGTGCGCACTCATCTGGAACCGCTGGGCATTCCCTACGAGATCATCGTGGTGGACGATGCCAGTCAGGACAACACCCGCGCCGAGGCTGAGGCCAGCGGGGCCACCGTCACCTTCAACGACGTCAATTCCGGCTATGGCGCCAGCCTCAAGCGCGGCGTGCGGATGGCGCAGCATGAATATGTGGCCATTCTGGACGCCGACAGCACCTATCCCGCACGTTATCTGCCCGGCATGCTGGCCATGTGCCGCGATCAGGACATGGTCGTGGGTGACCGGGGCGCGGCGATGAAAAACGTGCCATTGCTGCGCAGGCCGGCCAAGAAATTCCTGTTCGCCTTCGCCTCATTCCTGGCCGAACGTAAGATCAACGACCTGAACTCGGGCCTGCGGGTGTTCCGCAAATCCGAACTGATCCCGTTCCTGCCGCTCTTGCCGCAGAATTTCTCATTCACCACCACGATCACGTTGTGCATGACCTCGAACAGCAAGCGGATGATCTATACACCGATCGAATACGGCAAGCGGGTCGGCAAATCGAAAATCCGGCCAATCGACTTTCTGAACTTCATCATCCTGATCCTGCGTATCAGCACCCTGTTCAATCCGCTGCGGGTGTTCATCCCCCTGGGGTTGGCGTTCTTTGCTCTGGGCAGTGCGACGTTGGTTGTCGATATCATACGCTGGAACCTCAGCGAAACGGCGGTGTTCTCGTTTCTGGCCGCGATCATGATCTGGTCGCTGGGGCTGATTGCCGACATGATCTCGCGGCTGCATCTCAGACCGTGAGATGAGCGGCGACATGCTTTCCGATCCTAGTCAACGGCGCTGGCTGATCCGGGTTACCGGATCCGCTTTGGTTCTGGCCATTCTGTTCTGGATCCTGCCAGCCGACGCGATTTTGGCCGCACTGAAGGCGATCCCGGTCTGGGTCTTTGCCTGCGTGCTGGTTCTGTTCCTGTTGGCCCATGTAGCGGCGGCGCTGAAATGGTGGCTGCTGCTGGGGCGCGGGTTTCCGGCCCCGCTGGCCATCCGGGCGCATTTTGCAGGTCTGGCCGCCAACCTGTGCCTGCCCGGCGCGATTGGAGGTGACACAGTGCGCGCCGGTCTGGCGCAAGCCGCGATGAAGGACGGGGCGCAGGTCGTCGCGGGCGCAACCGTGGATCGCCTGATTGACATGGTGGCCCTGTTGACCCTGTCTTGCCTTGGTCTGGTGCTGACATGGGAAAGCGCCGCAGGCGGGCAGACGATCTGGCCGGTGGCGCTGATCCTGTTGGCGGCGCTGGCGGGGATGGTTGCATTGCCGCGCCTGTTACCCTTGCCCTGGCGCTATGTCCCGTCTCTGCCCGGTAGAGGCTTTGCCCATCGTCTGGCCGAAGCGCTGGCCGGGATGGGCCGCAAACCCGGCACGCTGGCCGTGGCCTTCATCGCCTCGGTGTTGATCCAGCTCTTGCTGGTCCTGCTGGCCTGGTGGCTGGCCATCGCTGCAGGTGTCGATGTGGCAGCAGGCCCGTGGGTTTTCGCCTGGCCGCTGGCCAAGATCATCGCCGTTCTGCCCGTATCCCTGAACGGGCTGGGCCTGCGCGAAGCGACACTGGCCGGTTTTCTGGCCCCCCTCGGCGCCAGCGCCCCGGCCGTGGTTGCCGCCGGGCTGGTCTGGCAGGTTGTTCTGTTTACAGCGGGCGGGTTAGGCGCGCTGGTTCTGACCATGTCCGGGATGCGGTTCAGCGCCCCGGCAAATTCCCAAAAGGAAGAGTGCAAGTGACGGATGTTCCCCGACCCACAGGCAAGGACAAGCCTGAGATTATTATTCTTGGGGCCGGCCCTGCCGGTTTGGCTGCGGCCCACGCCCTGACCAAACAGGCCAAGGTGACCGTGATCGAGCGCGCCGCCATCGCAGGTGGCAACTCGGCCTCGTTCCCGGTCGAAGGGGTGATCTGCGATTATGGCTCGCACCGGTTCCACCCAGCCGCCGAGCCCGAGGTTCTGGAGGATGTGAAAACCCTGCTGGGCGACGATCTGCTGCTGCGTCCGCGCCACGGGCGCATCCGGCTGGGCGGCAAGTGGATTCACTTTCCGCTGAAACTGACCGATGCGCTGATGCGCCTGCCCAAACCCTTTGCCGCGTCGCTGATCGGAGACATGGTGCTGAAACCCTTCCGCAAGAAAAGCACAGGCCCCGAGACATTCTCGACCGTGCTTTATGACGGGTTGGGGCCGACAATCTCGGACAATTTCTACTTCCCTTACGTGCGCAAGCTTTGGGGTCTGGACCCGGACAAGCTGGCGGTGAAACTGGCCGAGCGGCGGGTCGGCAGCGGCTCGGTCGGCAAAATCCTGATGAAAATGCTACGCCTGCTGCCCGGGCTACGCAGTGAAACAGCCGGGCGGTTTTTCTATCCGCGCAAGGGGTTCGGGCAAATCTCGGACGCGATGCGGAACAGTGCGGAAAGCAACGGGGCGACCTTCCTGTTCAACACCGAGATCACCTCTATCGACCGAGAGGGCGACCGGATCACCGGCCTAACGATCCGCGAAGGCGATGGTGAGCGGCACCTGACCGGCGATCTGATCCTGTCGACCATTCCGCTGACCGGGCTGACGCGCCTGATCAGCGCCCCCCCGCCCGAGGTGGTCGAGGCCGCCCGCGCGATCCGGTTCCGGGGCATGATCCTGCTGTATCTGGTGCTGGAGACCGACCAGTTCACCGAGTTCGATGCGCATTACTTCCCCGAACTGTCGATCCCGATCAGCCGCATGTCCGAGCCCAAGAACTATAACGCCAGTGGCGAACCCAAAGGCGTCACCGTGCTGTGTGCCGAACTGCCCTGCGACCCGGAAGAAAAATGGTGGTCCATGTCCGATGAGGAACTGGGACAGGAGTTCACCAAATGGCTGGGCCAGCTGGGTCTGCCCGTCACCGTTCCGGTACGGCATTGCGAAACCCGGCGGCTGAGCCATGCCTATCCGGTCTATGATGTAGGCTATGAAGAGCGGTTCGACACGGTTGATCAGTGGCTCTCGGGTATGGACGGATTACTGGTTTTCGGGCGTCAGGGCTTGTTTGCCCACGACAATACGCATCATGCTTTCGCGATGGCCTATGGCGCGGCGGATTGCATCGACGGCAAAGGCAATGTCGACCGCGCGAAGTGGAACCGGTATCGCGAGGTCTTTGCCACCCATGTGGTGGAAGACTGACCCATGCCCGCCTGGCAGGCCGATATCCTGATGTACCATTCGATCTCGGATGCGCCGGGACCGACCTCGATCGCGCCTGAAGTGTTCAAGGCGCAGATGCAGGCGCTGGCTGATGCGAACTTGCCGGTGGTCACGCCCGATGCGCTGCCGAACCCGCCTGCCCCCCGTGTGGTCATCATCAGCTTCGATGACGGGTTCACCGATTTTGCCGACACCGCCTGGCCGATCCTGCGCGATCACGGGTTTTGCCCGATCGTCTATCTGCCCTCGGGCCGGATGGGAGGCACCGATAGCTGGGCTGGCGGTCATGTTCCTCCCCGTCCCCTGATGGGCTGGGACAAGGTCGAAGCACTGGCCGGTGAAGGCGTTCAATTTGGCGCGCACAGCGTCACGCATCCCGACCTCACCACGCTGGAGCCCGCGGCACTTGAGGATGAAATAACCGGACCCGGTCAGGATATCTCGGCCCGGCTGGACCAGCCCATCCGCCATTTTGCACCACCTTATGGGGCCTCAAACCCGACCGTGCGCACCCGGATCGCGCAGCATTACGACACATCGGTCGGCACCCGTCTGGGCGTCGCCACAGCAGGAGATAACCTGCATGACCTGCCCCGGCTCGAGATGTTCTATTTCACCGACATCGCCCGCTGGCGCGCGCATCTGGCCGGTCGCGGCAAACCCTATCTGGCCGCACGCAAAATGCTGCGCGGCGTGCGGGCGGCAATACGGGGGAAGCCTTGGTGAACAGGTCTTTTTTCTCCCGCGACTATAGCCGGAGGTGCGCGGCGGGTTGTACACTCCGGCACAGTGGTTCTCAACAAGTGACAGGTACGAACATATGCATATTCTGATTACCGGAGGCGCCGGGTTTATCGGCTCTCATCTGACGGAAAGACTGATAGCGGATGGTCATGCCGTCACGGTTCTGGACGACCTGTCGACCGGGTTGATGTCGAACCTGACCAGTGTTGCGGACCACCCGGATTTCACCTTCGTCAAAGGCAGTATCCTGGATCGCCAGCAGGTTGCCGATCTGGTTGGCCCGGCGGATGTGGTATTTCACCTGGCGGCGGCTGTCGGGGTGAAACTGATCATGGACGAGCCCAGCCGGTCGATCCTGATCAATGTCGCAGGCACCGAGAACGTGCTGGACGCAGCGCTGGTGGACAAGACGCATACCTTCATCGCCTCAAGCTCTGAGGTCTATGGCAAAAGCACAACGTTCCCCTTTCAGGAAGAGGGCGACCTGACCATTGGTGCCACCCGCAACCTGCGATGGTCCTATGCCTGCGCCAAGACGCTGGACGAGTTTCTGGCACTGGCCCATGCACGGGAATCCAACCTGCCAGTCACGGTTCTGCGGTTCTTCAACACCACCGGGCCCCGACAGACCGGGCGCTACGGCATGGTGTTGCCCAATTTTGTCAAATCCGCGCTGGAAGGTGCACCGCTGATGGTGCATGGCACGGGTGAGCAATCACGCTGTTTTGGTCATGTGGCGGATGTGGTCGAGGCCATGTGCAGGCTCATGACCCTTCCGGATGCGCGCGGTGACGTCTTCAACGTCGGCACCGATCAGGAGGTCACGATCCGCGCACTGGCCGAACAGGTGATCCGCACAACCGGGTCCAGTTCAGAAATCCAATGCGTGCCTTATGACACGGTCTATCCCGAAGGGTTCGAGGATATGCAGCGCCGTCTGCCCGATGTCTCAAAGCTGCAGCGTGTCACCGGGTTCCGCCCGATGCGGACGCTGCAGCAGATCATTGATGACATCGTTGCCGAGATGAAACGCCCGGTCCCGGCATGAGGCCAAATTCCGGGCAATGGACAGGTCGCGCCCCGTGACCGATCTGGTGATCGGATCGGGGCCGGCTGGCGTGTCCGTGGCCAAGGCTTTGCTGGACCGGGGTCGTCAGGTTCTGATGCTAGATGGCGGGCGCGGGTTGGAATCTGCGGCGCAGGACCGTCGCGATCACCTGGCCTCTGGTGATCCCGACAGCTGGTCCGCCGATGATGTTAAGGCCTGGCAAGCTCCGCAATTCGACACGCCACCCGGGCAAGTGCGCCGGTTCGGATCGGATTTCGCCATGGTCCCCGGGGCAGAGACACTGACGACACCGGATCAGATCGGGTTGCGCGCCTCGCACGCCACGGGAGGGTTGTCTAACCTGTGGGGTTCGGCGGTCTTGCCCAACCGTGCCGCTGACATCACGGACTGGCCGATCGGGATGGATGACCTGTCGCCACACTACCGGGCGGTTGCAGAATTCCTGCCGATCAGCGGCCGGGTGGATGACTTGCAGGCTCTGTTCCCCGATTTTTCAATGCAGGACCGGACCCCGCTGACCCCATCCCCTCAGGCCGAACGATTGCTATCAAGTCTGGAGCGTCGCAAGCCCGAGCTTTCGAAACTTGGTGCCCATACCGGGGCTGCGCGGCTGGCCGTTGCGGCGGGCTGCCGGTATTGTGGTCAATGTCTGCATGGTTGCCCCTGGGGTCTGATTTACGCCTCTGGGCAAACGCTGGAAACGTTGCGCTTGCATGCTGGCTTTCGCCATCGCGCAGGTCTGGTGCGCCAGTTCAAAGAACAGGCCGATCATGTCCTTGTCACGCTGCAGGATGGCGAGACTCTGCAGGCCGACCGCATCTTTGTCGCCGCCGGAGTTCTGGAAACGGCCCGTTTGCTTTTGACCTCATCCCCGGACCCGGGGGGGCGTCTGCAATTGCAGGACAGTCAACATTTCTTTCTGCCCAGCCTGCACCGCTGGCGTGCGCCGCGACGCCCGGATCGAAAACCCTATCACACCCTGCCACAGCTTTTCATCGAACTGGATGATCCCGAAGTCTCACCCCATCTGGTGCACGCGCAGGTCTATACCTGGAACGAGTTTTACGCGCATGATCTGATTAGCAGCTATGGCGCGAGGTTGCCCGGATCTGCCCCTTTGTGGCGGATGTTGGCAAAGCGCCTGATTGTGGCCCAAGCCTTTCTGCATTCCACTCATTCCGCCCGGATCAACCTGACGCTGGCCGCCGATGGGCGGCTTGCTCTGGTGGTTGAACGCAATGACGAGACCGAACAGGTTATGGTCCGTGCCACCACGCGCATGGCTCAGGTTTTGAAACTGGCAGGGCTTACCCCCCTGAGCTTCGCCCGCCGTCCGGGCGATGTGGGCTCCAGTTTTCATGTGGGGGGATCCGTCCCCATGGCAAAAGCGCCCCGCTTGGGGCAATCCGACATCCTTGGGCGACCTAAAGGGCTGTCGCGTGTGCATCTGGTCGACGCCTCAAGCCTGCCCAGCATTCCGGCCACGACCATCACCTTCTCGGTCATGGCCAACGCCCATCGGATTGGTACGCTGGCCCCCTGACGACCGGTAGACTGGCTTAGCTCAACTCTCGAACAAGGCGAATGGCGTGGCCCTGACCACGGTTGTAATAATGTGGTCCAACCCTAAATCCAGACCGGTTCTGCCAGGCCGGAGAGGCCGGGCCGCCCCCGCGAATGGCTCGAAACTCGCAGGTTTCCTGTACAAACGCAGAGCCGTCGACCGTCACAGGATCAAGATAGGCTTCAAAGCAGTCTTCGACCCATTCAAACCCGTTGCCGTGCATATCGTACAGGCCGAAATCATTAGGTGGGTACAAACCGACAGGACCGGGTTTGCGCTCGAGCCACAAGACTGAACAGTTGATGCAGTTTGCATTGTTTTTCCCGATGTCGTCCCCCCATGGGAACCGCGTTACGGTTCCGGCCCGGGCGGCATATTCCCATTCCGCATCGGTGGGCAGGCGGTAAGTCTGCCCGGTCTTGGTGGTTAGATAAGTCGCATAAGCGTTCGCATCGGTCCAATCGATCAACGTCATGGGCTGATCGTCGCGATAATCTGCCCCCAAGTCCGGAAGATATGGCTCTTGCCCGGTGATCTCCTGCCATTCAGGGTCTTCCTGCGCCTGCCGCCATTGCCCGTAAGTGATCTCATAGCGGGAAAATGCCAGCGCGCGTGGAATGCGCGTCAAGCGGCGTGGACCTTCCCGATTGGCCAATTTGAACTGAGACCGAAGCGGCGTGTGACTAAACAAGTGCACATACCGTCCCTCTTCAAAGATCGGGGACCCGAACAGGAAATAGCCTTTGGGAACCTCAACCATTTCCGGGCAATCCGCACAATCGCGAAAGACTCTGCCCGGCGTAACCATCTGGGTCCCGGGCTGATGCAGAGGAAGCACCTGAGCCGTCGCAAAAAGTGCAGCCCGTTGCAGGCCTGACAGGTTGGGTTCGGGTAACTGTTCCTTCTCTACGGTCCTACGCATCGTGGTCTCAAGATCGCGCAGTGCTGTGTTGGAAATTACGACCAGCAAGAGGAAACCTGCCAGCAGCGCGAAGACCACCAGCGCACCGGACAGCATGACCCAGAGCAATCGCAGCACCCATCGAAACATCCCCCCGATAAAGGAACCTTTCTCTGATCCGGTCGCCCTTCTATCCAACGCCATCTGAAAATCCTTCCTGCTTGCCCGCAAGCCCGGTGGGCATTGGGCTCGTTGCTCCATTCTCAAACGCCCCGGCCTCCAGCGCGCGGGTCAGCGCAAGGTCACCTTTGCCATGTGCAGCGCGGGCCAGTGCCGTGCCATAGGCTTCAAGAACTGAGGTTTCGTGCCAAATATCTAGGAACGCCTTACGCGCGGCGGCACCCTGCCCTTCGCGCCGGTCGGGCTGATGCTGCAAATCACGCATCGCGGCGATCAAATCGTCTTCGGTTTCGAACAGCGACCCGCCGCCTGCCCGCTCGACAATCTCGGGGAAGGGTCCCAGTCGCCGGGCGATCACCGGTGTACCCAGCCGGAAGCTTTCGATCAGGATGATGCCAAAGGTCTCGTAACATACGGACGGCACGATCAGACCGATGGCACCGCGATAATAAGCGTTGAGTTCTTCAAGCGTCTTACGGCCCAGGAACTTGATCCGGTCATTGCCTGCGGCCTGTTTCTTCAATTCCTCCGCATAGTCGCCGTCACCCAAGATCAGCAGATCAGCATCCGGATAGCGATCAAAGGCCGGGAACACGTCCTGTAACCCTTTGATCTTTTCCAGCCGCCCGACAAACAGGAAATAGGGGCGCTCATGCGCTGCCGGTTCCGGCAAGGCATCCTGATCCAGATCGGGCAGGAAATAAGGCAGCACCTGCATCTCCTGCCGCAGGCCAAACTCGCGATGTTTGGCGCGGCTGAATTCGCTTTTGGCGATGATCAGATCCATATGATCCAGCGCCCGGTCCAGCGCGCCGGTATAGCGCCACAGCTGCGGCGGGCGCTTGTAGTTCAGCACACAGCGCAGGCATTGGCGGTCGTCGCACAGCTCGCGCCCGTGCCGCCACAGAACATGGGTGGGGCAAACCAGCCAATGTTCGTGCGCCTCATAGACCTTTAGCCCCTCGCCCATCGGCAACAGACCCGGCCCGCCAATCAAAGAGGTGTTGTTGTGCCAGATGATATCCGGTTTCCGTTCATCCAGAATCTGGCGGATGCGCGCGGCGTGCATCACCGGGCGACCAAGCTGCTGGGTCAGCAGGTTCGACATCATGCCGTTGCGGCTGCGCAACCCGATCCGCCGGACCCCATCGGGATCGCCCTCGGGCTGGGGTTTGCCGCCAAGGATCAGATAGCTGTCTTCGTCATGTACCACCGTCACGTCATGACCGCGCGCCACCAGCGCCCGCGCCATGCGCTGAATGCCCACGGCATCGCCACCAAAGGAATAAGGCGGGTAAAATGTGGTGAACATCAAAATGCGCAATGACTGCATGCGGATCGTACCGGGCTACTAATAACTGACCGGTATAAGACACAATCAATATGGCAATCTAAAGTCCGAACCCGTGTGACCTGCGGGTTCTTACCTTGTGTTGCGGACATGCTGCAAATGCACATGCGCTGAAAGGATCGGCCATCCTGACATAGGCAAATAATGCCCGCGTGTTATGATCGCGCGATTGTTGAGAAATTTGGCCCCGACCTACATCAGATGCAGACTGCCCCTTCTTCAAATCCCCTTCATGTCATCGAAATGGGTTCCCAGTTTGGCATGGGCGGCATCACCCGGCATATCCTCGGGCTGAGCGACTGGCTGGAAGCCAGAAACCACCGCATCACACTGGCGGGCACTGCTGATATCTGGGCCGGTCCCAACCGTGGGGACGGATTTCTGGATCTGCCTACGCGCTATGTTGCGGGCGAAGGAGGCAACATGGTGAACCGGTTGCGCCACACGGCCAGCGCAGCCTGGCGTTTGCGGCGCTGGTTGGCGCGCAACCCCGTCGATCTGATCCATTGCCACGAATCCGCACCCGCTCTGGTCGCCAATCTGGCCCGCACCGGACGGCGCATTCCGGTCGCCGTCACCTATCACGGGTCTGAACCGGAACGCATTGCCGCCTTTGGCCGGATTGCCGCCAAATGCGATCTGGTGATTACACCCAGTCATCGGTCCGCCGAAGATCTGGCCGCCATTGGCAATGTGCCAAAGGACAAGTTGAAGGTGATCGGCCTGGGCGTATCTCCTCCGCCCGAAGACAGCGCCGAGGAGGTGGCCGAACTCAGGGCAAAGCTGCTGGGAGATGGCGAGCGAGTGATCCTGACACTGGCCCGACTTCAGCCGCAGAAAGGGATCGACATTCTGATCGATTGCGTTGCCCGGATGAAGCACACCCATCCCGGTTTTCGGTTTGTCGTTGCAGGCGATGGACCGGACGAGGCAAAGCTGCATGCCTTGGCGCAGGAAAAGGGGGTTGGCAAGCATCTGCAATTCATCGGCCGAACAGATAAACCGATCCGTCACCTGCGGGCCGCTGACCTGTTCCTGCTGACCTCACGATGGGAGGCATTGCCTTTCACCATCGCCGAGGCTTTTCAGGCCGGAACGCCCGCCGTTGCCACCGCTTGTTCCGGCGTGGTTGAACTGATCGATGACAGCGTTGGCGCAGTGGTTCCGATCGGTGATATCGATGCGATCTGCACGGCTGTGACGGATGTCCTGTCGGACGAAGGGCGTCGGAAAACGCTTGCGGACAATGCCCTGAAGCGCAGCCGTGAAGACCGGTTCGACCCGGATTGGGTGCACCGTCAGTTTGAAAAAACCTATTACGATCTGGCCGGGCGGTCGCGCGGCTGAAACATCATGCGCCGCTTGCGCGGTCTGCGGTGACTTTTTCGGCGATCCGCGCGCCTGCACGGGCGGACAGGGCCATGATGGTCAGGCCCGGGTTCTGAAACGGATTGGTCGGGAAGGACGCCGAGTCCGTGACGTGGACATTGGGGCAGTCATAGACCTCGAGATGCCCGTTCAGCACATGCCGGTTGGGATCATCACCCATACATGCCCCTCCGGTTTCGTGGATGGATGATCCCGGCTGCAAGGCCCCGTCCGGGGTATAGACTAGCGGTCCGGCCATTTTATACGCCAGTTTCGAGATCAGGCTTTCGCGCCCCAGCAGATCATCCGGCAGATTGAACGTCTGCGATACGTCCTTCAGCGTCTCTTTCATGTCCTGCACCATCGCGCGTTCATTGTCGGAATGGCGCAACGTGACCTTTGGCACGGGAATACCCCAGGCATCGCGTTTGCCGGGGTCAAGCTCGATCCGGTTTTCGGCACGCGGCAGGACCTCGCCGATTGCCATGAAAAACCAGCCCGGCTCAATCCGTCCGACAGAGCCCAGCAGAGAATAGCTGCGCAGGAACCCGCAATCGTCACGCCCGCCACGATTGCGGAAACCGGGAATGTAGATGCCGGACTGGGCCCCGAAATCATACGGGTCGTGATCGAGCCCCAGCCCTTCGACCTCGGGCAGGGTCCCTGCGCGAAAGACCATCAGGTGGTCCGACAGGTAGCGCCCCAGATTGCCCGATGAATTGCCCAACCCCCGCGCATGTTGCGGCCCGTGAGAGTTCAGCAGAAGCCGCACGGATTCAATGGTCGAGGCGCAAACCGCAATCACCCGTGCCGTCACGGTGTGTTCCTGCCCACTGGCCGCGTCGATATAGCAAACGCCGGTCGCCAGACCCGTTTCGGGATCGGTTTCGATCCTTGACACCACCGCCCCGCTGCGCAGCTCGAAATTCCCGCTTGCCTGCGCGGCGGTCAGGGGCAGCGGCGTTCGCGCCGGCACATGGCGGATGATCCGGCAGGTGGTGGCCGGGCGATCGGGCCATTTCTGCGCGAGCTCGTCCATAAGCGCACGTTCAGCCTTGGTCAGCGGATGCGGGGTATCGTAGAGACCGTCAGGCAGGTTTTCGATCTGCGCCGCCTCGCCTGCGACCCCCAGAAACTGTTCGACTTGGCCATACCAGGGATCGAGATCGGCATAAGAAATCGGCCAGCTATCACCGAACCCGTCCTGCTCGGCGGCCTTGAATTCCTGATCCGAAAGGCGCAGCGCGTTGCGCCCCCACAGATGCAGCCGCCCACCCACCTGACGGGACCGGAACCAGTTGAAATGAGACCCTTTCGCCGTGGTGTAGGGGTTCTGCCGATCATTGACGAACAGATGCCCGGTCAGCGGCGTGAAGGACATGCAGCGCGCCTGCACATGCTGGCCACGCAGGATCGCCATGACACGGGCAAGGATGCTGACCCGGGACCCGCCTGCGCGGTCGCTGTCGGGGAAATCATCTTTGGAATCCAGCGCGCGCCCCGCTTCCAGCATCAATGTCCGGCAGCCGCGTTCACTTGTTTCCTTCGCAACCCACCCCCCGGCAGCGCCGGAGCCTATGACGATGACATCGTATTCTGGTCCGGTTGCCTGCATCGTTCAGGGCCTGCGCGTGATGTAGCCCCAGACCTCGCCGCAGGTCCAGGCGATGGTCAGGATGATGATATAAGGCAGCGCGGTCAGATACCGCAGAAGCCGCCCCTTGCCTGCCTGCGTCAAGCCGTGACGCACCCACAGAACCGGCGGGATCAGCGGGCTCGACAGGATATAGGCCAGCCGTTTCGGACCGCTCATATGCATGGCGCGGATATGGCCGAACAGACGCCCCCAGTGAAACCGTTCCGGCAGCAACCGACCCAGCGTGGCCGGAGGGCGCACATGATCGACCACCAGTTCATTGGACAGCAACAGCTCTTCGCCCTGTTCAATCAGAAACCAGTGCACGACCGGCTCGCGGAACCGTTCTTTCCACAGGTGGCGGGTCGCCTCCAGCGCCGTCCGGCTATAGGTCACATTCACGTCCGAGACCCATTCCGCCGGGCCGCTGTCAAAGGGCAGGCCGTAACGGCCAAAGTCTGTCACATAGAAAGCCCAGTTCAGCAACGAGACCGGTTCCTTGCAGTCGATGGCCCCGCCAATGACATTCTTGCCGGTTTCCGCGTGCAGACGCATGACGGTGCGGGCCCAGTCCGGGTGCGGATGCCCGCGATCTTCAAGGATCGCGATCACGTCGCCGGTGGCGGCGGCCAGCCCTGCGGCGCGGCGGCGGTCAAACAGCTCATGCTGGCCCGCCTCGGATGTGATCGGACGGGCAGGTGTGATGGGGCCGAGGTCCAGAAAATTCACATCCGGGAACTCTGCCGCATAATTAGCGGCATCCGCGACACTGGCATCGTAAGGCACGATGATGTCCAGAGGTGGCGGGTCTTCGAACGCGGCAACCGACACCAGAAAGTCGCGCAGGTAAGAGCCGCCATCGACAATGGTCACAACAATGGAAAGCGTTGGATGATCTGTCACCGCAAGCTCCTGAAACTGAAAAAATCCTGCCTCTTCACGGCAGATACTGACAAGGCCCGCTCGGGATGCCAAGCGGCGTCTGGAATCCGATCAGGGGTCATGCCGCCATGTCCCCCAGCGCCTCAAGCGTGACCGGCTGGCCGGACGCACTGCTTTCGCGCACCGCATCCGCAACTTCGATCGCGCGCAGGGCCGCATGACCATCGGAAATCCGCAACCCGGTTTGACCCGCGCACAGGCCGACAAATTCCTGCAACTCATCAGCAAAGGACAAAAGCGCCGTGGTCTTCCAGGATTTCAGCTTTTCCCGCAACATGATCCCGGGATAGCGGCGATGCTGACGGGTGGGCTTGCCGCCCGGACGGTCCATGGTGATCAGCAAGGTTTCCATCGGCGCATAGGCACCGCGGACCATACCCTTGCTGCCATAGACCTCGATCTGGCTTTTGTAACCCTTCCAGTCTGTCCAGGTCGCCTGATAGATCGCCGGGATACCTTCGGGGCTTTTGAAGATCGCCATCGCGTTGTCCTCAGAACCAGGCTCGTTCCAGACCTTTTCGGTGGCAACGCCGTAAACGCTGGTGATTTCACCCAGCATGTGGCGGGCCATGTCGGTCATGTGAATGCCCACATCCCACAGCGCGCCACCGCCTGAAATCCGGGCCTTGTATTCCCAGTCATATACGAATTTCGTCAGACCCTCATGCCCGCCATAGATGCGCACATGGTCAACCTCTCCGATCTGGCCGGACCCGATCACATCCTTCACATAGGAAAAGGCCGGGTAATACCGCATGTTGAACCCGCCACCCAAAGCCTTGCCCGCCGTCCGGGCGGCCGCAACGATCCTGCGGCTGGCCTCGACCGTGGTGGCCAGCGGCTTTTCCGACAGCACATGCAGCCCCCGGTCAAACGCCTTCAGGCACAAAGGTTCGCGCACATGCGCCGGGGTCGAAATCACGACCGCATCCATACCGGCATCAAAGAACCGGTCCGCATCGGTAAAGGCCGGTGCACCGCTGGCCACGGCTTCGGCGCGGTGCATGTCCATATCCATAACGGCGGCCAGCGTGGTGTCGGGATTGTCGATAATGGTCTGCACGCGCATCTGCCCGATCTTGCCGGCTGCGCCGATCACGCCGATCCTCATAAAATTCCTCACTCAAAACCATGGGGTGTTACACCCCGGACATCTATAACAGCAGATCATCTGTTAGCGGAGTAGCATGCGCAACCACCCTGCGCTAGGCTTCTGAGGCGCAACGATTTCATGCCTCGATTTGAATTGAAGAAGGATTGGCAACAGTGAACTTCACCGGCTCGGAAAAACTGCAGGGGCAAGCGGTCTTTGTCACTGGCGCGACGGGATTCCTTGGGGCACGTCTGGTTCCGGCCCTTCTGGAAAACGGGGCGCAGGTCACAGCCCTGCTGCGCAGTCGCCACAGTGCTAAAGATCTTGAGGCACAGGGCGCCACGGTTGTCACCGCAGCACTTGGTGACCGTACGGCGGTCGCAGAGGCCCTGCGGGATCACGATATACTGGTGCATCTGGCCTATGACGTGCGGGCCACGTCTGAGAAGAACCTGTCGGATTTTGCCGCACTGTTCGGTGCCGCGCAGGATGCGGGCATCAGCAGGATCATCCACACCAGTTCCATCGTGGTGCATGATCTGTGGCCCAACGAGGATCTGGATGAAACCAGCCCCATGCAACGCCCTGGCGGCAGCCCGTATCGTCAGGCCAAGATCGAGATGGAGCAGCAGCTGATGGCCGGGCCAATCCCGGCCGCCATCCTGCAACCCACCTTGATTTACGGGCCCGGCAGCACCCTGTGGACCGACGGGTTGACGGAAAATCTTGCCGCAGGCGCGCAGATTCTGCCGCAGCCCGAGGGCCTGTGTAACGCAGTGTTCGTCGATGATGTGGTGCAGGCCATTCTCAGGGCGGCTGTGCTGGAGGATTTGGGCCAGGAGCGCTTTGTCATTTCGGGGCCTGAACCGGTAGCCTGGTCTGACCTCTTGTCAGGCTATTCCCGGATCATCGGCAAGGGCGAATTGCGGTTTGAACCTTATCAGACCCTCTCGGACCGATTGGGGCCCGAGCCCGATCACGATGCGGGCCCCGAGACCCTCTCGGCTGCGGCCCGGATCGGCGCACTTGGTCGTACCGTGCTGGGGCGGGACCGGTTCGAGGCACTGGTGCGCGCCATCAAACGACGCGTGGCCTCGGGCGATGGGGCCGCTTATCCCGACCGGCATCTGCTGGAGCTTTTCGCCGCCAAAGGCGGGTGCAGCATCGCACATGCGCAGGCCCGGCTGGGGTATCAGCCCGACTATCCGCTTGAAAAAGGTCTGGAGGCGACAGCAGATTATTTGCGGGGCCGGTTCGGCTGACGCCACGCCCATTATTTGAAACGCAACCACATGGCCCGGATTTCAGGGCAACTATCAAGGCAACATCATGCTGCATATCGGCGTAGACGCCAGTTCCTGGGAAAATGAACGCGGCTTTGGGCGGTTCACCCGCAATCTGATCCCTGCCCTGGCCGCCCGGCAATCCGGGTTCCGCTATACGCTGCTGTTCGATCAGGAACCGACGCGGCCCGTGCCCGAAGGCGTCGATATCCGGATCGCCGGGTCCGACAAGTCGATGTCCGAGGCCTCCTCAGGCGCTTCGGCGCGCGGCGGGGCCGATCTGATGACCATGGCCAGGTCCGCACAACGGATGGACTGTGATCTGTTCTTCTACCCCGCAGTCTATTCCTATTTCCCGCAACTGACCCGGCGACCCTCGGTCGTGTGTTTTCATGACACCATTCCCGAACGCTTCCCCGATCTCATTTTCCCCAAAAAGCTGAATTTCCGCCTGTGGCAGGCGAAATGCTGGCTGGCCAAGAAACAGGCCACCCGGATCATGACGATCTCGCAGGCGTCCGCCGATGATCTGAGCCGCATCCTGCGCATCCCCGCCGCGCGCACCGACATCATCACCGAAGGCGCCGAGCCGATCTTTCGGCACATCCCTGACACGCAGCGTCTGGCGCAGACCCGCCAGACATATGGTATTCCGGCCGATGCCCCGTTGCTGGTCTATGTGGGTGGGTTCAACCGGCATAAAAACGTACTGCGCCTGATCGAGGCGATGCCCGAAATCCTGACACGTGTCCCCAATGCTCGGCTGGCCATTGTCGGGCGCACCACCGGCGCACGGTTCTGGGACAATGTCGAGGACCTCAAGGCCAGCGCTGCCGCGGATGCGGCACGGTCGGAAAGCATCGTCTTTACCGGCGAGATCGACGATGAACAGCTTGCCGCCCTGCTGAACACATCTGACGCGCTGGTGTTCCCCTCGTTGTGGGAAGGGTTCGGCCTGCCCGCACTCGAGGCGATGTCCTGCGGCACGCCCGTCCTGTCCTCGGATCGCGGCAGCCTTCCGGAAGTGGTCGGCGATGGCGGGCTGTATTTCGATCCCCTGTCCAGCCAGGCGCTGGCGGATCAGACCTGCCGCCTTCTGACCGAACCCGGCCTGCAAGACGCACTGTCGCAAAAGGCGCTGGCGCAGGCCTCCCGCTTCAGTTGGGACAAAGGCGCGGAGCTGGCCGAGGAATCCTTTCGGCACGCCCTGCAACCAAAATAGGTTTTCTCAACAATGACGCCACAAGCCCAAAATTGAACCGTTTGAAGAAACACAATGCTGTGGTGTCTCGGCAGGCGGACAAATATGTTGGATTCACCCTCATTCCGCCCTATCCGTGAAGAGGGTCGAGATTTTCGGCAACCGTGATGCCAATTGATTTCAGTGTGACTTTGTACGATCAGGGTAGATTATGAATTACGAAACCTCGCATCATCAGTCCCTCAAACAGCTTATCGCGGCGCGCGACGCGCGGGTTGCCGTGGTGGGGTTGGGCTATGTCGGCCTGCCGCTGGCCCTGACCGCCTATGATGAAGGATTCGATACCACCGGCGTGGACCTCAACCCTGACCGGGTGGCCCGGATCAATCAGGGGGATCAGGTGATATCCTACCTGGAGCCTGATCGGATCGCGCAAGCGGTGGACAGCGGCAAGTTCCGCGCCACGCAGGATGCCAGCGCGCTGGCCGAGGCCGATGTGATCCTGATCTGCGTGCCGACCCCGCTGACCGATGCACAAGACCCGGACATGCGCTTTGTCGCCGCCGCCGCCCAGACCATCGCGCAGCATTTGCGCCCCGGTCAGATGGTCGTGTTGGAAAGCAGCGTCTGGCCCGGTGCCACGACCACACTGGTGCAACCGATCCTCGAAGCGGGCGGTCTGCGCGCAGGCAGCGATTTCTTCCTGGCGTTTTCGCCCGAACGTGAAGACCCGGGCAATGACAAGTTCGACACGCATAGCATTCCCAAAGTGGTTGGTGCCGACGACCCGCTGTCACGGCAACTGGTCGAGGATTTCTATCGCTCCATCGTCACCAGCGCGGTGCCGGTCAGTTCGGCCGCCACGGCCGAGGCCGTCAAACTGGTCGAAAACAGCTTTCGCACCGTCAATATCGCTCTGGTCAACGAGCTGAAGACCGCGCTTGAAGCCATGGATGTGGATGTCTGGGAAGTGATCGAGGCCGCGGCGACCAAGCCCTTTGGTTTCATGCCTTTCTATCCCGGCCCAGGCATTGGCGGCGCCTGTATCCCGGTCTCGCCTGCCTATCTGGCCTGGCGCGCGGCGGATGCGGGATCGGATACACCGCTCATCAATCTGGCACGCTCCAGCAACGACGCCGTACCATCGATGCTGGCCGCGCGGATGGCCGCAGAACTGGCCGCACGCAACGGCTCAGCCCTGGCGGAAACCGGGCAACCGCTGACCGGACAACGCATCCTGCTGATGGGCATCGCCTATAAGCGTGATGTCGAGGACACCCGCCGCAGCCCCGCTTTGGTGCTGCTGGACGAGTTGGAGAAGCTGGGAGCCGAGGTCGATTATCATGACCCGTATTTTCCCCGCCTGCCCGAGGGTGGCGAATACCCGCAACTTGCGGGCCGGACCTCGGAACCGCTGACGCCGGAGACCCTGAAGCGCTATGCGGCGGTGGCCGTCATCACCGATCACAGCGCCCCCGATTACGCTCTGGTCGCGCGCGAGGCGGCGCTGGTTTTTGATACGCGGAACGTATTTGAGAAGCAGGGGATCAAGATGGCGGACGGGCGATTGGTGAAGATGTGATTGCCCACACCGGTTCAGTTGATTTTCGTGACCGTTAATGAAGGTCTTGAAGGTCGCGAGTTCGGCGGAACCACACCATGAGCGCGATAAGGTGAAGGGTAATGCGGTATTGATACGGAAACCAGATTTTCTCGGTCAGTAAATTTGCGCGCTGAACAGGTATTCCGTATCTCAGAAGTAAAGGTAACCTTGCATGGAACGGCGGAGAGATGTGGATGGCCTGCGGACCGTAGCGGTCGGGCTCGTGGTTATTGAGCATACCGGGCTGAACATTTTTCCAGGCGGCTTTATCGGAGTTGATATCTTCTTTGTCATTTCCGGCTTCCTCATTTCCGGGATCATTTTCGAAGAACTGGAGGCCAAGGATTTCCGGTTAATCCGGTTCTATGAAAGACGAATACGTCGAATTATCCCGGCTTTGTTCGCAACACTGTTTGTGGCAGTGGCCGCAAAATATCTCTTCTACTCGCGGGAGTATTTCGAGAATGAGCTCTGGGTTGCCCTAAGCGCTGCGATTTCAGTCTCCAACTTTCTGTTCGCCACAGGCTGGGAATGGTTCGGCAGCACGCACTTGCTGCACACCTGGTCGCTGGGAATTGAAGAGCAGTTTTATCTTGTCTTTCCCCTCCTTGCTATTTTGGCGGCGCGATATTCGATTAACCTGTTCCTGACTTTTTCCATCATTGCGCTTGTGTCTTTCATTTGGGCCGCGCTCGCCACGGCGCATTATGAAGACTACATGTTTTTCATGCCTCAGCTCCGGGCCTGGGAGTTGTTGATGGGCGTCTTGCTTTCGGCGACCCGGCTCCCCTCTCTTCAGCGGGTAACAGCAGAGATATTCGCTTTTGTCGGGTTGGCGCTGATCGCGGTCGCAGCCTTTATTCTCTCACCGTCCAAAGGTGCGTTCCCTGGTCCGTGGGCACTGCTTCCATGCCTGGGAGCTGTCCTGATCATCTATAGCGGCGGGCACAAAACAATCGTCAAAACCATCCTCTCAACCCGACCGTTTGTCGGGATCGGTCTGATTTCATATTCCCTTTATCTTTGGCATTATGTGCTGTTCGGCTTTTTCCGCGACTATACCGGCAGAGGGTACAACCTCGGTTTAAAAAGCAGCATTGTTATGATCGTCATTTCGCTTCTTGTTGCGTGGGCCAGCTGGCGCTGGATCGAACAGCCGTTCCGGAAACCCAGTCATAAAAAGCAGCTGGCCACCAGCCATACAGGATAGAATACGGGTTTAGGTCCCAAGGTTTCTTTTCCCAGGCGATCAGAACAGATCAGCCCTTTTCCCGGGCGTTGCGCAATTTTATGCCTTACTTGCTTAATTCACGTGCGATGCGTTGACGATGTAAACAATTTGCGAAACTATCTGATCAGACATTCTCATGTCTCAATAAATAATAAGCAGTGCAGCACGAGTAGTGGAGCAAAGCTCCGTCAGGTCAAAATAACCAAATTTTAACCCTCAGTGGTCCAAAGTTTTGCCATGATTTCGTAGCGGAATCTTTTTGGGTGCATGCCCAATGGCACAGCCATGGCTCATTTGGGGTTTGCCGCCACCAAGACCAGAACCGGAGGACTTGGAAAGCATGATGGGGATTATCGGATTAGCCGTTCTTGTTGGCCTGTGCGCTGGCGGAATAACCTTGCTGTCCGGGTCTTCCATTTTGATGGCACTGGGGGCCTATATACTGTTTGGCTGGCTGTTCATCCTTGCCGCTGTCGCCCTGATCTGTACCGCAAAAATGCTGAAGGCGTGGGGTAAAAAAGAAAATCCCGCCTATTCCAGCTAATCCCCTAGCCTCGTCCCGCCACCCGTTTGGCCACGTATCCCAGAAACGCCTTGCGTGGGTTTCGGATTTGCGGACGCCCTGACGCGGCCCAATAGGCCAGCCAGTCCGCCTCCAGCGCATAGACATCCTGCCCCGGGGCCATCGCTCTGGCCTCTTCCAGTGCCTCAGATGACAGCACCGGTTTGTCCGGTCCTTCAACCACCTGACCGCGGCGGGTAAAGCGGATCAGGTCGCCCGGCTCTTCGGTCATCTCGTAATCAGGCAGATGGTCAGCTGCGATCATGTCCCGGATCATTTTACGGAACACCCGCCGGGGTGAGGCCGAGCCGGATTTCTTCAGCAGCACCTCGACCGAGATCCGCCATTCGGGCTGGCGCCCGCAATGTTTGCGCGCCAGCTCATAAATCCGCCGCTCCAGCGGTTTGCGCAGGCGGAAGTAATCCCGGCTGAGTGTCAGCACCGATTTTGCCAGCACCGCGCGGAACAGCCAGTCCGACAGTTTCACACTGACGCTGACCATCCGGCCTGCCCGGGTGCGGCGCACGATCTCCCAGCTTTCGATCAGGCCAAAGCCGGTGGTGGTCTCTTTGTCACCGGTGACAAAATTGGTGGTGATTCTGGTGCCGGCCAGCCGCTCGAACGCTTCGCGCAGGCGTTTGTAACCGTCGCCGCTGGTCTCGCGATTGGTGGCCACCAGCAGATCATGCGCGGTCAGGTGCAGCACCTGGCTGACGGCCCGGCCCGCATTGATCGCCGCCATCAACTGGCTGATACAGAAGATCAGAATATCCTTGTCATGGATCGTCGCCAGACCACGCACCGAGGGCGTCACCGTGACCTCGACCCCGTTATGTTCGTAATTCAGAATCCGCCGGTCAGGCCGGGTCGAAAGCGAAAACATCGGATGCTCCATCGAGCCCATATCAGTTTTGGGCAGCGCATCGAAGATGTCGCAAACAAAAAAATCGCCTGTTGGATGACGGTCGGGCAACAGCGCCCCTGCCCCGCTCAAATCAGCCTGCCCATATGTTCCTGCCCGAATCTTCGTTCGTGGTTTTATTGACGCCCACCGTAAAGTTATCCACAGGACACGTAAAGCCAACGGATCGTGGGTTCAGAGTCACTCAAACGTGGGATCAGAGTCGCCTTATCGTGGGATCAGATTCACTTGGAGAAGTAAGAAACCATATAATCTCTTTTTTTTCTTATACTTAGATACTCTTCTTTTCATCCGTAACTAATTAAATAACAAAAATCTAACAGGATATTTTTTGAATTACCTTCCAGACCCGCGTTCCGCCTGGAATTTACCCCTTATTTTTGCTTAGAAAATCCGCCTCTATGCTTATATTTCTTTTATATGTCGCCTTTTGTGGTATATTCCCAAAAAGACAGCACATGAGCAGTGATTTCTATGAGAACAGGCACGCCGGAAGGGCTTCCCCCGTATTTCAATATTGACCCTGACCTGGCACATGTCGAGCTGGGTCAACCGACAGGAACATCCGATTTCTCGGATATCTCAAACGCCTGCGCCCGCGGTCGGGCCGATCTTGCCAGCCGGGGGCTGGAAGAGGGCGGCCAAAAAAAACTGCGCCTGTTTTCCACCTGGGAGATTACCAAATATCTGATCCCTGTGGCACCCGCTCATTTCCGCCGTGTCCTGAAAGGGAACCCGGAGCTGCCTCAGGGCCGATCCGAGACCGAAGGCGGCGCCAAGTGGTTCACCCTGGATGAAGTGCTGCGCCTGCGGCTGCATTTTGCCTCTGAGGGATCGAAGACCAAGGAGTACCGCCCCTATCGCCCCAAGGGGCTGCCTGCCAAGATGGTGGCTGTGGCCAATTTCAAAGGCGGGGTGGGCAAGACATCAACCTGCGCTCATCTGGCGATGTCGGCGGCTTTGGATGGGTACAAGGTGCTGGTCATCGATCTGGACAGTCAGGGTTCGATGACCTCGATTTTTGGCGGCAAAGTTTCGGATGAATGGCAGACGGTGTTCCCCTTGCTGGCCCGTCACTATGCCACCCATCTGCAGCGTGACAATCAGGGCCGGCTCGACCGGGGAGAGGCCCCCCATCCGATTGACGATACATTATCCGAGGCGCTGAAGTTGCGCAGCAGGGATCTGATCCAGACCACGCATTGGCCGAATATCGATCTGATCGGGGCACAGCTGAACCTCTACTGGGCCGAGTTTCAGATCCCCGTCTGGCGTATGCAGGGGCGCAGCTGGAAATTATGGGATGCCCTGACCGACACCTTGGACGCAGATGGGGTCCTGGATGACTATGACATCATCTTCATTGATACGCCCCCTGCCCTTGGGTATCTGACCATCAACGGGCTGGCCGCATCGGATATCCTGCTGGTGCCCATGGGAGCCTCGTTCCTGGAATTCGATTCCACGGGCCGGTTCTTTGATATGTTGCATTCCACCTTCCAGTCCATTGAAGACGGTGAGAATATGGCCGCGCGCGCGCTGGGACGCCCCGAGATGGCATTTCAGTGGGACGCGGTGCGCACGCTTATCACCCGGTATGACAACAGCCAGCAGGTCGAGCTGGCCGGGCTGATGCAGGCTTATCTGGGGCGTACCTTGTCGCCGCACTGGCAAGGTTATACCGCGCTGATCGGGCAAGCCGGAGAACAGGTCAACGGCATCTATGAAGCGGATTACCGGGATTTCAACCGTGAGACTTATGTGCGTGGTCGGGAAACCTTTGATGCCACATATGCGGCCTTCAAGCGCCTGCTGATAGGTGTCTGGCGGCGTGAAGAGCTGGAACAGCAAACTCACGAGGCGGATACACCGGAATTGACGCTCTGACGGATATGTTTCGCGCGCGAAACATATCGGAGCTGCATCGGAAAAGGAGAAGCCGATGGCAAAACGCAAACGACTGACCCCGGCCCGGCCGGATTATCTGGAAGACAGCCAGCCGGCCCCCGGTCTGAATCCTATGTTTTCGGCGGATACAGCCCGCCCTACCCCACCTGTTGCGCAGGTGGCCGGTGCATCTGCCGCGCAGGCCGCTTTGGAAGAACTGACCGCAGAAATGCAGGCTGCCCGGGCCGAAGGACGTCTGGTGCTGGACCTGCCGCTGGATGCGATTGAGGAAACCTATCTGGTGCGCGACCGGTTGGCCGCTGACGATGCCGAGATGGCAGCGCTGAAGGAAAGCCTCAGGGCGCGCGGACAACAGACCCCGATCGAGGTCGTGGCGCTGGATGAGGGGCGCTATGGCCTGATCTCGGGTTGGCGGCGCATGACGGCGCTGCGGGCGCTGGTACAGGAAACGGGTGACGCGCGTTTTGAAACCGTACGCGCGTTCCTCCGGCAACCACAGAGCGCCTCGGATGCCTATGTCGCCATGGTCGAGGAAAATGAAATTCGCGTCGGGCTCAGCTATTACGAACGCGCGCGGATCGTCGCCCGCGCGGCCGAGCAGGGGGTCTATCCGGACGAAGCCACCGCTTTGCGAGGATTGTTTGCATCGGCCAGCCGGGCCAAACGGTCGAAGATCGGATCTTTTGTCACAATCTACCATGCGCTGGATGACCATCTGCGCTTTGCTTCAGCCATCCCTGAACGGTTGGGGTTGTCGATTGCGAAGCTTTTGAAGGAGGAGCCGAAAGCGACGCCGTCGATTGCCAAAACACTGGTGAAGGCCGGAATAGAAACGGCGGATGAGGAGCTGTCAATTCTGACGCTCATGGTGAACAGCAAAGGTTCAAATCAACCCGAGGCACCTGCGTCCGAGACCGAGCCCGAACTGCAAGAGACGATCGGCGACATACGGCTGAAACAGAGTCGAAATGGTGCTCAGCTTATTCTGTCAGGCCGGGGCGTATCTGAAGGATTTCTTGCGGACCTGCGAGATTGGCTACACTCCCGCACCACCTGATGTTTCGCGCGCGAAACATGTGTCAGCTCACCCCAGCAGGTCCGTCGCCGGGTTTTCTGTGATATCCACATCATCGTAGTAGCGTTGTGCCTGGGCCATGGATCGGTGCAGCGAGAGACGCATGGCGGCCTGGATCGGGGCACCGTCGAGGGCGGCCTGGGTCAGGAAGCCTGAACGCAGACCGTGGGGCGAGGCGAAGTCGTCCGGGAGTCCGGCCAACGCGAGGCGATGTTTGACGATCTGATAGACTGCATCCGGGCTGAGGCGGCGTTTCAGCACCCGATCCGCTTTTGAGATGGGGCGGAACAGTGGCCCGTCCTCGATCTCTCCAACTTCGATCCAATGCATCAGAGCCTGCGCTGCGCGGCCCTTCAGCACCAGCCGGGGGGTCTCACCCTTGGCCGTAGTCTTGGTCTCCAACAGCGAGATCCAGACCACGCCGGACTTGCCGAACTCCTTGAGTGAGACATCCGCGCGCCTCAATCCGGTGATCTCGGAGCGTCGTCGCCCGCCACTGGCCCAGCCCAGCATCAGGAGCGCCCGGTCGCGGCAATCCCGCCGGGACCCCCGACAGGTGGTCAGCAACTGCTCGAGCACATCGCGGGTGATCGGGTGCTGTGATTTCGGGGCAGGGGGCCGGGCGGCGGCGCGGCGCGCCTTGGATCGGGCCTGTTTCACCTGTGGCGCATCGAACGGCGAGGCGAGGTTCTTCATCCGGTGAAACGCCAGCCAGGAGGCGATGCGCCGGTCCAGCGTCGACGGAGCCGGGCAGGCCAGCGACTTGCGCAGCCCTTGCGCGATCAGTGCCTCCGCGGTTCGGCGGGCGTGATCATCTGGTGCCGCGTCATTTAGATCGCGGGCGTGATCGAGAATGAAGGCCAGTGCGGTAGCCTCGGACTCGGGCCAGTGCAATGCGGCGCTGAACCGGGCAGATTTCCACGCTGTGACATAGATCAGATCCCGCTCATAAGCCCTCAACGTGTTTGCTGGCGTGCCGCGGACATAAAGGTCGGTCAGCGCGTCCTGATCCGCCTGAGACAGGGCCGGGGAAGCGGCTGGGAGGTATGGGGCAGGGGGCTTCATAAAGCCTGTTCTGCGCCCTTTTCCCGGCAATATCAATAAAACATGATAAGGGATACTTATCGGATATAATTTAGTCTTTTCCCGATAGGTTGCCTTATAGTCAAAAAATCTAATTTATGAACACCCTGCAAGCTTACTCCAATAATATTGCGACTTCCCAAGGTTCTGTCGCAAACTCCGTCCCCACCTGTCAGATCGAACGCAGTTCTGTTAACGCGGGCTGGAATATGACAGGAGCTAACCGTGACGATC
>NZ_JBQFMP010000015.1:0-102485 GCF_056531905.1 Ruegeria sp. K11
CCCTCGGCCACGTATTTCTCGACGCTCGCGCGGCCAATGCCCTGCCCTGCGGCGGTAATCAGCGCTTTCTTTCCGGCCAGACGGCCCTGTGATTTGCTCATGTCGTCCTCAATCCGTGTGGAATACTTCAATCATGGGTGCCCATTTCTCGCCTTCGGCGCGGCTAGGCAGCGGGTTTTGGCAAGGATCGGTGAAACGCCACCATTCCTGCGTTCTGGGGTCTTGCGCCATGCGGGCCATGTCCCCTTCGAAATCGGTGCCGTGATATTCCCAGTACCCAAACAGCAGGTTCTCGGGCTCGCGCAGGAAGATCGTGTAGTTGCGGATATTGCTGTTGGCGATCTGCGCCAGCACATCCGGCCAGACAGCAGCGTGCAGACGTTTGTATTCGTCCAGTTTTTCGGGCTTCACCCCGATCACCATGCCCATACGTTTCATCATGCGCCCTCGTTGATTGTGATCGCCGTGGACTGGGCCGAAATCGCCTGCCAGTCCCATGCGATGCCCAGCCCGGGCACGTCTGACGGAATGGCAAACCCGTCCTCGATGCGCATCGCGTCGGTGGTCACTCTGTCAAGCTGCGGGATGTATTCCAGCCATTTCGCATTCGGCACCGCGCAGACCAGCGGCAGGTGCAGTTCCATCAGGAAATGGGGGCAGACCATGACGTTATACGCCTCGGCCAAATGCGCCACCTTCAGCCACGGGGTAATCCCCCCGATGCGGGCGACGTCGACCTGCACGATGCTGGCCGCGCCCGCTTGCAGATAGTCCTTGAACTGGCTCAGCGAATACATGCTTTCGCCGACGGCAATCGGCACCGAGGTCCGGCGCGACAGCTCGGCATGGCCTGCGACGTCATCGGCGGGCAGGGGCTCCTCGAACCAGCCGATATTATAGTCTTCCAAGACCTGCGCCCGGCGGATCGCTTCGGACAGGGTAAAGCCCTGATTGCCATCGGTCAGGATTTCATAGCCCGGCCCAACCGCCTCACGCACAGCGGACAAACGGGTGGCATCCTCGCTCAGATGGTCGCGGCCGATCTTGATCTTCGAGCCCCGGAACCCCTGCGCCTGCATCGCCAGCGCGTCATCGACCAGGGCCTGGGTCTCAAGATGCAGCCAGCCGCCCTCGGTCGAATAAAGCGGGATGCGATCCCGCGTCCCACCTGCGGCTTTCCAAAGCGGCAGCCCCTGTTTGCGGCAACGCAAATCCCAAAGCGCAGTATCAATCGCGGCCAATGCCAGCGACGTAATCGCCCCCACCGCCGTCGCATGGGTCAGGAACAGCAGATCGCGCCAGATGCCTTCGATCCGGTCCGCATCGCGCCCGATCAGCGCGGGCGCCAACGTTTTCTCAAGCAGTGCCATCACCGACGGGCCACCGGTGCCGATGGTATAGCAATAGCCCACACCCTGCGCCCCGTCGCTGTCGGTCACGGTCACGATGGGCGTTTCCTGGCTGACAAAGGACTGGATCGCATCGACGCGTTTGACCTTGGGGATCAGGTCGATCATGCGCAGTTCGATATGGGTGATGGTGGCCACGGTTGCTTACCCTCTCAGTGCCTCGCCGGTGCCCGCATCGAAGACGTGGCACTTGTCGAGAACAAGGTGGAACGGCAGCGTCTCGCCGGGATGCACGGGGCGAGGGTTGAACATCTTGGCCTGAACCTCAACCCCCGCCAGTTCGGCGAACAGCAGGGTTTCGGTGCCTAAAGGTTCTTCCAGCGCGACGGGCAGTTCCAGATCGACCAGATCACCCTTTTCCTCGACCGCATGGCCGACAGGCATCAGGTTGTCGGCGCGGAAGCCGAATTGTATCGCCTGTCCGGCCCGCACGTGGTCGCGTGCGGAGGCCGGGACGGGCACCGTGACCGCATCCTTCAGAACGATGGTTCCCGCATCGGTGACGACGCCATCCACAAGGTTCATCGGAGGCGAGCCGATAAAGGTCGCCGCGAAGGTGTTCACGGGTGTGTTGAACAGCTCAAGCGGGGTTCCGACCTGAACGATATGGCCATCGCGCATCAGAACGATGCGGTCGGCCAGTGTCATCGCCTCGACCTGATCGTGGGTCACGTAGACGATGGTATTGCCGACGCGTTGGTGCAGTTTCTTGATCTCAACCCGCATCTGGGTGCGCAGCTTGGCGTCAAGGTTCGACAGCGGCTCGTCAAACAGAAACACATCGGGGTGGCGCACGATGGCACGGCCCATGGCGACGCGCTGGCGCTGACCACCAGACAGTTCCGCCGGTTTGCGGTCCATCAACTCGTCGAGCCCAAGGATCGCCGCCGCCTCGGTCACGGCCTTGGTAATCTCGGCCTCAGGACGCTTGGCGATCTGCAGCGTAAAGCCCAGATTTTCGCGCACGGTCATATGCGGATAAAGCGCATAGTTCTGGAACACCATCGAGATGTTGCGCTCGCGCGGGGGCAGGTCGTTGACCACCCGGTTGCCGATAGAAATCTCTCCGTCGGAAATGTCCTCCAGCCCCGCAATCATGCGCAGCGTGGTGGATTTGCCGCAGCCCGAGGGGCCGACCAGCACCAGAAACTCTCCGTCATGGATGTCCAGGTCGATACCATGCACGGCCTGTTGTTTACCATAGCGCTTGACGACGTTGGTGAGTGTGACTTCGGTCATTTCATTATCCTTTCACGCCGCCAAAGGTCAGGCCGGCGATCAGGTGCTTTTGCACGATAAAGGTCAGGATCAGGGCGGGCAGGATCATCAGCACGGCCAATGCGCACATGCCACCCCAGTTGATGGTGAATTCAGCGGTGAAATCCAGCAGGCCCACGGGCATCGTCTTGGACCCCACCGAGCGGGTCAGCTGCGAGGCCAGCGCGAATTCGTTCCACGAGGTCAGGAAGGCGAAGATCGCCGCTGAGGCCACGCCCGAGCGCGCCACCGGAAACTCGACCCGCCAGAAGGCCTGCCAGCGGGTGCAGCCGTCGATTTCAGCGGCTTCGTGCAGTTCCTTGGGGATCTGGCGGAAGAAGCCATCGGTCAGCCAGATGGTAAAGGGCACATTCATCGCCACATAGACAAGGATCAAGCCGAAATGGGTGTCGATCAGGCCCGCACGGGCAAAGACGATGAACAGCGGCAGCGACAAGGCCACACCGGGTACAGCGCGGAACAGCATCAGGCCGACGAAATAGCCGTTCTTGAACTTGAACCGATAGCGCGCAAAGGCATAGCCGCCGCCCATCCCGATCAGGATGGCAATCGCGGTCGACGTGACCGAGACGATCAGCGAGTTGCGAAAATACTGGAACACCGGCACACCGCCCTC
Source organism: Ruegeria sp. K11 (assembly GCF_056531905.1). NCBI lineage: Bacteria > Pseudomonadati > Pseudomonadota > Alphaproteobacteria > Rhodobacterales > Roseobacteraceae > Ruegeria > Ruegeria sp. K11. The sequence continues at coordinate 3,304 of NZ_JBQFMP010000015.1, forward strand.
GCCCGCACCACCGAACATGGCGCGGTAATGGTCCAGTGTGAAGGTCGGGGTCCAGACCGGCGGTTTTGCCATGATCTCAACCGTCGGGCGGAACGAGTTCAGCACGATCCACAGGCCGGGAATGCAAATCACGGACATGACCAGAAACAGGCCGGTGAGATGCAGTGCTTTCATCAGGCGGCGCTGGTTGCGGTAGGATTGATTGCGGTCCATGCGCTTAGCCCCCCATGCCCAGCTCGGCGCGTGCGGAGCTGAGTTTGCGGAAGAAATAGATGGTGAAGGCAATCGACAGCAGGATCGAGACATAGCCCATCGCATTGGCCAGCCCCATTCGGGCATCGACATAGCCGGTGCGGCTCATCAGCGTCCACAGCAGCTCGGTCCGCCGTGCCGGGCCACCACCGGTCATGATCTGCACGATGTCATAGGCCCGCGCCACGTCCAGAGAGCGGATGGTCATCGCGATGAAAATGAACGGCATCAGGAAGGGCAGCGTGATGTGGCGAAAGGTCTGCCATGCGGTGCAGCCATCGACCTTTGCGGCCTCAAGCGGGTCACGCGGCATGGCGAACAGACCGGCAAGGATCAGGATCGCGAAGACGGATGTGCTCATCCAGACCTCGGCGAAGATGATCGAGAACATCGCCAGCTTGCCATCCACCAGCCACGGCAGCGCCGCATCGGTGAAGCCCAGTGATTGCAGCACGTTGTTCACCAGACCGATATTGTCGTTGAAGATGAACTTGAACTGAAAGCCCACCAGAATGGGCGAGAACATCATCGGGAACATCAGGATCGTGCGCAGGGTGCGCTGTCCCCATGTGACCTTGTTCATCATCAGCGCGATGCCCAGACCCAGCAGCAATTCCACGTTCAGAGCGATGGTCAGGAACAGAACGGTGCGGCCAAAGGCCGACCAGAATTTCCAGTCTCCAAGGATTTTCTCGTAATTCGCCGTGCCAATCCAGCGCCACAGCGACGACGGGCGCGTCAGCTTATACGGCGTAAAGCTGGAATACAGCGAGAAGAGGAGCGGGATCAAAACAACGGCTGCCATGATGATGAAAGCAGGCAACAGAAGGACAAACCACTCCGGTAAGCGGCGGCGCATAACGTCTTTCCTTGGATTGAGTAAATGGTGCGGGGGTGTCAGCCACCCCCGCTTGGGCCGGAGGAGCCCTTAGTAGTAACCGGACTCGCGCATCAGCTCGTCCACCGCCTCGGCGGCATCGTTCAGTGCGTCCTCGACGGATTTGTCACCGACGATAGCAGCTTGCAGTTCGGGGAAGACGATATTGGTGGTCTCACCCCATTCCGGGATCGGCGGAACCGCGAACGCGTATTCGGCACCGGCAGCAAAGGCGGCCAGAGCTTCGGCGCGGAACGGATCGTCACCCGCTTGAGCGGCTTTTACGTTCGCATCCCAAACAGCGCTACGGGTGGGCAGCGAACCGCCCGAGGATTCAGCCAGCTGGCTGTCTTCGCTGGTCAGGAATTTCACCAATGAAACGGCGGCTTCCTTGTTTTCGCAGTCATTGGTGACCGAGAAGCCGTGATGGCCCGACCAGCCAGTGCGCGTGACCGACCCCATCGGCTGGATCGCAACACCGACATTGCCTGCGGCCTTTGAGGATTCAGGATCGTTGAAGAACCCGGCCCAGCCCGGCCAATCCAGGTTCAGCGCGACGGTGCCGCTGGCAAAGCCCTGGCCCAGATCATCCCAAACATAGGATGTGGTGCCTGCCGGAACCGCTTGCGCTTCGTACAGATCGACGAACCACTGCAATGCGCGCTGGCCCGCTTCCGAGTTGAAGATGGGCTTCTTGTTTTCATCCAGATAGTTGCCGCCCTCAGCCACGACCATCTCGTAGAACCGGCCAACGATGGCCTCGTCCTTGCCGGCATATTGCGTGCCATAGAAGTTCGGCGGATCTGCGAAGAAGATCGCCTGATCCTTCACCTGCTCCCATGTTTCAGGAACGGCCAGATCATAACCGTATTCCGCTTTAAAAGCTGCTGCCTTGTCGGCGTCTTCGTAGTTCGACTTGAGGTAATACAGAACCGAGACATCAAACTGCGCGCGCGGCAGCATCAGAAGCTCGCCGTTCACGGTCGACGCACCGATGTTTCCGGGCACGAATTCTGCAACCGTTTCTGCGGGAACCAAATCGGTCAGGTCAACATAAAGACCTTCGTACTGAGGCGCAAAGGACGAGTGGTTCGACCCCACGCACCACGAGGTGGTGCCCGCCGCCATGTCCGACTTGATTTCCTTGTCGATCTCAAAATGGCTTTTCTTCGAAATGATATCGACCTTTGCCCCGGTCGCGGCCTCCCAGTCCGCAATCCGGCCATACAGCGCTTCGTACTGCTGACCCCCGATCAGCTTGGCCTCGACGACGGCCCCGGGGAACGAACCCCAATCTGATTCGGCGTAAGCTGCACCTGCGGCCACGACGGCGCAGCTGGCAAGCAACCCGCTGATTTTTTTCGACGATTTCATCACTTGCTTCTCCCTAAATTTGATTATGGCGATCCTTGCGCACCGCTATAATTCGTATTTAAAACATTTATTCACAAATAAATCAACATTGACATCCGCCGCTAATTCAAGACAATTTCACGGTCAAAGGTTCGCAAATACGGCCCGGGAGAACATTTTGGTTGCTGCTTCAGAAAAGTACCGCGCCCCTGCGCTGGAAAAGGGGCTGGATATTATCGAACTGCTCTCGCGCCATGCGGATGGACTGGCGCAAGGCGATATCGCGCGCGCTCTGGATCGATCCCAAAGCGAGATCTACCGGATGCTGTCGACGTTGGTGCGACGCGGGTATGTCATTCGATCTACTGAGGATGACCTCTATTCGCTGAGCCTCAAGATGTTTGCGATTTCTCAAGCCTATCCACCGGTGGAACGGCTCCTTGAGATGGCAACGCCCAAGATGCGCGCGGTTACCCGCAAGGCGTGGCAATCCTGTCATATGGGCATGGAAAGCAACGGTGATATTGTCGTCGTGTCCTCAATCGCGTCGCCGGGGAATTGGGGCTTGGCCCTGCGTGTCGGAACGGTGATCGGATTGGGAAACACCGGGACGGGCCGCGTGCTGGCCGCCTTCCGCAGCGATGCCGAGCTTGATGAGTTGCTGGATAAACACCGTCTTGCACAAGGTGAGCCCGACTTGGACCCGGTCGAGTTTCGGGAGCACATCGCCAGAATCCGCGAGTGGGGATACGAACGAATGCCATCAGCGACCGCCGTTGGCGTGACGAACCTGGCCTACCCGGTACTCAACCTTGAAGGGCGGGCCATCAGCGTGGTGAACTGTCCGTTTCTGGAGCGCATCGACCAGTTGGACGTCCCAGGAATTGAAGAAGTTCACTTGCTTTACGAAGCGTTGGCCACGGAACTGACCGATTTCTATACCGGTAAGTCACAAGGTTGACGCGCCGCCAGGTCACGGCACTTCTGTTCTGTCTTTAGCGGAGAGTGAAGTTATCTACGCTATCGTATTCTCCTCTACGGAGTGTCTTGATTGTTTGTCTCTCTCAGAACGGATCGAAAGAACTTCCCTCAAACTCGACGGGATGAGCTCGGTCTTGGTGTTTCAAAACACCTGCCCAGTAGTGCGTCGTGATCATAACGATCAAACATAAACCGACCCTCTACGGACATATTGATTAGTACCTGTAAAACGATAAAATCTTGTTGCGAAATCATTGAATTTGTTCCAGCAAATTCCGGCCTGATCATGTAAGATACACTGGAACGCGTCTTAAGCGTTGGCTTGGATGGACAAGGTGAGACAGTGTTGAAGCGTGGACGGCGTGTTACAGCCCAAGATGTTGCCGAGAAGGCTGGTGTTTCACGCCATACAGTGTCGCGGTGTTTTCGTGATGGCACATATGTTTCAGAAGAAAAACGCCGCGCAATTCTGGCGGCTGCAGATCAGCTGGGGTATCGGCCCAACGCTTTGGCAAGCAGCCTGAAAGGTGCCGACTCACGCCTTGTGGGCATCGTGTCCGGCAACATTTCGAATTTCTACGATACTCAGGTGATCAGTGGGCTGGTCGAGCGCCTGACTCAGATGGGGAAATGGCCTGTTGTTCTAGGCGGTGATGGCGACGGAATTCGGGATTCCCGCGTGCTGGATGTATTATCCTACCCTCTTGAGGCGATGATTGTCCGCGCCGGGAGTATCGACGCCGCCCTTGCCGAACAATGCGGGCGCCTCGGAATACCGCTCATCCTGTCTGGTGCTCAGCCCGAGCACTCCGATTTTGCCGATTACATCGTCTGCAAAAACACGCAGGGTGCCAGCTTGGCTGCGCATTGTTTGATTGAGCGTAAACGTGATCGCATCGCCTATGTCGGCGGACCCACGCAACTAAGTTCGGAAAGAGAACGCTTCGACGGGTTCGTGAACACTCTCAACGAGCACAACATGGAACCCATCAAAATTGTTCACAGTGATTTCAGCTTTCATGGCGGTGAACGAACGGCCACTAAGCTGTTCTCGGACAACGTCGCCCCGGACGCTGTGTTTTGTTCGAACGATGCATTGGCCTTGGGGGTTTTATCGGCGGCGCGGGAGACTTTTGGGATTTCAGTTCCAAGAGAGCTTTCGGTTATTGGGTTTGACGACATCCCGATGGCTGGATGGCCCGTGTTTGAATTGACGACGGTGCGTAATTCGATCACCGAGACCGTGAACGGGATCATCCAGTTGTTAGAGCAACGGCTGGAACACCCCGAAGAACCAACACGTCAGTTGCTGATTGAACCGCAACTGGTTCTGCGTAAATCGCACTGAGTTTTTGTAATAAATAGGCCTATTGCGCGGACAGAGAAAACTTCTCGAGACTGCGCCAATGATCTACTGGGCGGTCCTCGGACGAGGCCATGACGACGAGGTCCGAAAAGCGGGCCACACAACCGGAAAATTCCTGATCGATTCTGCTCAGATGCTCGACCAGCATGTTGATATCATCCACGCCATAAGCCAGGCTGACATGGGGCGGATACTCTGCGGACAAATCGAGTTGCGCCAACAGCGATGACCTAAGCCCGTCCAAAGCCTCGCGCAGTTTTATTGTTAGGAATACCGATTGGAAATATGTCGCCCCAAAGCCGATATTTCCAAATTCGCCAGATTCGTGCTGAAAAGCCAACCGGATCGATTTCGCCAGATGCAGCACCTCGTGACGTGGAAGGTCCAGATCACCGACGACGGTCAGATGCGGCTCAAACACCGGGCCACCAGTTTGGCGGGCCAGTGTCGAAATCTGATCTCTCAGCTTTTGGGCCAGAGTCTCTTCAAAGGTAAGCCAAATCGAGTACATCCTTCGTCCTCAGAGATCTGGCGCACCAACACGTTTCACACCTTCAGGTCCCACGCGCAGGTCTGCCAATGTCTGGTCGTTCCGTCTTTGTCGAAACCGCAAGAGCGCTTCCGCCGCATGCAGACGTTTCCCCTGAAATGACGTCTGCTCGGCGACGTTTTCAGCGCAAATGGCGGTGGCGCCCGTTTCGAACAACAGTGGCGGACTTGCAGGTGAGCTGACATAAAGCATGTCGGCGTCCAACCGCGCCTGAAGGTGGAAATCAGCCAGATGTTCTGTCGCTTCTTCGCCCATTGGAACGCGGTCTCGGTAGTCAAACTCCCAATATGCAGCGTCTTGTCCTGTTTGATCGGTCTGCGCCCGCAGAATCGGGCCGAGATCCTGACCATCCAGGGCGTTGGTCGCGCTGCCGCCGATCTGGCCCAAAAGCGTCGGAAACAGGTCGACCGCTGATGTATAGCTGTTGCACACACGCCCATCTGTCTGGCCCGGCAAGCGGATGATCAGTGGAATTTGCTGGCTGTCCGGGAAAAAACCACCTTTTCCGAACAACCCGTAATCTCCCATCATCTCACCATGATCCGAGGTCATGATGATGATCGTGTTGTCCCATTGCCCTGCCGCTTTGATGTGATCGAACAGCCGCCCCAGTTGCGCGTCCACCTCGCTTATCAAGCCAAAATAAACGCTGCGTATGCGGCGCTTGTCTTCGACACTCAGGTCAGGAAGGTTCCCTTCGACACCCGGCACAAAATCGTCGACGGGTTTGTTCAACAGCATCTGCACGACCGGGTCCGCCATGACCTCGGGACTGGTGGTCTGAAAGTCGCGCCCCAGATCCGGGTCGTACATGTCGTTATAGGGGGCGGGTGCAATAAAGGGCGGATGCGGATGGATCAGGGAAAGATGCGCAAACCAGCCTTGATCCGCGTCATGCTGTTCCAGCCAGTCCATCAAACGTCCTGTCAGATAAGCCGTCTGACTGTGTTCGGCCTTGAACCCGGCAGGGCCGGTGGGCACGCGTTCGTTTTCCTCGGGTGCCAACCAGTAGGGGTCATCGACAATCTCTGGGGCGTAGCCAAGTGACTTGAGCCAGCGCTTCCAGGGGGCCTGATCCCCGATCAGCGGCTGCTCGACGTCAAAACCCGGCAAAACACCTTCATAGGTTCGCCCGGCGGGATCACTCGGATCGTGGGCGCGCGGATCCGCGGCGATATCCGTATAGCCAAACAGTGTTGGCGCATATCCCGCCCGTCGCGCGGCGCGGGCCACATTGTCGAACCGGTGATCCAGAGGAGCACCGTTTGCAACAACCCGATTATTCATCTGATACAGGCCTGTATACATCGCGGCCCGCGCGGGCGAACAAGGTGACGCCGCAGCGTAGTGCTGCATAAACGCTGTCCCCTCAGCAGCCAGCGCATCCATATTCGGGGTCTTTACAACGTCATGCCCGGCATAGCCCAGACAATCGCCACGCCATTGATCGGCCGTAATGAACAGGATGTTCGGGCGTGTGTCAGACATTGGAGGGCTCCAAAGCGTCGTGGAAATGACAGGCAATCGTCCGGTCCTTTGCCACCGTCTCAAGCTGCGGAACATCGGTCCGGCAACGCTCTTGCGCAAAAGGGCAACGGGTGTGGAACCGGCAGCCCGATGGCGGGTTCAGCGGCGAGGGGATTTCGCCTTTCAACTTAGTGCGCTTGCCGCGTTTGCGAGGGTCGAGCTTGGGCACTGACCCGATCAGTGCCTGCGAATAAGGATGCAGCGGCTTGCGGAACAGATCGGCGGGTTTCGCAATCTCGACAATGCGGCCCAGATACATCACGGCCACCATATCGCAGACATGCGCCACAACGCTCAGGTCATGGCTGATGAACAGCACGGTCAGATGCAGCGTCTCCTGCAGCTCGCGCAACAGGTTCAGAATATCTGCCTGCGTCGATACATCGAGCGCCGCGACGCTTTCGTCCGCCACAACATAGTTGGGACCCATGGCCAGAGCACGCGCAATCGAAATCCGCTGCCGCTGGCCGCCCGAAAACGCATGCGGAAACCGGCGGAGATGTTCGAGGTTCAGCCGGCAACGGCGCGCCATCTCGCGCACCCGTTCATCGGTCTCCTTGCGCGAGCGTGTGATCTTCATGATTTCCAGAGGCTCGGCGATAATGTCCCGCACCGTCATGCGCGGGCTTAACGCCGCATAAGGATCCTGAAAGATCATCTGCGCTTCGCGCTGAAAACCCCGCAGCTTGTCGCCTTTCAGATCGCCCAGATCAAACTCGTGCCCGTCATCGCCGGTAAAGTGAATCGACCCTTCGCTGACCGGCGCAGCGTTGAGCGTGGCGCGTCCCAGCGTGGTCTTGCCACATCCGGATTCTCCCACAAGGCCAAAGAAGCTGCCCTTGGGAATATCCAGCGAAACCCCATCGACAGCCGTCAGGTATTTGTGCCCGCCCATAAAAGCACCGCCGACGTCATAGCGCACGATCAGATCGCGGATACTGATGGTCGAGACCGGTTCAGTCGTGGTCATGTACGTAATCTCCGATCTCTTGCGCCAGATGACAGGCGGCACTGTGTCCGGCAACTTCGGTCATCGGGGGAACCTGACTGTCACACAGCCCGGCCTGGGCAAACTGACAGCGCGTATGGAAGACACATCCACCGGGTCGCTCCAACGGGCTGGGAATATCGCCCGGAACAGGCGTCAGTGCAGCCGTCAGATCCGAGAGCTTCGGCAACGCATCCAAGAGACCCCGCGTGTAGGGATGCGCCGGACGCAGGATCACATCCTCGACGGCGCCATATTCGACAATCCGGCCCAGATACATCACGGCGACCTTGTCCGCCGTTTCCGCAATCACGCCCAGATCATGGGTGATGAACAGAACGCTCATCCTGTTTTCCTGCGCCAGTTCTTCGATCAGATCGAGCACCTGCGCCTGAATGGTCACGTCCAGCGCCGTTGTCGGCTCATCCGCGATCAGAAGGCCGGGATGTGTGGACAGGGCCATGGCGATCATCGCGCGCTGCCGCATCCCCCCCGACAGCTCAAACGAATACTGGCCGAACCTCGTGGCCGCATCCGAGATACCGACCCGTTCCAGCATCTGGATCGAGACCTGTTTCGCTTCGGCCTTGGACAGGTTCCGATGCAATTGCAGCTGCTCGACCATTTGCTTGCCGATGGTCAGTGCCGGGGCGAAACTCGCCATCGGCTCCTGAAAGATCATCGACACGCGATCTCCGCGCACCACGCGGCGCTCTTTTTCCGAACGCAGCTGCATGACCTCGACAGGGTCGCCATCGCCACGCACTGCAATCCGGCTGCCATCGCTATAGCGCGTGTTGCCCGCATTCAGCTGCATGATCGCTTTGGCCGTCACCGATTTGCCTGATCCGCTTTCGCCGACCAGACCCAGCACCTCGCCTTCGGCCAGTTCAAAGGAAACATCATCGACCGCAAGCACAGGGCCTTCGCCTGTATGGAAGGTTACAGTCAGGTTTTCGACGCTCAGGATTGGCTCGCTCATCCTTTTCGCTCCGCATAGGGGTCGGCTGCATCGCGCAGGCCGTCACCAACAAAAACAAACGCCAGGACAAGCGTGACGAAGATCGGGACCGGGATGAAATACCAGGAATAGTTCAACAGCACGTCCACATTGGTCACGTTCTGAAGCATGACCCCAAGCGAGTTCACCGGATCCTTCAGCCCCAGCCCGATAAAGCTGAGCGCGGTTTCGCTGAGCACCATATACGGGAAAGAAATCACTAGATCGACGATGATATAGCTGGTGAAGCTGGGCAGCAGATGTCGCCTGATGATGTGACCCGGACGGGCGCCGGCCATCTGCGCCGCCAGTACATAATCTGCCGTACGCTCGGCCAGAACATGGGTGCGGATGCGGCGCGCCAGCGTTCCCCAGCCAACAAGGCCGAGGATCATCGAGATGAAGAAAAACCGCATCTCCGCCGACCATTCCTGCGGGATAAACGCTGCAAGCGCCATGAAAAGCGGAATCGTCGGCACCGCCTTGACCGTGTCCATCAGCGCCTGAAGAACAATATCGACCCGCCCGCCGAAATACCCCGCGCACCCGCCAATGATCAGCGCGAGAACGAAGGAAATCAGCACTCCGACGGTTCCGACCGCCAGGCTGACCCCCACCGCATGCAGGGTGCGCGAAAAGATGTCCTTGCCCCCCGCATCAGTCCCGAAAACGTGGATGAACCCTTCTTCAACGCCGAACAGGTGCCGGTCGAAGGTGATCCCCAGCATTTTGTAGTCCCAGCCTTTGGGCAGAAACGTGAGGTAATTGCGTTCATCAGTTTCGCGGGTCACCCAGCGAAAATTGGTATCCGCGCCGCGGTGTCGTTCCACCTTATGGATAAAGGGCCTCAGGCTGCAGCCTGCTGCGTCACAGAATTTCGGCAGCTGAGGCGCTCCGTTCACGTATTCCGTATCACGCCCCGCCGCATTGGGTTCGTATGGCGACAGAAACGAGGCAAAGATACCGCTAAGGATTATGAATATCAGGATATTGGCAGCAATCCGGGCCGATTTCTTGCGCCGGAACCGTTCCCAGATCAGCTTGCTCTGCGAGGCGGTGAAATAGTCTTCTTTGGACAGGCTGCGTTTCTTGAATATGCTCAAAGCCATCAGAAAAACCCTTTCCGGACACGCGGATCGATAACGGCCAAAAGGATATCGGTCAGAAAGTTGAAGAAGACGATCACCGCAGTCATCATCAGGATGATTGCACCAGCAAGCTGTTGATCATTGGACTTTGCCAACGCGTCCAGCAACAGCGCTCCGGCATCTGTTAAAACCAGAACCGCAGCCACGATAGGCAGATCGTTGAACACGCGATTCAGGTCGAAGCCAAGGCTGTTGATCACCGGTCCCAGCGCGTGGCGTCCGGGATACTTCAGCAACAACCCCGTCCCGGATTGCCCGCGCGCGCGGGCGGCAGTCACATATAATTTGTCCTTTTCATCGGACATCAATGCCCGCACGGTTTGCAGTTGAATTGCCGTGGCCGACCAGGCCAGTATCACGATCGGCAGCCAAGCCCGGCTCATCATGTCCTTGAATTTATCCCAGGACCACGGAGCGTCCCGATATTCGGGACTGAACAGTCCGGTCAGGGTCTCTCCGAACACGATGGTCGAAAACAGCATTACACACAGCGCCAGAAGGAAGTTCGGCAAGGCCAGACCCAGATAGCTGATCACCCGCAGAGAGCTGTCGAACCAGCTGTCACGCATGGTGGCCGAGGCCATCCCGACGGGGATCGAAATCGCATAGGTGAGCATCAACGCGGTAAACGACAGTGCCAGAGACAACACCATCTTGTCTCCGACCAATTGAGTCACATCGACGCGCCACAGACAGCTTTCGCCAAAGTCAAACCGGAAGAAAATGCCCGACACCCAGTTCAGCCAACGGATGACATAAGGACGGTCAAGGCCCATGCGCACCTCTTCGGCGCGAATATCTTCGGCTGTGACCACCACACCTTGCGTGTCTTTGTAGGCCAGAAAGCGCTCGGCGCAGTTTCCGGGGACCAGTTCCATTAGGGTAAACACAAGAAACGACACCAGCAGCATCGTGGTCAGTGCTGCCCCGAAACGAGACAACAGGAAGCGGGCGAAAGAGGACATGTTTGGTAAACTCTTCAGATGCGGCAAGGACGGCCGGCACGGGCCGTCCTTGCCTTGTGGTCATGTTCGATTATTCGTCGAGCCACCACTGGTCAGCGTGATAGGGATAGGTCCGGTAATAGTCATAAGACCATGTCTTGAACTCATCCATATTCTGCAGCTTGTTGGACCGGTAGACGATGTTCTGTGTCTGGACCGTCCCAATATACTGCATGTTAGCCAGCTGCAGGTCGATAATCTTCGATCCAAGCTCATTATAAGCATCCGAGCCCGGCGTGGTTGTCTGCCACTCTTTGGCCAGGGCAGCCAGCTCGACCGTCCATGCGGGCGGCTCAACCCCTTCCGCACCATTGGTTGTCAAATGGCGATCCCACAACATCCCGTTGCGCTGGTGGAAAAACGTGCCGAACGGAACCACCAAACGGTCGATATTGCCCTGCATGAGGGCCGCCGGACGACCGTTGTTCCACGCAGTGATATCCAGCTCGTTGGCCGATTGCGCCGCGCGGTATTCATCCGAGGTGACCTCTTTGATGTTGGTCTGAATACCTGCATCACTCCAGTATTGGGCGACGGCTTCGGCGGTTTGAACGGTCATACCTTGCGTCGAGAATTGCAGGTTCAGGACCAGCTTGGCACCCGACGGCAATTCGCGGAAACCATCACCATCTGTATCTGCCAGACCCAGACCGTCCAAAAGGGTTTTGGTCTTCTCGGGGTCATAGGCGGTAGCAAACGAGGTCTGCTCTTCGCTGGCAAATTCCGGCACCGGATCGAAGGCAATATATTGCGAAGGCTTGCCAAGACCGAAATTGGCCAGCTCATTCAACTCATCCCGGTTGATGGCGTGAGACATGGCCAGGTTGAAGTCCTGCGACGAGAAAATTGCCCGCTTTTCCTCATCCTTGGCTGTGTGGTTGAAACCAAGGGTCGGAATTGTAATCGCTGGGCGCAGGCTGACCGTGTAATTGCCAGCTTCCTGACCGTCCAGCAATGTCGGCGCCTGGGTCAGCTGGTTGGATTGCGATTTATAGTCCGCCTCACCATTCAGCATCTTCAGCAAACGTACTTCCGCGTCTGGGATATACTGCTCGAAGATTTCATTGACATATGGCAATTGCTGACCCGCTGTATCCACGACGTGATAATAGGGGTTTGCAACCACGCGACGGGTTTCCGTCGTGTCTTCGATTACGATATGGCTTTCCAATGTCGGAACAACAGCCGCGGGCAAGCCATCGATCTTGGAAGCATCCTTCAGGTAGGGTGACGGGACATCTTTCCAGTCTGACCCGCCAAAGTAGAAGGCGATGACTTCGTACCCGTTTTCAAACCCGGCTTCTTGCGCCAGCTTGTCCGCATCCGGATTGATCTCGGGATGGAACTGACCCAGGAAGTGCTTTGGCTGAAATGGCTGTCCGTAATATTGCGACAGCGCAGCCAGGAAGCCCGGATTCGGAGCAGCAAAAGTGAACGTGAAAGTCTGGTCATCAATGATCTCGATGCCCATGACCTCATCGGCCACGACCCAGATATCTTTGACCGAACCGATGACGTTCTCGTCCTTGGTCATGTTCTCGAGCCAGAACTCGACGTCAGCCGACGTGAATGGCGCACCATCGGACCATTTGTGGCCTTTGCGCAACGTGAATGTGATGGCGGTAAAGTCATCATTCCATTCGAACGACTTGGCGACATTCGGCTTGATGGTCAGCAAATCGCTGTCGAACCGGGTCAGGTTCACATGACGTACCGACAACAGGTCCGAGGTGCCGGATTCCGTCGCATTCGAGTACCCGTCCAAGACACCGCCATATTTGCCGATCGAGGTGAGAGGCATGACAACCAGCGGCTCTTCCGGCAGCCGGTCCGCGACGGCAGGCAGATCGCCATTCCCGACAATGCGTGCGTTCAGCGCGCCAATATCAGGGTTCTCGCTGAATGCCAGGTCACAGTTTGCAGCCGCTTCGAATTCGGCCAGCTCAAGCTGTTTCGGAAAAGCGCCGCTGATGTTTTGCGGATCGCTGACGGTGATTGCCGGACAGGCTGCAAAGGCGGCATTGGCCAGCACCATGAAGCTGACGGAAGCTAAGTATTTCATTATTGTCCCCACTGGTGTTTCAGTTGCACTGTTATTGTGCTCTCGTGAGCATACTCACAATTAATAACGTTTTTACGACAGAGTCCAAATTTTTTTTGCACCCTTGTTCGGAACGAAACTGAGCCGGTTTACGGCTTGTCAACGAAATGCCTCGCGAATGAGCTGCGCGCAATTTCCATCGGAGTTACCTTAAAAGCAGGCTGATCACTTCTCGTCTGTCCATATACGCACTGCGTACTGAACTCCGGATTTTACTCAAAAATCAAGTCATTGGTGCCGTGCTGCACGCGCTGACCGTCCTGGTTCAGCACGTCAAACCGGAAGGTGGCGATTCCGCGCCCCGACCCTTTTGTGACACGCTTGGATATCACAGTCAGTTCGGCCCGGATCACATCCCCGGCGAAAACAGGTTTTTCAAAGCGCCAGTCCCAACCCAATGATGCCAATCCATCAATTTTTGCATCTGACCGAAATTTCAATCCATCGACCACCGACAAAATCAGTAGGCCATGCGCCACCCGCGATTTGAAACCGCGGGCCTGCGCCGCGTCATCGTCGAGGTGCAGAACATATTTATCGCCAGTCAGATTGGCAAAATCGGATATCAGGTCCGCCGAAATTTCGGCAGACCCGGTGCGAATGACATCTCCGACCTGCAGATCGTGAAACCCATAGACGCCAGAGGGCAACGAATCTGTCATGCCGGAACCGGGGCATCCTCGCGCAGCAACCCTTTTGATTTCAGATCGGCCCAGAACGCGGTCGGGATATCATGGCTGAACCAGTTCAGGTTCTGATCCAGCTGCTCGACCGTCCGGGTGCCGGCCATGAAAGTCGGGACAGCAGGGTGCGCGACAACAAACTGCAGCGCGGCAGCTGGCAGCGGTACATTGTATTCGGCGCACACCGTCTCAATCTTGCGAACCTTGTCCATGATATCTGCGGGTGCGGGTGCGTAATTGTATTTTGCACCCTCTTTCGCACCGGTGGCCAGAATGCCCGAATTGAAGCCGCCACCCACAACAACAGCAGCACCGCGGTCTTCACATAGCGGCAGGAACTTATCCAGCGCGTCCTGTTCCAGCAGCGTATAGCGCCCGGCCAGCAGGAAACAGTCAAAGTCGCGCTGTTCCAACGCGGCGTGGCAGACTTCCCATTCATTCACCCCGACACCAATGGCCTTTACAACGCCCTGATCGCGCAGGCTTTCCAGAGCCTTCCACGCGCCATCCATCGCCTGCCTGAACACCTCGGGCTGCTCGTCGCCGCGCGTAAACACGTCTATATCGTGAATGAAACAGATATCCATCCGCTCCAGCGCCATACGTTGCAAACTGTCTTCGACCGAGCGCATCACGCCATCATAGCTATAGTCGAAATGCATCGTGAATGGCGCGGCGTTGGTCCAGGGCTCATAGGCGATATCCTGACGACGGGCGGGCTTGAGCACACGGCCAACTTTTGACGACAACACAAAGTCATCGCGGTTCTTCCAACGCAGACTTTGACCGGTTCGCAATTCGGACAGACCATGGCCGTACATGGGCGCCGTGTCGAAATAGCGAACCCCCGCATCCCAAGCGTGCTGAATCATGGCATCCGAAGTCTGTTCATCGATTTCACGAAAGATGTTGCCGATCGGCGCGGTTCCAAACCCAAAGGTAGAGACCTCAAGATCGACGCGGCCAAATTTGACCTTGGAATTCGGTGTCATGCAAACCTCCCTGATGCAAACCGCTTTGTTGGATTTGCGTGATTTTAAGTAACTGATTGGTTATTTATATCAGTTTCCCCACGCGATCAACCCACTTGACGAACCAGTAGGTGGCATCATATTAGTAACTGATTGGTTACATTAAGGTGCGATACCATGTTTCTGACCGAAACACATATCCAAGTCCGTGACATGACCCGCCAATTCGCGCAGGACGTTATCCGCCCGGCCGCAGAGGAGCTGGACCATGAGTCGCGATTTCCTTCTGAAATCTATGATCAAATGGCCGAGCTTGGCCTGTTCGGCATCTGTGTTCCCGAAAACCTGGGCGGACCGGGTTTCGATACCCTGACCTACGCATTGGTGATGGAAGAACTGTCGCGTGGCTATGCCTCGATCGCGGATCAGTGCGGGCTGCTAGAGCTGGTGACCACCTTGCTCGTGCGTCACGGGACCGTCGAGCAGCAACAGAAGTGGCTGGGCAATCTGCTCACCGCCAAACTGCGCCCAGCCTATTGCATCACCGAGCCCGAAGCAGGGACCGATGTCTCGGGCATTCGCACCACCGCTGTTCGGGACGGGGACGGATGGGTGCTAAACGGAGGCAAGATATGGATTCACAACGCGCCTGTGGCCGATGTTGGTTTTGTCCTGGCCCGCTCCGACCCCGAGGCCGGGCATCGCGGTATGTCGATTTTTCTGGTCGACCTGCACGCAGATGGGGTAACGCGCGGCCCCAAAGAGATCAAGATGGGTCAGCGCGCCAGTCAGGTTGGGCCGCTGTCTTTCGACGATGTGCGTCTGCCTGCTGATGCATTGCTGGGCACCGAAGGGCGCGGCTTTCATATGATGATGAGCGTTTTGGACAAGGGCCGAGTTGGCATCGCCGCGCTGGCCGTGGGGATCGGTCAGGCCGGGCTTGAGGCCGCCACGGAATATGCCCAGCAACGCAAACAGTTCAACAAACCGATTGCCGATTTTCAGGGCGTGCAATGGTTGCTGGCCGATATCGCCAAGGATGTCGAAGCAGCACGCTTGCTGGTGTTCTCGGCCGCGTACAAGATCGACACTGGGCAGGACGCGACCAAAGCCTGTTCCATGGCCAAGTGTTTTGCCGGTGACATGGCGGTACAGCGCTCGTCCGACGCTGTACAAGTCTTTGGGGGATCAGGTTATATCCGAGGCTTTGAGGTCGAACGTTTGTACCGCGATGCCAAAATCACTCAGATTTATGAAGGCACAAACCAGATTCAACGTATGATTATCGCGAGGGAATTGCTGGCAAAAGGGGCCGCCGCATGAGCAAACAGGCAGCACTTGTAACGGGGTCATCACGCGGTATCGGCCTTGCAACAGCCGTGGCCCTGGCACGAGAAGGGTTTGCGATTGCCGTCAATGGCCCGCAACAGGATGCCGAATTGAAGGCTGCGCTCGAGACGATCCGCGCTCTTGGAGTTCCGGCTATGGCTGCTGCGTTTGACGTCTCGGACATCAAAAGCCACGATGCGCAACTGGCCGCGATCGAAGACCGACTTGGCCCGCTGACCACTCTGGTCAACAATGCAGGTGTCGGCGTCCTGCAACGCGGCGATCTGCTGGAGGTGTCCGAACAGAGCTATGACCGCTGCATGGCAATCAACACCAAGGCGATGTTCTTTCTGTCACAGAGTTTCGCCAAACGCCTGCTCGCGCGCGACCGGAGCGCCGAGGCCTTTCATTCCATCGTCAATGTGACCTCGTCCAACGCTATAGCCGTCGCCGCGCCCCGTGCGGAATATTGTGCGTCGAAGGCCGCGGCCGCGATGATCTCGAAAACCTTTGCCGTGCGACTGGGCCCCGAGGACATTGCGGTCTATGACGTGCAACCCGGTCTGATCGCCACCGAGATGACCGCCCCGGTTATCGAGATGTATGACCAGCGCGCCAAAGACGGGCTGACACTGTTCCCGCGCGTCGGGCAGCCCGAAGATATGGGCAATATCATCGCCGCGCTTGCGAGCGGAAAGCTTCCCTATACCACCGGACAGGTGATCTCGGCTGATGCCGGGATGCTTGTACCCCGTTTTTGAGGTCGACCGATGAAAATCAAACTGCCCGACACCACCGGCAAACTTCACGACTATGCGCTGGTGGGTACGCCGGTTACGCCGTCGAAGCTGAGCGAAAATTCGGCCCGAGTGTTGTATTCCGCCGCGCATGTGGTGGCCGACCCGTTTGGTGATCACGACCCGACCGGCCCGGCCCACGTGGACTGGGCCAAAACCATGGAGTTCCGCCACTATCTGGCAGACATGGGCATGGGCATCGCCGAGGCGATGGACACGGCCCAACGCGGCATGGGGCTGGATTGGCCCGGTGCACTGGAACTCATCCGCCGCACGAAAGAAGAGCTCCCTGACGCATTAGTTGCCAACGGATGCGGCACGGACCACTTGGATCCGAAAGATGCAACATCGTTGGATGATGTCCGCCGCGCCTATTTGGAACAGGTCGAAGCAATTCAGAAACTGGACGGGCGGATCATCCTGATGGCCTCGCGCGCGCTGGCCAAGGTGGCGCGCGGACCGGACGATTATATCTCGGTCTATACGGACGTGCTGAATGCCTGCGACCACCCGGTTATTCTGCACTGGCTGGGCGAGATGTTCGATCCTCAATTGGCCGGGTATTGGGGCGGCAACAGTTTTGACAACGCGCTTGAAACCGCTTTGACCGTGATCCGATCCAATCCCGGCAAAGTGGACGGAATCAAGATTTCGCTTCTGGATGCTCAAAAAGAAATCATTATGCGCCGCCTGTTGCCCGATGGTGTCAAGATGTATACGGGCGACGATTTCAACTATCCTGAGTTGATCGAAGGTGATGATCAGGGCTTTTCGCATGCGCTGCTGGGCATTTTCGACCCCCTCGCCCCGGCGGCGGCCTATGCGGTCAGCAAGCTGAGCGAAGGAGATTCCAAAACCTTCCGCGCGACGCTCGATCCCACCGTTCCATTGGCCCGACACATCTTCCGCGCGCCCACACAATACTACAAGACCGGCGTGGTCTTTCTGGCATGGCTGAACGGGTTCCAGGATCATTTCATCATGTTGAACGGCGCCCAGTCCACACGTTCTTTGCCCTATTTCATCGATTGCTTCAAAATGGCCGACGAATGCGGATTGCTGCGTGACATCGATCTGGCGGTGGAGCGTATGGAGCATATGTTGAAACTCTACGGAGTCTGAGACTTGCGCGACTTCTCGAACGATCATTCCGCACTCGCGCTGAATACAGCAACGCTGGGTCATAACCTGGATGGGCACGGCGCGGGATGGTCGCCCGAGCGGGTAATTGATGCCTGCGCTGCACGCGGCTATGGCGGGATCACCTTCTGGCGACGGGAACTGGACGGGCGCGCAGCCCAGATCGGAGAACGAGTCCGCGCCGCAGGCATGCAGGTGGTTGGCTTGTGTCGCACGCCATTTCTGACCGGCCCGCTTGCGTTGCCCTCGGATCAGCAGATCATGGACGATTTCCACATGTCCATCGATCAGGCGGCAGATCTTGGCACCTCGGTCCTGACCATTGTCACCGGCGGGCCCGAGCCCGGCACCAAGGGCGTTTTGGATAGCCAGAAGATTCTGGCGGACCGCGTCGCGCGCGCGGCCCCATACGCGGCGCAGCGCGGGGTTCAACTGGCGTTGGAGCCGCTGAACCCTGCGACCGCAGGTAACCGAACATGCCTGATGACCGCCGCAGATGCGCTGAACGTTTGTGATGCTGTCGGGGCTGATAACGTGGGCGTTGCCATCGACGTCTATCACGTGTGGTGGGACACGACTTTGGCTGACACGTTAGCCACCCGGGCAAACGGCCGCATCCTGGGGTATCACTTGTGCGACTGGTTGGCGGATACGACAGACATCCTGCTGGATCGTGGCATGATGGGAGACGGGGTAGCCGATCTGCCTGCGATACGCGCCGCAGTCGAACACGCCGGCTACGACGGGTTGTGTGAGGTCGAGATCTTCTCGGCCAACAACTGGTGGAAACGTGACCCGGACGAGGTTCTGGACACCATCGTCACCCGGTTTCGCTGCCAGTGCTAGGCCGGTCTCATCTCACTCCCACTCTGCGTCAGAGATACCCATCGATTTAATGCGCGAATGCAGCGTCGTCGGTTTCACACCAAGCAGGGCTGCCGCTCCAGATGCGCCGGAAACCCGGCCTTTTGTCTCGCGCAATGTGGCGACCAAATTTGCGCGCATCAACTCTTGCATCTGTGTTTCCGTCCGAAATGGCGCGTTGGTCTGTGGCGTCGGTGTTGTGCCTGTCAGTTCGATCACAAGCTTGGTGCCATGTGACACGATCGCCGCCCGTTCGATCACATTGTGAAGCTCGCGAACGTTGCCGGGCCAGTCATAGGCCTGCAACTGCTGCACCCCCAAGGCAGTCAGCACGGGAACCGGCCGGTTCAGGCGGCGACATGCGATGTTCAGCAGATGGGTTGCAAGCAAGGGGATGTCCTCTTGCCGGTCGCGTAACGGCAAACAGGTGATCGGAAAAACGTTCAGGAACAAATAAAGATCCTCGCGAATACGGTCCGCGCGGCGCGCCTGCGAGTCGGTCAGGGATGTCGATGCGATCACGCGAATGTCGATGGGCTTTTCGCGCGTGTCGCCCAGCCTTTTAACCGTTCCATTCTGCAGCGCAGCCAACAGCTTACCCTGCAACTCAAGCGGCAATTCCTCGACATCATCAATGAACAGGGTGCCCCCATGGGCCAGCTCCAGCTTGCCCGGCTTGTCGCGCGTGGCCCCGTTGGGCGCACCGCGCACATGGCCGAAGAGCTCGGCCTCGATCTCGTCCCGTGCCAGCGATCCGCATTTGAAATGGATCAACGGGCGGCGGGCACGTGGACTGGCTTTGTGGATTTCAGTCGCGACCAGTGATTTTCCGGTGCCTGTTTCACCAGACACAAGCACTGTCGCATCTGTTTCTGCCACCAGATCGATCCGGGTTACGATCTGACGGATTGCGGGTGAGGTTCCGATGATGTCGTGATGGGCGCGCTCCGAGGTAATCGCCTCTTGCAAATACGCGTTTTCCTGTTCCAGCCGGTCACGCAACGCGGCCACCTCGTCCAAAGCATCCCGCAACTTGCGCTCGTTTTCCTTGCGGTCCGTTATGTCACGGAAAATCACCACCGCCCCGGCAAGAACCTTTTGGTCGTAGATCGGGGTCGAGACATATTCGACGCGGATCGGCTTGCCATCCTTCCGCCAGAACACCTCATCTTCGATCCGATGCACCTGTTCGAAACGAAACGAGCGGTAAATCGGGCATTGCTGCGAGGGATAGACGTCACCGTTCAGATAATGGTGATGGATCATCGAGTGGATGTCCTTGCCCAACAGATCCTCGGTCGTCCAGCCCAGCATCTCTTGCGCTGCGCGATTGACGAATGTGGTCTTTCCTTCGGCGTTCACACCGTAAATCCCCTCACCCGCCGCGTTCAGGATCAACTGGTTTTGGCGTTCGAGCTCGGCAAAGAAACCCTCCGTACGCCTCCATTCCAGAATACCTGCGCGAAAGGTCTGGGCCGTCGCAGTCAGTTCCGCCCGTTGATCCAGCGCGTCCAGATCGGTGATCGTCATCATCAACCAACCGGCTTTTCCTCGCACAGGACGGGCGCGCAGCTCGACCCGAATGGCTTTTCCCTGCACGGAGGTCAGAGTAACGTCGCGGGTCCAGCTTTCGCACCTGTGATCCACCTCCTCGATAAACACAATAAACTCGGGCAGCGCCCCTTTCAGGTAAGACGAAAAGGCGCGCGGGGATGCGTTGGGCGCACCCGACAACAATGTTGCGGCGGGCCGATTCCAACGAACCACGCGATCAGACGCGGTGTCGAGAACCAGTGCGGCCTCCGGCATAGACAGCAAAACGGAATCAGGTGGCAGTTGATCAAGGGACATGGGATCAGTGTATCGCTGCGATGCAGCGTCAGAAAACGAAATTTCGTAACTTACGATTTATCGTAATATCTAAACCGCACGACTCTCTCTAAGATCATGATATTAATAATTTTTTATGAGTGCACAAATTTTGTGCCCCTACTGTTTCACGCGACATCCGGCTGGCACGATGATGGCAACTCCATTGCGAAAGGGTGAAGCCATGACACTGAAGAGCCTGGGAAATCCGTTTTCCGAGAAAACCGATCTGCGACATGGGGCCGATTGCGGCTGCGAGGGATGCTTGTCGGGGCACGGGCATGACAAGGACCATGTCGAGGCCACAACCATGTCCTCGGAAGAAATGACCGAACGCGTGGTTGAAAGCGCGATCGTCCGGTCGATTTTTGGTCAGAGCGACATCAGCCGCCGCTCATTCATGGGGATGCTGGGCGGTGGCACGGCTGCTGCTGCGCTGGCCTCGGTCTTTCCTCTGGATCAGGCCAAAGCGGCCATTCTGGACAACCTTGGCACACCCGAAAAAACCGATCTGAACATCGGTTTTGTCCCGATAACCTGCGCCACGCCGATCATCATGGCACAACCGATGGGTTTCTACGAACGTTACGGTCTGAACGCGCAGGTGATCAAGACGGCCGGTTGGGCCGTGGCGCGCGACAAATCTCTGTCGGGCGAATATGACGCCAGCCATATGCTAACCCCGATGCCTCTGGCCATGACGTTGGGCGCAGGCTCGGTTGCGACCCCATACATTATGCCAGCGGTCGAGAACATCAACGGACAAGCCATCGTGCTGTCGAACGAGCATCTGGACAAGCGCGACCCGAAGCAGTGGAAGGGGTTCACCTTCGGCGTGCCATTCGAATACTCGATGCACAACTTCCTGCTGCGCTATTACGTGGCCGAGTTCGGGCTGGACCCCGATGTCGATATCCAGATCCGCGTTGTGCCGCCGCCAGAGATGGTGGCCAACCTGCGCGCCGGAAACCTCGATGGCTACTTGTCGCCCGATCCGTTCAACCAACGCGCGGTCTGGGAAGGGATCGGGTTCATCCACACCCTGACCAAGGACATCTGGGAAGGTCATCCCTGCTGCGCCTTCGCCGCGCCGCTGAGTTTTGCGACCGAGCTGCCCAACACCTACGGCGCACTGCTCAAGTCGATCATCGACGCCACTCAGTTCGCGTCAAACCCCGATAACCGCAAGGATATCTCGGAAGCGATTGCGCCGACCAATTACCTCAATCAGCCTGTTCCGGTGATCGAGCAGGTCCTGACCGGCACCTACGCCGATGGTCTGGGCGAGGTGCAGCAAGTGCCTGACCGGATCGATTTCGATCCGTTCCCGTGGCATTCGATGGGGGTCTGGATCCTGACGCAGATGAAGCGTTGGGGATATATCGAAGGAGATGTGGATTACAAAGGTGTGGCCGAGCAGGTTTACCTGGCCGCGGATGCCAAGAAGATCATGAACGATCTTGGGTATGACGCACCCGATGTGACTTACAAATCCCATACAATCATGGGCAAAACTTTCGATCCCAAAGACCCCGAAGGTTATGTCTCCAGCTTTGCGATCGGGAAAGCCTGACAGATGCTGGACACTCTTTCCATTAACCAGCGGGCCGCGCTTTTGTCGGTGGTTATGCTGGTGGTCGGCCTCCTGATCTGGGAGGCCGCCATTCCCGCCCAGAAAGCCGCCGGAGAACTCACTGAATACGAGCGCCTGACAGGTGGAGGAGCGCAAAAGGCTGGCGTCCCCCCGCCTAGCCAGGTCATCGCCAAGGCATGGGAGCAGCTGTCGAACCCGTTCTATGACGCAGGCCCGAATGACAAAGGCATCGGCATCCAGATCGGCTATTCTATCTACCGTGTTCTGACCGGGTATTTCATGGCCGCCCTTGTAGCAATCCCGCTGGGCTTTCTGATTGGTATGAGTCAAGTCGCCTACAAAGCCTTCAACCCGTTCATACAGGTGCTGCGGCCCATATCTCCCCTGGCATGGATGCCATTGGCGCTGTTTATCATTCAGGACAGCGAGGCAAGTGCGATCTTTGTGATCTTCATCTGCTCGATCTGGCCGATGCTGATTAACACGGCCTTCGGAGTGGCTGGTGTCCGGCAGGATTGGGTCAACGTGGCGCGCACGCATGAACTAGGGCCGTTTCGCACTGCCTTTACCGTGATCCTGCCCGCTGCTGCGCCAACGATCATTACCGGCATGCGTATCTCGATCGGCATTGCCTGGCTTGTGATCGTGGCGGCCGAGATGCTCGTTGGCGGCACAGGCATCGGCTATTACGTGTGGAACGAGTGGAACAACCTCGATCTGACTTCGGTCATCTTTTCCATCCTCATGATCGGCGTCGTCGGAATGCTGCTGGATTCGGCTTTTGCCTACCTGCAACGCGCCGTGGCCTACGCGGAATAAGGAGCAGCATCATGAGCAAACCGTTTCTGAGTATCGAATTGCTGACCCAGCAGTTCCCGGATGGACAGGGCGGCACCCTGACCGTGTTCGAAAACGCCAGCTTCGGCATCGAGAAAGGCGAATTTGTCTGCATTCTCGGGCATTCAGGCTGCGGCAAATCCACGATCATGAACATCCTTGCCGGACTGGCCGAGCCGACCTCGGGCGTCGTCAAGATGGACGGGTTCGAAGTCTCTGGCCCGTCGTTGGATCGCGGTGTCGTATTTCAGAACTATTCGCTGCTGCCATGGCTGTCGGCGTTGAAAAACGTAACCTTCGGGGTCAAGGCCCGATATCCGGATTGGCCCGCCGCCAAGGTAGACGCGCATGCCCGGGCCTTTCTGGCCAAGGTCGGGCTGGAGGGGGACGTGGTTCACCGCAAACCCAGCCAGTTGTCCGGCGGTATGCGACAGCGTGTCTCGATCGCGCGGGCCTTTGCCAACCAACCCAAGCTGCTGTTGCTGGACGAACCCTTTGGCGCATTGGACGCTTTAACAAGGGGCACCATTCAGGACGAACTGTTGAAAGTCTGGAGCGAAACCGAACAGACGGTATTCATGATCACCCATGACATTGACGAGGCAATCCTGTTGGCCGACCGCATCCTGCTGATGACCAATGGTCCGTTTGCACGGGTCGCTGAGTCCGTTGAAATTACGATCCCCAGACCGCGCAACCGAACCGAAATCGTCGAGCATCCGAACTACTACGCGATCCGCAATCATCTGGTGCAATTCCTGGGTCAACGCTCGAAAGAACTGGCCGGACAAGCCAGTGATGGTGCGGCGCAGACACCGGACTCGGTCGTTATCGATCTGACCGAAGCCGCCCCGGCCGAAGCTGAAATCAACCCCCCATTACGCGCGGTCAATGACTGACCCGACCGGCGCTTTGACACCACGACCAAGCAGGAGGAACCCCCTATGAAAGATACACTTGAACTGCCTCAAATGATGACCAAAGAAGATGTAACGCTGATGATCCTGTCCGCCAAGAAACAGGCGGGGCTGACATGGGAAGGTATCGCGGAAAAGATTGACATGTCGCCGGTCTGGACCCACTCCGCCTGCATGGGCATGAACGCCTTTCCCAAAGACAAGGCCCAAGCGCTTGTGTCCATGATGGGCCTGCCGCAAGAAGCGGCGGGCGTGCTGGAAGAGCCCCCCACCAAGGTCTGGGAACAAAGCGTCCCGACTGACCCTTGCATCTATCGGTTCTACGAAATCGTCGGCGTCTACGGCCCGACACTGAAAGCGCTGATAGAAGAAAAGTTCGGAACCGGGATCATGTCTGCGATCGATTTCGACATGCAGGTCACACGCGTACCGCACGAAAAAGGAGACCGGGTCAAGGTCGAGATGTCCGGCAAATACCTGTCTTACAATTCCTGGTAGACCAGACCCTTACGCGGTTTTTTTCACTCAGATAAACAAGCCTGTTGGCTGCCTTGCCTCACCGCTTTTGGTTTACGCGGTGAGGCATATTCAGAAGGCCGTCATCAAAGCTCGATATCGCACACGAAAACGCCATCCGCGCCACCTTCTAGCTGCGCGACGATACGGCCACCGATTTCCTGATGAGTCGGGTCTTCAAGATAGGTGTCACGTACAGGTGTGTCGCGAAAGTCGAACCAGAACATATCGGTGAACCCACGCACCAGCGGCGTTTCAACCGAGACGTTTTTGCGGTGCTGAAAGTCCAAAATACCTTCGATATGGCCTGACAAATAGGCCAGATCGGCATAGAGGGCCTGCTTGTCGGCCTCCGGCACGTTTTCCCTGAATCGCAGATGGACGAGGTGGCGGATCATCAAAGCCTCCCTTCGATTTTATTTCCAGAAATCAGGCTTTTTGCGGGCTTTAAAGGCGGACAATCCGGTTTGCAATTCCGGCTGCATGGCTGCGGCGCGACCAGCCAGAACTTCAAACACGCGCTCACGCTCTTCGCCTTCGGCAGCGTTAATCAGCATCTTGACCAACTCGGTGGCAACGGGCCCGCGATGACGCAGGTTTTGGGCCACCTCATAGGCGGCGGCCATACCTTCACTTTGCGGGACAACCTGATCCACCAGCCCCAGACCCGCAGCCTCTGTCGCGTCGAACTGTGCACCAAATACGGCCATACGCCGAACGATCTGCGCCCCAAACCGGCGTACGGTGCGCTGCGTGCCGGACCAGCCCGGAATGATACCCAAAGCAGGTTCAGGTTGACCGATGCGAATATGCGCCTCGGCGATACGCAAATCGGCGCAGGCGGCAAGTTCCAACCCACCCCCCAGCGCATGACCGTTCAAGACGGCAATCACCGGTTGTCGCAGTCGCGCCAGCGCGTCCAGCGCCTGATGCCCGTCCCGCAGCCAATGGCGTGCGAACCCGTCCGCTGAATGATCGGCCCAAGCATCAATGTCACCACCTGCACAAAATGCACGCCCGGCACCGGTCAGGATGACCACATGCGCATCTTCGGCCCGCTCAATACGACGGCACAAAGCCAGCAGATCGTCCATCATTGCTTCGGTCAGCGCATTCAGCCGCTCGGGGCGGTTGAGCGTAAGACGGGCAATGCCGGCCTCAATATCAAGCAGGAAATGGTCCATCATGCGGCAGGCAGCGCCAGACCCATCAAGGCTGGGTCAAACAGATTGGCGTCCATGACCTTCAGATCATCTGCCACCAAAAGTGGCGTTGCCGCCTGATCCAGAATATCCCGCTGCAGAGCAATACCAGGCGCGATTTCCGTAACCATCAGGCCCTGATCGCTCAACCTGATCACGCAACGCTCGGTCACATAGGTCACATCCTGACCCTGAAGCCGCGCCCTTTTGCCCGAGAACGAGATCTGATCAACCTCATCCACGAATTTGGCGACTTTGCCCTCTTGCAGGATATTCAGTTGCCCGTTTTCGATAGTCATCTTGGCGCCTGCGTTGAAGTTGCCAGAGAATACGATTTTACGCGCCCGAGCCGTGATGTCCACAAATCCCCCTGCCCCGGCAGTGCGATGTGGGATAGCCGACAATCGAGACACGTTCACCGATCCGTGCTTGTCAACTTCGAGGAAAGACAACAGCGACGCGTCGAAACCGCCCGCCTGGAAATAGCAGAACTGATGGGGTGACGGCACGAAAGCCTCGGCATTGGCAGAGCAGCCGAATTTGAAATCCAGCAACGGCACGCCGCCTACGGCACCCTGCTCGATCATCCATGTAACCGATCCATGAAGCCCTTCTTCGACCAGAATACGCGGCACGTTGGCCGAGATGCCAAATCCGATATTCACGGCCCAGCCATCCTTGAGTTCCTGAGCGACCCGGCGGGCAATAACTTTGCCGACATTGAATTCCGCCGTGCGGAAACTTTCAATCGGGCGGGTCAATTCACCCGAGATGGCCGGGTCATATTCTGTGGCCGTGGTCTGCAACTGCTCTGGCGCATCGACAATCGCATCTACCAGAATGCCCGGCACATGCACGTCATGGGGGCGAATACTGCCCGCAGCGGCGATACGCTTTGCCTGCGCGATCACCACGCCGCCGTTATTTCGTGCGGCCAGAGCCATTTCCATCGCGCCCAGATACGCCCCTTCATGTTCGAAACTCAGGTTGCCCTTTTCATCGGCCGTCGTGGCCCGAATGATTGCGACGTTTGGGGCCATGGATTTAAAGTACAACCAATCTTCGCCCTCAAACGCCATCCGTTTGACAATGGGTTCGGCGCGGGCTGCCTCGTTCATGGCGCAACCTTCGATATCGGGGTCAACAAAGGTGTCCATCCCAACTTTTGTCAGAACGCCCGGACGTTTGGCTGCCGCTTCGCGCAGCATGTCAAAGATGATGCCCGAGGGAACATTATAGGCGCGCACCTGCTCGGCGGTGATCATTTGCCAGATCAGCGGCGGCTCCGCCTTGCTGGGCCCCGATGGGTACGAGCCGCCTATGATCCGTGTCAGCAAACCCGGTTTGGCGATGTGATCGACCCCTTTTGTGCCGAACATATCCCCCGCCGCAATCGGATGGATCGTAGTCAGATTCCTTGGCGCCCCTTCCGCATCGAACCGCTCGCCCAAACCTTGCAAAACCGCGTCCGGACAGCACAATCCGCTTGAGGAGTTCACCGCCACAGTTGCCCCATCCGGTATCAGGTTGGCGGCATCGCGCGCTGTCATCTGCTTGGTCATAAGGCCCTCATCAAGTAACCGTTTGGTTATATAATGTATGACCCAGCCATCGCCCGAAATCAATACATAATCTGTTACATGGAATGAATTGACCTGACCTCAAGTAACCATTAAGTTACTTTTCAGATCTATATGGGAGACACCCGATGAACATATACTATCAGGGCACAAATCAACGCACTTTCGGCACTTTTCCGTTGACGGGAAACGAATTGCGCGACGCGATGATGATCGCTGCCGAAGTCGGGTATCGATCATTCGACACAGCACAGATGTACGAAAACGAAGCGGAAACCGGCGCCGCGCTGGCCGAGCTTGGATTGCCGCGCGACGAAATCTGCGTCACCACCAAGGTCCATCCCGACAACTTCACTGATCAGGCTTTTCTCGCATCCGTCGAAGAAAGCCTGAAGAAACTGAACCTGGACTATGCTGACGTCCTGTTGTTGCACTGGCCACCCGTCGGAGGCGATATCGGCCCATCCCTGAAACTGCTGGAACAGGCACACACAAAAGGGCTGGCGCGCAATATCGGAGTGTCTAACTACACCGCTCAGATGATGCGGGATGCGACCCAAATCATAGACGTTCCTTTGGTCACAAATCAGGTGGAATTCCATCCGCTGCTAAATCAGGACATCCTTCTGACTGCCGCAACCGAAACTGGCATTCCGCTATCGTCCTATTGTTCGGTTGCGCGCGGAGAAGTCTTCAAACACGCGATCTTCGAAGAAATCGGACAAGGCTATGGCAAGACTGCTGGTCAGGTCGTGCTGCGGTGGATTCTGCAAAAGGGTGTTTCGATCAACACCATGTCCACCAAGCGCACGAATATTCAGGCGAATTTTGACGTGATGGACTTTACTCTGTCCAGTATTGACATGGACAGGATCGATGCCATGACCCAAACCGGATATCGCATCGTCAGCGCTGATCTGGTGCCTTGGGCGCCCGATTGGGACTGACAAAAAAGGCGGTGCCCATCTGCGGCACCGCCAGTCTGGGGAGAAACCCTACACCTTCAAAAACCGCGAACCTCAGTGGTTGCCCCGGATCATGTCCGAGGCTTTTTCCGCCATCATGATCGTTGGCGCATTGGTGTTTGATCCGATCAGGCTTGGCATGGCCGAGCTGTCGCAAATCCGCAGCCCGTCAACCCCGTGCACCCGCATCTGCGGATCAACCACGGCCATATCGTCCACACCCATCTTGCAGGTACAGGTGGGGTGATACGAGGTCCGGCCATATTGCCGTGCATAAGCCTCGTACTCCGCCTGTGTCTTTACATTTTCATCGGGGAAACGAATTTGGCGAATGTACTTCTGCAAGCTTTTCTGCCGGAAGATCTCAACGCTGTGCTTCACACCCTCGACCGAGGTTTTCAAGTCATCAGGATGCCCGAGGAAGTTTGGATCAACCAACGGCATGTCTTCCACCCGATTTGACCGCAGCCGCACAGTTCCACGTGCCTTTGGCCGCACCGTGTACGAGTTCAAGGTAATGCCGGAACTGCCTTTGGGCACGCTCGGAACGCCTGCTTCAGCCCCTGCTCCGGCCAGGAAATGGAACTGCAGGTCAGGCACTGGCGCGGACGTATCCCCATACCAGAACGCACCGCCTTCGACCACGTTCGATGCCACCGGGCCCGAACCGAAAAGGTAGTATTGAATACCTGCCCATGCGGCCCAATGGGGTTTGTTGTATTTGTCCAGACTTTGATGGCCCGTCAACTCTGCCACGATATCAATACCGAAATGGTCGTTGAGGTTCTCGCCCACGCCCGGCAAATCATGTTTCACATCGATCCCATGCTCTTGCAGATGCGCCGCCGGGCCAACACCCGACAGCATCATCAGCTTGGGCGTTCCGATTGCTCCCGAGGTGACGAGAACCTCCTGATCTGCGGTGACGGTCTGAACCTCGCCGCCCTTGTCATATTCGACACCGGTCGCGCGCCCGTTTTCAATCACGACCCGATGAACCTGACATCCGGTTTCGACCGTCAGGTTAGCCCGTGACAAAGCAGGTTTCAGGTAACCCACCGCCGCCGAACACCGCCTGGCGTTCCAGGTTGTCGTCTGATAAACACCCGCACCTTCCTGAACTGCGCCATTGAAGTCAGGATTATAGGGAATCCCGGCCTCCTGGCAGGATCGCACGAAGGCGCGGGTCATCTCTTGCGGCGCGTCCAGATTCGAGACCCCCAGAGGGCCCTCGGTTCCGTGCCAGTCGCCGGATAGAATGGCGTTGCGTTCTGACCGGATGAAATAATTCTGGATATCCTTGAACGCCCAGCCTTCACATCCTTCTTCATTGGCCCAACGGTCATAGTCCACGGGGTTGCCACGGGTGAAGACCTCGGCGTTGATCGAGCTACCGCCGCCGATCACCCGACCCTGAGCATAAGGTATCTCGCGGTTGTTGGCGTTGACTTGCGGAACCGTTGTAAAGCCCCATGTGTGAGGCCCGTCGGTCATCTTGGCAAAGCCCACCGGCATGTGGATCAACGGATGGCTGTCCTTGCCACCCGCCTCCAGCAACAGGACCTGCACATTGCTGTCCTCGCTCAGACGACGCGCAAGAACACACCCGGCGGCACCACCGCCGACAATCACATAATCGTACCCGCCTTTTACCATCACTCCACCCAATGTGCACGCTTACCGATCTCGACATGGATCGATTTGACCTGCGTATATTCTTCGACCCCATGCATCCCGGCTTCCCGCCCCCAGCCCGAGGCTTTGAAGCCCCCAATGGGCAGCTCGGGCCCACCGGCCAGCGTGGTGTTGACCCAGAACCGGCCCGCCTGAACGCGGCGCGAAATGGTCAGGGCCTTGTCTATATTCTTGGTCCAGACGCTGGCGGCCAGACCATATTCGGTATCGTTGGCGATCGCGATCGCGTCGTCAATCGTATCGAAAGGGATGACGCAGAGAACAGGGCCGAAAATCTCTTCTTTCGCGATCACCATGTCGTTGGTCACATCGGTGAACACGACCGGATCAATATACTGCCCACCCGAGATCTGAGGTGTGGTTCCCCCGGTCAACAAGGTCGCGCCCTCTTCCTGACCTTTGGCGATATAGGACAGGATCGTGCGGTTCTGCGCGTCCGTCGTAATGGCCCCGGCCTGAGTGCGCTCATCCAGTGGATCACCGACGCGAACCTTGCGCAGCTTGTCGGTCACCATTGCGGCAAACTGGTCCGCAACCGAGCGTTCAACCAGCAACCGCGCACCCGACACACAACACTGTCCGGTATTGAAGGCAATCCCAAAGGCGACGCCGTCCGCCGCATCCTCAAGATCGGCATCCGCAAACACGATCTGCGGGTTCTTGCCGCCCAGCTCCAATCCCAGCTTCTTGAAGTTGCTCTGGCCCGAAGCCGCCACGACCGACCGACCCACCGCCGTAGATCCCGTGAAGGACAGCATGTCCACGTCCATATGCTCGGCCAGCTTTTGACCGATGACGCTGCCCGAACCGGTGACCACATTGAACACGCCGTCGGGCAATCCGGCTTCCGACAATATTTCGGCCAACATCAGAGTGGTCGCGCTGGTCACCTCGGACGGTTTGGAAACGATCGTGCAGCCCGATGCGAGGATATAAGGAACGCGTTCGCACAGGATGAGGAACGGGAAGTTCCAAGGCGTGATGAGGCCGACTACACCCACAGGTTCGCGCGTGACGATCCCCATCGCGCCGTCACCGCTGTTGTTGAAACTGTCGCCATGCAGCGCTCGGGCCAGACCTGCGGCGAATTCGAACATGCCAACGCAGCCCGACACCTCGGCCCGCGCCTGGCTGATTGGCTTGCCGTTCTCCAGCGTTTCCCAATAGGCAATCTCATCCGTCCGCTCCCGGATCAGCGTCGCCGCTTTCAGCAACACCGCCGCCCTGTCAGCGCCGGACAATCCGCACCAGCGCCGATCATCAAACGCGGTGCGGGCCGAAGCGACCACCGCGTTCAGATCATCCTCAGTACAACGCGGAATGCGCGTCACCGGGACTCCATGCCCAGGAGAGGCGCGTTCAAACACATCGCGGTCTGCCGCGGCCACGGATTTACCATCCATAAAAAACCCGAATTCGCGCGGTTCAGAGGGCGGGGTCAGAATTTGACTTTGTTGATCCATCAGAAGGGCTCCAGAATTGGGGCGCGGTCAGGACGATGCGTCCAGCCCGTCGCGGAAATCGTTCCAGCCACCGTCAACGGACGACGGCGCATCGTGCCACTGGTGCAGTATCTCACCGGTGGCGGGGTCTTTGTCAGGGATCGGTAGCATCATGATACGCTTGACCGCAGCCTGAAACATCTCGGGCGTCAAGTGGGCTTCCTGAATATTGTCCCAATCGCGCCCGCCTGCGTAACCGCCAACCATCATGATATCGTCGGAATGGCCCACCATCTCGTGGCTGATACCAGCGGGCATGACGATCACGTCGCCGGCAGATATCCGGACCTTGGTCCAGCCTTCCACAGACAGGTTGAACTCCATCCAGCCTGTGGCACATCCCAAACATTCGTGCGAGGTCGAATGGAAATGCGGATACTCATAGACACCCGGATATTCCCAATTGTTGCCCCAACCGTTCTCGCGAAACCGGGCCTTGACCGCATCGATCCCACCGCCGGGAATGGCATTGCGGTGAATCAACAGCGGAAAACGGCTGTTGGGGATCATACCTTCGGGCTTGGATGTATAGGCTTCAACGGTCATCGGGGTGTCCTCCGTGTTTGGTTAATGGGCCAAAACGATCTGTGTCTTCAGGTCTCCGGGTCTGTCGGAAAAAGTGTCAAAGGCGTCTTGAATGCGGTCCAGCGGGTAGGTCGCGCCGGTAAAGCGGTCGGTCTTGATGCGACCGTGGGTCAGGAGTGTCAGCGCATCGTGCATGTCCTGCCCCATCCCGGCCACAGACCCCTTGATCGAGTTTTCCTGCAGGATGGTCTGCAGAATATCGACGGGCAGAGTTTCGCCCACACCGGTCAGACCAAATGCCGCGATATGGCCGCCTTTGCGGATCAGTCGGGTGGCTTGCTGGTAGAGCGCGGGCAGACCGACGCTTTCGATCACCACATCTGCACCGCGCCCCTCCGTGTGCTGCAGAACCACGTCTTCCAGTTGGGCAGGGTCAGTAACACCGATATCGGCCCCGGAATCCAATGCCATGTCCACCCGATCTTGCGACAGATCAGCGACGATGATCGGCGCTGCCCCAATGGTGCGCAGCAACTGCACATGCAGGTTGCCGATGGGACCAGCGCCCAGCACCACCACCGATTGTCCAAAGGTGATACCGGCCTTACGCGCGCAACGCACCACGCAGGCAAGCGGCTCGGTCAGCGCCAGAGTTTCAGGCGGTATGTCCTGTGCGGCGGGTATCACCAACCGGGCGGGAACCGAAATGTATTCGGCAAAAGCCCCATCCATCGTGATGCCCATCTGCTGCATCTCGGGGCAGTTCAGGATCTCGTTACGGCGACACCAATAACAGGTGCCGCAACCGATGTTCATATCGACGACGACCGGCGCACCAAGGGTCAGGCCAGAGACACCCTCGCCCAGTTCGGCGATTGTGCCAGTGAACTCATGGCCGGGGATCATCGGCAGATTTTCCGCCGCATAGTGGCCGTTGAAAATATGAATATCCGTACCGCAGATACCGACACGTGAAATGCGCACCAGCACCTCGTCTCGCCGAGGCACAGGGCGCGGCACATCTTGCACCTCGAACCTGCCGGGTTCGACCAGAACGGCGGCGCGCATTGTTTGTGTCATTTGACTACCCTCAGCTTGGTTCGGTCGATGGTCAGGGCAATCGCGACGATCAGGATGAGGCCGAACACCATCTGCTGCTGGGTCGCGTCCACCTCAAAATACAGCATCGAGGATCGGATCACGGCCACAATAAGCGTGCCGATCAGCGTGTTGATGACCCCGCCAACGCCGCCGGTCAGCGGCGTACCTCCAACCAGAACCGCAACGATCGCAGGCAGCAGGAACCCGTTTGCCAGAGTGGGAGAACCTCCGGACAACTTGACCGAGAACAGCAAGCCCGCAATCGCCGCCAGTCCACCGGACAAGGCAAAGGCCATGATCTTGATCCGGTTGACGTTCAGACCCGAGGCCACAGCGGCGGGTTCACCCGCCCCCACGGCCTTGAGCGCACGGCCAAAGGTAGTGCGCGATTGCAGGAACCACGCGCCCAGAACCAAAACAGCCGCAATGAAGAGTTCGCTCGGCAACCCCGCAACCGAGCCGGTCATCCAACCAAAGGTGGAATCCCGCAGCGTGGCATCCATGAACAGTGCCCGTTGGCCCGACATGTACTGCGCCGCCGAAAAGGCGATGCCGCCCACCGCGAGGGTCGATATGAAGGACGGCACATAAAGCCGCGTCGTGACATAGCCCGAGATACTGCCCAGAACCACGCCGGACAGAATACACAACAGCGCCGCGCCGATCCCGAATGTCGGCAGGGCTATCGTGGCGACCACCGTGGTCATATTGGCGACCGACTGCGCCGACAGGTCGATCCCGCCGATATAGATCGCGAAGGTCATGCCAAGTGCCATGATGAACAGCGGCACGATATCTGCGGCCATCGAGATCAGGTTGGCCGGGCGCAGAAAGTTGGAATCCGCAGCGCCGACGACCAGCACCAGAACCAGCAGAGTGATCCAGGGTAGATGGGGTTTGATACGTTCAAAACTCATGAGTCCGGCCTCAGATCATGTGGTGGACAAGGTCGTAAAGCGACGGCTTGTCCCCCGGGCTGCAATCGAAACGTTTTTGGGCGACACCGTCTTTCAGAACGATAATCGTATGGCTGAGGCCGATGGCCTCTTCCAGCGTGTCGGCCACCAGAATGATACCGACGCCGTCATCCGACATCTCGCGCACCATGTCATAGACATCTTCCTTGGCACCGATATCCAGACCACGCGTCGGGTGATCCAGCAGGATGATATCCGACCCAGCCGAGCGCCATTTGGCCAAAACCACCTTTTGCTGGTTGCCACCGGACAGCCCGCCACAATCCTTGTAGACATCCGGTGTCTTGATCGCCAAACGGTCGATCCATTGGCGGGCCAGCGATTTTTCCTCGCCAATCCGCAGCACGCCGGAATTGGCATAGTTCCCCATTTGGCTGAGCGTCATATTCTCATACACGTTCATCCCTGCGACGATCCCTTCGACCTTGCGTTCGCGAGGGATGTAACCAACGCCGCTGGCGACGCCTGCCTGTGCTTTGAATTTGCTGACAGCAGATCCTTTTAGGCTGACCGCACCCGAAGACGGGGTTTCAAGACCAAAGATCGTCCGCAGGATCGCCTCGCGCCCCGAGCCTTCGGTGCCGACCAGACACAGCACCTCACCCGGGCGCAGATCGAAGGAGATGTCCGAATACCGGCCGGTGATCGAGACATTTTCGAAGGACACCAGCGGCGGCGCATCGGCCTGATAGGGTTTCTGCTTCTGCTCGCGATAGTATTCCTTGTCGACATCGCGCCCGACCATCTTGTGCTGGATCGCATCGACATTCGCGTCGTCATGGGCCACGACGTCCACCACCTCGCCATCCTTCATCACATAGATACGGTCAGACAGGTCCAGAACCTCGTCCATGCGGTGACTGACGAAGATAAAGGACGCCCTCTTGGTCAGTTCGCGTACCAGCGAGAACAGCAACTCTACCTCTTCCTTGGCCAGAACCGAGGTCGGTTCGTCCAGTAGAATGACCAGATCGCCGTCGATCCGCTCTTCCAGCGTCAGAACCTTTGCAAGCTCTACCAGTTGCCGCTGCGCGAAGGACAGTTTCGAGGTCGTCGTCGCCGGATCGATATCCAGCTTGACTTTGGCCAGTTGCTTACGCGCGGCCTCGGCCATGGCTTTCCAGTTGATAACGCCGTAACTTACGAATTGCTGCTCGAACCCCAGAAAGATGTTCTCCATCACGGTCAGGTTGGTGATCAGGGATTGTTCCTGAAACACCATGCCGATGCCGTGATCCATCGCCTGACGTGGATTCTGGAAGCGAACCTTGGTGCCATCGATGGTGATGTCGCCGCCGTCGGGCTGATAGGCGCCGTAGATGACCTTCATCAGCGTGGACTTGCCCGCGCCGTTTTCACCAACGAGGCCCACGATCTCGCCGCGCCCGATCTTGAAGTCCACGGATTTCAGCGCGTGGACGCCGGGGAATTTCTTGTCGACATTGATCAGTTCGTACATCTGCCCGCCCCTATTTCACGAAGGTTACGGATTTGCGGTCGGTCGACAGAACCACCGCGGCGATGACCAATATGCCCAGAACACCGTCTTGCACATAACCGGGCAACCCGATCACAACCATGCCGTTGTTGATGACATTCACGATCAGCACTCCGATCAGAGTGTTCCACACTCCGCCGATCCCGCCCCACAGCGCGGTGCCACCAACGACGACCGAGGTGATCGATACGAACATGAAATTCGACCCCGTAGCTGTCTCGGCAATACCGATCCGGCCCACGGCCAGCAGCGCACCGACCGCATAGAAGACGCCGGCCAGCGCAAAGCCCATGATCCGCACGCGGTTGACGTTCAGACCCGAGGCATGGGCCAGTTCCTCGCCCCCGCCCACGGCGTAGAAGTTGCGGCCCAGCGTGGTGCGGGACTGGATGAACCATGCGATCAGCAGGAAGACCAGCGCGACGTAACACATGATCGGAAAGCCGAACCAGCGCTCGGTCAGAAGCGAGCGAAACAGCTCATCTTCGACGCGCACGCGGTCGCCTCCGGTCAGGAGAAGGGCAAAACCGGTACCGACAAATCCCATCGCAAGCGAGGCCATGAAGGACGGGATTTTCAACAGCACGTGAACCAGCCCGTTCACCAGCCCGATGGCTGCCCCTACCAACAACGCCAGCGGAATGGCCAGCCACGCCCAGGACGCCAGCGTGCCGCCCAAGGCAATAAACGCAAAGGCGAACACGACGGCACACACCGAAACCGTGCCCTCCATCGACAAGTCAATTGAACCCATGATGATGATGAACGTCACACCGATCGCCACCATAAGCGCGGGCGCGGACGAAATTCCGATCCGTGCGAAATTCCGCAGCGAGAAAAAGCGCGGTTCCATCACTGTGAAGAACAGCACCAGAACCAAAAGGACGATCAGGGGTGCCCATTTGATCAGAACATCCCGTGTCAGCACATTGCTCATGTGCGTCCTCCAACTGAGTGAATTGGCTGAGCCTGCTGTCATGGGATCAGGCCCGGATGCGCG
Source organism: Ruegeria sp. K11 (assembly GCF_056531905.1). Lineage (NCBI taxonomy): Bacteria > Pseudomonadati > Pseudomonadota > Alphaproteobacteria > Rhodobacterales > Roseobacteraceae > Ruegeria > Ruegeria sp. K11. The sequence continues at coordinate 40,013 of NZ_JBQFMP010000015.1, forward strand.
GACCGACGCTTTGGCCGGTCCGCGTCTGGTTTACTTGTATTGAATCTGACCGTTCGACGTGGACCAGAAATCTTTCCAGTCATAGGACGGAACGCTGTCCAGATATTCGGCCTTGAACGCCTGAGCATCTTCGGGCTTGACCATGATGGTCGGGCCATAGAATTCGCGATGCTCGTTGGGTTCATCCGACGGCTTAAAGTGACCGGTGGCCGCGTAGTAGGCCAGCGCCGCCGTGATGCCGCCACCCCAATGCGGGTTGGTGAACACGGTCGCCAGGATTTTACCTTCGCCCACCAGCTGAACCGCCTGTGGGTTGCCGTCATAAGAGACGATGGGCATATCCTCGATACCTTCGGCGCGCAGAGCCTCAAGTACACCGTAGGCGATGGTGTCGTTGGCGCAGTGAACGCCTTTGATGTCATCGCCATAGCGGGTCAGGAAGGCGCTCATGACCTGGTTGGCTTTCTGCGTATCCCAGTCCGCAGGTTCCGCCGCCAGCAGTTCGGCATTCGGATAGTCGTTCAGCGCGGTTTTCAGACCGGCCAGACGCTCAATCGCCGGGTTGTTCGACGCGATACCGCCAAGATGAACAACGCCGCCGGAGCCGCCCATGGCATCAAGCAGGATGCGTGCAGTCTGCTCGGCCGGGCCTTCGTCGGACCAGCTCATGTGGCTGACATAGTTGTCACCGAAATCCCACGGGTGCAAATCGTCGGTCTTGTTCCACAGGGTCGAGACATAGGCCCCGGCCTCAACACAGCTTTCCACCACCGGGCGCGCGTTCGGCGCGTCATTGGTGTCGATGGCCAGCGCCAGTTCGCCATTGGTTTTCGACAGCAGCGCCTTGACGTCGGCCAGCGATTTTTCGGACGAGCCTTCGTTGATCAGGTGCGTCAGGAAATCCTTGGGCTTGCCCAGGCTTTCGACAAAGGCCTCACCGCCTGAAACGATCTCGTTCCAATACGGGTTGGTGCGGTTGCGGTATGACCACGCAACTGTCGGGTCAGTGATGGCTGCGCGCGCCATACTGCCGAACATGCTTGAGACTGCAGCACCACCCACCCCGTAGGCGGATGCCAGCAGGAAGTTCCGACGCGTGAGTGTCTCTTGTTCGATGTATTTCTTGATGAATGACATATCTTCCTCCCTTTTCGATCTGCACCCGGAGCCAAAGGCACTCCCGCGCCCTTCTCCCTTGATGCAAGTCTCGCCTGGCCGTGACCTTGCGAAGCTTATGCACTAACTAGTTACTTCTTTACGAAAGCGTGTGTCAAGCGTTAAGAATAAGTGTGTCGGGTTTCCGGCACCCCTGACGACAACCTGAATTCCGGATGGAAATAGCGGTTCAGTTGGCCTGAGTTATTGGGTATGACCCCCAACTGAACGTACGAATGAACGATAGCCCAAGGGACATGGCCGTGGCCGAACCAGCGAAGAAAAGCAAAAAGCGGGACGCGCAGGCAACCAAGGCCCGGATTCTGAACGCGGCCAAGAAGGAATTTGCCAAACACGGTCTCGGCGGCGCCCGCGTCGATGAAATTGCCGAACGGGCAAACGCGAACAAGCGCATGCTGTATCACTATTTTGGCAGCAAGGAGGACTTGTTCCGCACGGTTTTGGAAGAAGCCTATCTGGACATCCGCAAGGCCGAACAAAAGCTGGACCTCGACCGCCTTTCACCACCGGACGCGCTTGAGGCACTGGTCCGGTTCACCTGGAAATACTATCTCAGAAACCCCGAATTCATCACCTTGGTCAACAGCGAAAACCTGCACCGGGCGCGACATATCAAATCCCTTCCCAGCCTGCCGGTAACGATGCGGGGCCTGGTTGACCTGGTGGACAATATTCTCAAACGCGGGCAGCAAACTGGCGATTTTCGCGAGGGAATTGACGCCACTCAGTTGAACATCACCATCGCCGCGATCGGCTATTATTACCTGACCAACCGCTTCACCGGCTCATTTCTGTTTCAACGGGACATGATGGACGAAAATGCCCTGAACGAACGGCTCGATTTCAACGTTGACAGTATTCTGCGGATCGTACGCAAGGAACGGGGCTGAAAAAGAAGACAGCCGAGGCCAGAGCACTGTCGATCCAGGCCATACGCACATTCCCTTGGCACAAAATCTGGACCGGCCAGCGCCGGTCCTTTCTGTTTACGACGGCAAGACTTCACTGGGCTTATGGCAAACGCAACGCGCGTGTCTACGCAGGACGCGACCACGCCACGCCGGGCTTCAGGCGATAGCCCCAGGGCAAACCCGCATTGCGCCACCCATTTACGGCCCGGACCCCGTTTGCGTCCTTGTCCCCTTCAAAGCCTTCGACCAGGTTCCAGACATTTGTATACCCAACCGCAATAAGCTGCCGCGCGGCCACAGCCGAACGCGCGCCGGACCGGCAGGTCACAAACACCGGATCGTCCTTGGATTTACCTTTCAATTGCAGCAAAGCATCGAATTCTGCCACCACGTTCGGGTTGCCGGTCATGCGATACTGCCCGCTGTTGGGATCGACCTCATGGGTCACCACAGCCAGCGGAATGATTTTGTCCAAACCTTCAGGGTGGCCGACAAATGAAATCTCGATGGGGTCGCGGACATCCACAAACAGGATACCCGGATCTTGCTGAAGGGCCGCATGAGCCTCGTGCGGCGTCAGGTACAGGCCAAGTGGTGTGCGCTGGCGATCTTCAAGCGTTGCCGGGTCCAGCTTTGATGTCACGGAACCACCAGCAGCCGAGGCGATAGACGCGGGCGCAACCAGCACACTGGCTGCCCCCAATTTCAGAATTGCCCGGCGGGTTGTTTGGGTTTTGGGGCTCATTGCTCGGCCCTTTTTGCGGTGCACAGGCCCAACATCGCGTAAATCGGGCAGAATTTGATAGAAGAGGTCAGGACCAGCACAACACCAACCCATCCCCACACGCCGATGACCCCGACCACTGTGGCCGCAATAAGCGCAAGGCCCAGAATAAGGCGAAGTACACGGTCGGCGGACCCTACATTGACGGCGAATTTCATAGTCGAATCTCCTTTGTTGTTCGGCCTGAGATTCTCATATTCCGCTCATCCTTTATGTGACGCGGTCACACAGAATCGGATCGCGCATGGCCGGTCAGGGCCGGAAGATTTTCGACGTGGATCGTACCGCGTTCCAACACCACCCATCCGCGATGCTCAAATTCCTTGAGGATGCGCGACATCACCTCGCGCGCGCTGCCCAGTTCGGTTGCAATACGCTGATGCGTTGTGCGGAGCACGGATCCCTGACGGCTTTGCTCTACCAACCATTGCGCCAACTTCCGGTCCATGCGATTCAGCAACAGATCATCAATAACCTCGGACAGTTCGACAATTCGTTGCGAGAAGGCTGCAAAGACCGATCCGCGAAACTCGGCATCCGATGCCAGCAACGCATTGAAACGTTCTTTTCCGATTGCCAGCGCCACGACTGGACCTTCTGCATATCCGAAACCCGAATACGGTATATCTGACAGCATACAGGACGTGGTCATCACGCAGCTGTCGTTCGGTCCAACACGGTACAGGACCACCGTCCGCCCGGATGGGCTGGTTTGTTCAACCCGAACAACCCCGGATAGAACAATCAAAAACATCTCGCCATATGCGCCTGGCGCAAACAGTTCGGTTCCATCGCTGATCTCAAGACGCGTTCCAACCTCATCCAGGCGATCCAGAATGGCGTCGGTCCAGTTCTGCAGTGTCACGGGGCGCACCTCTTTTATCCAGCAGGCACTATGTAGGCGCAGCGCGTCGCGAATACACCCTTCGGGCAAAACTCATCATTTACGGTCGAAACCCCCGACGTTAGATTTGGCGGCAACGCGTGTTCGCGACGAGCTACAAACTGGATCACCAATGCCCATCGACCTGTCCGTCGAGCACAAACTTGCCGCACCACCTCGGGTCAAGCGCCGTACATTAAGGGTCATTGGAACAGACGTCACCCTATTGGAACCCGTGCGCCAAATGGCCATGTCGGATTTGCAGTTCGATATCGAATATGAATCGCTGGACTTCCTGACCTGCCAACGCCGGGCCGCCACACACCCGGAACATTACGATATCTACGAGCAGTGTTTTCACAACCTCGATATTGTCTGGTACTGGGGCGCCCTACAGCCGATTGATACCCAACGCATCGCGGAATGGGACAATATCGGCGATCTGTCCAAACTGGGCGGCGTTAGTAAATACATGCGGCGGGGATACGGTGACGCGCCGGTGCGTAAGCTTTATGTCCAGCCCGACGGTGTGATCGGGCAGCAACCGATGCAGTTTATCTCGATGCTACCGACAGCGCACAATGTTGACTCGTTCGGCTATGACCGACGGGTCTTTGGCGAAGAAGGCTCTGAAGGGTCAAGTTGGGCCTGGCTTCTGGACAAGCGCGCCAAGGGACGGATCGCAATTGTGGATGAGCCTGCGATCGGCCTGTTCGACGTGGCTCTGGCAGCCGAAGCCAGCGGTGATCTCAGTTTTGCCGATATCGGCAATATGACGATTGATGAAATTGACAGCCTGATGGCACTGCTGGAAACGCTGCGCCAGCAGGGGTTCTTTTGCGATAGCTGGAAATCGGCTCAGGATGCCGAGGCTCTGTTACATGCCCAAAAAGTGGCCGCGCAAAGCATGTGGTCGCCATCCTATGGAAACCTTGGGCCGATGGAGGCGCATTTTGTCGAAAGCGTGCCGCGCGAAGGGTATCGTGCATGGCATGGCGGCGCGTCGCTGGCCCGACATCTGACCGGAACCAAGCTGGGCATGGCCTACGAGTATCTGAACTGGTGGCTGACCGGCAAGGCGGGCGCAGTCATGGCGCGGCAGGGATATTACATGACGGTCCCCGAAAACACCCGGCAATACCTTTGCGAAGATGAATGGGATTACTGGTATGACGGCCAGACCGCCCGATCCGATCTTGTCGGCACCAATGGCCAAACCGTTGTCCGCAAAGGTCATCGCCGTCCCGGAGGCGCGTATCATGAACGGGTAAGTCGCATCGCGCTTTGGAACACCGTGATGGACGAATACAACTATGCTGCCCGCGCCTGGAAGCGCTTTATCTCGGCCATCCGGGAGGGCAAGCCATGAGCCGGGTATCGGGACTGCGCGGGCAGGAACCTCTGTATGAGGTCATCAGCGAGATACTCAGACGCAATATCCAGTCCGGCCGCCTGCCGCGTGGACTTGTATTGATTGAAGGCCCGATTGCAAAGGTCATGCTGACCAGCCGAGCGCCGGTTCAGGTGGCATTGCGAAAGCTGCACGAAGAGGGCTTGATCCACCGGTTTCGCGGCCGCGGCTATCTGGTGGGGCAAGGCGATCTTGACCCGATCCGCCGACCGATTGACGAGTTTCAGCTGGATATCCCCGATCGGTCGAGATCAGCCCTCGCGGTGCGCGGCACATGGATGCGTGTCTATGATCAGGTCGAAGCCGACGTAGCTGCCTGTCAGGTTTTTGGCGAGTTCCGGCTGATCGAAACTGAGCTGGCGGATTTTCTGGGTGTCAGCCGTACGGTCGCGCGCGATGTGCTTAGCCGCTTGAACGAGCGCGGTATCATTCGCAAAGGCGCATCCTCGCATTGGCTGGCAGGTCCGCTGACCGCGCGTGTGCTGCGCGAGAAATACCAGTTGCGGGCCATTGTCGAACCCGCCGCGCTGACCCTTGCCGCGGATTTTATCGACACAACCGAGATCAACAAGGTGCGCGATCAAATTCGCCAGGGTCTGACGCGTGAATCCTATGCTTACGAGGCCGCGTTCCAGAAGCTCTGTCTTGAACGCGCGCCAAACACCGCATTGGTCGACATGATCCGAAACAACCGGCTTTTGCTGTCATCGGTCAACGCGGCCCTGAACCGTCTGGGGCTGCCGGCGGATCACGTCGCTGTCGATCAGTACCGTATTCTGTTTGATCTGATCGGCTCGCGCCAGATCAATGCGGCGGCGGAGTATCTGAGAGAGCATTTGCGCCTGTTGGCGGACAAGAATGTGGCACGTTTGAAGATTGTTGCATTGGTCCCAGAAACCGAAGCGATTCCGCGATACCTTTCACCTTTATAAATGGCTTGAGTGCCCAATATTCATTTTACGAATTGGTGATATCGGTATTTTCTGGATTTTTTCTGTTATTTTGATGAAAAAATATTTAAAAAATGAACATTGACCTGTTCTTTATTGCCAACTTTCATACGAAGTACGTTTTACAAGGCTGCGATTTCTGACCCCGCTCACGCGTCTGATTGGGGTTAAGCAAAAGGCGGAAAGCTGTCGGTGGCCTGAGTACCAAGTGGGGAAGTGAATGGGTCAGGTGGATTCCATCTTCAGGCTGGACGGTGTCTCGCGGCACTTCGGGGCGTTGACCGCGTTGGACAACATCTCGTTCGAGGCAACGCAGAATGAATATATTTCTCTGCTGGGACCGTCAGGTGCGGGCAAAACCACATTGCTTCGCGTGATGGCGGGATTTGAAAAACCTGACACGGGCCGTATTCACTTTCTGGGTCGCGACATAACCGACCTTCCGGCGCACAAGCGCGGTATAGGTTTTGTGTTCCAGAACTTTGCCTTGTTTCCGCATCTGACGGTGTTCGAAAACATCGCCTTTGGTCTGCGCAACGGGGTCGAGGACATTGCCGCCTCGGACACCGACGCCCGCGTCACCGAGATGGTGGGGCTGGTCGGGTTAGAAGGTCTGGAGGATCGCGTGCCGGACCAGATTTCCGGGGGCCAGAAGCAGCGTGTCGCCCTGGCCAGAACGCTGGTCATGCAGCCTAAACTGGTGCTGCTGGATGAACCGCTGGGGGCGCTGGACGCCAATCTGCGCGGTCGTATGCAGACCGAGTTGCGCCAGATCCGCGAGCGTCTTGACGTCACCTTCCTGCATGTGACCGGCAGCGAAACCGAGGCGCTGGCCATGGGCGATACGATTGCGGTGCTGGACCGGGGGCGGATCATACAATCCGGCACACCCGAGCAAATCCATGACGCGCCCTCCAGCTCGGACGTTGCCTTGTTCCTCAACCGTTTCAATCTGTTTGACGGAACGCTGAAAGCCGGTGCCTTTAGTGGTCCTTTCGGAACCGTGCCAGTGACAGATGCCTGCCATAACGCCACGGATGTCTACGCCATTCGCTATGACCGAACCAAAGCGTTCAGAAAGGGCGACGCCCTGCCCGGTCCGGCCCTGCCAGCCCGCTATCTGGCAAGTGAATATCTTGGATCATCCGTGATTTCGTTCTTTGAAACCGCCGATCACAAACGGGTCGAGGTCGATCATCACCTGAGCTTTGGCGACCCGGACGAATACGAGGTGGGGCAGGATTATCTGCTGTCGTGGGACCCGAAACACGCCATCGTCTTCGGCAAGGAAGCAGCGGCATGAGCACAGCACCTTCGACGCAGCGCAACGGCTTTACCGGCTGGCTTCTGGCGCCGGGTGTCTTCTGGATGATCCTGTTTCTGGTCGCGCCAATCATGATGATTGTCTACGTCTCCTTCTGGACACAGACCACATTCGCCATCAACTCCACCCTGACGCTGGATAGCTGGAAGAACTTCTTCAGCTCCGAGGCGTATGTCGGCGCGCTCTGGACCACCTTGCGGCTGTGGCTGATTGTTCTCGCTCTGACCTTCATCATCGGATACCCGGCAGCGCTGTTTGTCGGATTGCTGGTCAAAAGCAAGACGGTCTCGACGGTGTTGCTGGTGCTGTGCGTCATCCCGTTCTGGACTTCGTTCCTGATCCGCGTGCTGGCGTGGCGGCCGATGCTGGGTAAAGAAGGCGCGATCAACATTATCCTGCAAAAGCTGGGCCTGATCGACAGCCCGATCGAGGTTCTTCTGTTCTCGGAGCTTTCGGTCATCATCGGCATGACGCAGATTTACGTCGTGTTCATGGTCGGCCCCATTGCCTTCATGCTGGGCCGCATCGACCGCAACATCATCGAGGCCGCACGCGATCTTGGCGCGGGCTTCGGGCGCATATTCTGGAAGATCATCTTCCCGCTCAGCCTGCCAGGTGTGGTCGTCGGCGCGATTTTTGTCAGCGTGATGGTTCTGGGTGAATTCGCCACGTCCGGCGCCCTGTCCGGGCGCAAGGTGAACTTGCTGGGCAATATCATCGTCACACAGGTGGGCTCACTGAAATGGGCGATGGCCTCGGTCGTGGGTGTGATCCTGACCATCCTGCTGGGCATCGTCGTCGCCGGTTTCCTGCGCATCGTTGATCTGAAAAGCGAGTTGTGAGCATGGAATCCAAGGTCCTCAAACCCATCCTCGCCGTCTATGTCGCCGCGTTCATCCTGTTCCTTTACGGCCCCTTCATCGTGTTGGGCATCCTGTCCTTTCAACAGGGCCCCGAGGGCGGACCGCAATTCCCGATCATCGAATGGTCGACCTATTGGTATCGCCACCTGTTCGGCCTGACACCGCCGTCGCGGATTGCGCCCCTTCCCGTGGGTGAGGCGCTGTTGCGTTCGTTGACGCTGGCCTTCATGACGATGGTCACGGCCACGGTGCTTGGCGTAATGGCAGCACAAGCCTTTCGCCGCCGGTTCAAGGGGGCGGGCATCGTCTTTTACCTGATCGTTCTGGGTATGATGGTGCCCGGCGTGCTGACCGGGCTGGGCACATCGCTGCTGGCAAATAACGTTGTGGGAATCGAACGCCACTGGTGGACCACCGCTTTCGTTGCTCATGTGGTCTATACATTTCCCTTCGCCTTTCTGGTGATGCTGGCGATTCTCAACCGCTTTGACGGATCGGTGGAAGAGGCCGCGTGGTCGTTGGGCGTCCCGCCCGCGCGCACCTTTCGCAAAGTGACCTTCCCGCTGATTTTTCCCGGCGTGCTGTCGGCGATGCTTTTTGCCTTCACGCTCAGTTTTGATGAGTTCCCCCGCACGCTGTTTGCGTCGGGCCGCGATCAGACATTGCCACTGGCCATCTACGGTACCTTCTCGGTCGAGATACATCCTAACATCTTTGCCTTTGGGGTGATGACCACCCTGTTCTCATTCTCGTTGCTGGCGGTTTACGGCATCCTCATGGGCCTCAGCGTGCGTCGGGCCAAGAAGATCGCGATGCAGGAAGAGATCTCATGAGCATCGCGATTGTCACAGGTGCCGGATCGGGTATCGGGCGGGCCACCGCCGAGAAACTGGCGGCGGAGGGCTACAAGGTTCTGGTCAATGACTACGATTCCCAGGCCGCTGAGGCGACTGCGGCACAGATCGGACCATCTGCGGCACCTCATCAAGGCGATGTATCCGACCCCGCAGACGTGGCGCAGATGATCGAGCAGTGCCACGTGGTCTTCGGTACGCCCACCCATCTCATCAACAATGCGGGTCATGTGCATCAGGCGACGTTTGCCGATCTGAGTGTTGAGGATTTCGACCGGATGATCGCCGTCCATCTGCGTGGCACCTTCCTGTGCACCAAAGCCGTGCTGCCCGGCATGCTGGAGGCCCAAAAAGGCTGCGTGGTGAATATCGCCTCGCAATTGGGTCAGATCGGTGGCGTCGAACTGGTGCATTATTCTGCCGCCAAGGCGGGCATCATCGGTATGACCAAAGCGCTGTCACGCGAAGTTTCAACACAAGGCGTGCGTGTGAACGCAGTGGCGCCCGGTCCGATCAACACGCCGCTGGTGCGCGCTCTGTCCCCCGACTGGCAGGCAGCCAAGGCAGCCGAACTTCCGTTGGGCTATTTCGGTGAACCCAATGACGTGGCGGACACCGTTGCGTTCCTGTGTTCGGACGCGGCGCGCATCTATGTCGGCCAGACCCTCTGCCCCAATTCAGGAGATGTGATGTTATGAGCAAAACCGTGTTCATCACCGGCGGCGGTATCGGCATTGGCCGCGCCTGCGCGCTGGCTTTTGCAGCGCAAGGTGACACTGTGATCGTTTCGGACGTGCTTGAAGCCGAAGGCCGCGCCGTCGTATCCGAAATCGAGGCTGCGGGCGGCAAGGCCGAATTCCAACATCTCGACGTGCGCGACACGCCCCGCGCAGACGCTGTCATTGCCGATATTCAGACGCGCCACGGGGCCATCGACACAATCGTCGCCAACGCTGGTATCGCCCATCGGGTGCCGCTGGACAAGCTGACCGATGAGAAATGGGATCACACCTTCGACATCGACCTGAAAGGCATGTTCCGCGTGATCCGGCCGGCGCTGGCCGGGATGAAGGCGCGCCGATCAGGCAGCGTCATCTGCCTGTCCTCGATCATGGGCGTCGCCTATGGCTGGGACGAACATGTCCACTATTCCTCGGCCAAGGCCGGGGTAGTGGGGCTTGTGCGCGGACTGGCCGTGGAACTGGCCCGTGACGGCGTGCGCGTGAACGGGGTGGCCCCGGGCTATGTCCGCACCGCGCAACTTCTCTCAGAAGAACATTCGCTGGGTCCTGCGGGCGCGGAGACGGCGGGTGAGAACATCCCGATGGGCCGCATCGGCGAACCTGACGACATCGCGGATGTCGTTGTTTTTCTTGCCTCAAACGGGGCGCGTTACCTCACCGGACAAGTGATTGCTGTAGATGGTGGCCTGTTGGTCGGACGGTACTGAATGCAGCGGGGCCACTGGCCTCAAAACCAAGAAAAAGACACTCGACCTCAACAAGGAGTAAACAGAAATGAGTACATATTCACGACGGAGATTCCTTCAGACAACCGCCGGCGGCGCGGCGCTGGCTGCAAGCGGCATGCCATTCATGGGCGCGCAACAGGCCTTTGCCGCAAATCTGGGAAATCAGGAATTGCGCACTGTCGGCTTGTCGGTGACGGTTCAGGAACGCATTCTGAATGACTTCCAACAGCAATCGGGTGTGGGTTCGGTCAATGGCAAAGCCGATATCTTCCCCAACACCCAGACCGAGATTCTGTCAGGCACCGACGCCTATGACTGCTGGGAGATCATTGGCGAGCGCCTGGCCGCGATGGTTGCAACCGACAAACTGGCCCCTGTTGCCGCATCCGATCTGAAAAACTGGTCGGGTATCCGTGACACGTTCACAACCGCATCTGACCGGTGGGATCGCAACCGCCAGATCGTCGGCCAAATTTGGGAAGACGACAGTCAGACACGCCTGAACATGGTGCCGACGGTCTATAATTATGACTCCATTGGATATCGCCCCGATCTTGTGGACGCCGAAGAGGCGTCGACCTGGGCGGCGCTGTTCGACCCCAAGTTCAAGGGCAAAACCGGCCTGAACGTCGACCCGCTGATTGCTTTCGGTCAAGCCATTCTGGCGATGAACGCTCTGGGTCTGCTTGAGGTCGAAAACCCCGGCAACCCGGATGCGGCCTCGATCGAGGAAGCCTCGAAGTTCCTGATCGCGAAGAAGAAAGACGGTCAGTTCCGCGCTCTGTGGGGCGATTTTGGTGAACTTGTAAACCTGCTGGCCTCGGGCGAGATGGTCATTGCCGACGCATGGCAACCCGCTGTGATGGCGGTCAAGGCGCAAGGTGTCGAATGCTCCTATGCCACCATGAAAGAAGGCTATCGCGGCTGGTCCATCGGGGTGTCCCCGCTCAAGACCTCACCCAATCTCGAAGCAGTGACAGCTTACGCTGATTACTGGCTGTCCGGTCCACCCGCCATTGCCGTGTCAGAGCAAGGCTATTATTCGCCCACCGTCAACGTCAAAGAGGTTATGGACCCTGATAAATATGCCTTCTGGTATGAGGGCAAGCCATGGGTCGGCGCAACCGAACGCGGCATCAAGGAAGGTGATCTGCGCGATGGCGGTTCGCTGGAAACCCGTGCAGCAAACGTCGCCTACTGGCATCAGTGGCCGGATGAGTACGACCTTCTGATCCAGAAATGGGACGAATTCCTGTCCGCGTAAAATCCTTGTGGCTCAGCCGGGCAAAACCGGCTGACCCGCCTCCCCGCCGTTCAAGAAATCACTTCAAAAGGGTGCAACGTCCTTGGCTTACGATCTGCAACTCAAAAACGTCGGCAAAGTCTATGATAACGGCACACCTGCCGTCATCGACTTTAACCTGGACGTTGAAAAGGGTGAGTTCATCGCCTTTCTGGGCCCGTCCGGTTGCGGCAAGTCGACGACGTTGCGCATGATTTCGGGATTCGAAAGCGTCACCACAGGGGACCTTCTGATCCGCGGCCAAAGGGTCAATGATCAGCCTCCCGAACGACGTCCAACCTCGATGATCTTTCAGAACTATGCGCTGTTTCCGCATATGAACGTGCGCCAGAACGTGCGTTTCGGGCTTGAGGTCAAGGGCCTGCCAAAGGCCGAAGCGGACCAGAAGGTCGACGGTATTCTGGATAAGCTGGGCCTTCTCGATATTTCGGAAATGCCGACCAGCCGCTTGTCCGGTGGTCAGCGTCAGCGTATCGCGCTTGCCCGATCATTGGTGGTTGAGCCGGATATTTTGCTTTTGGATGAACCGCTTGGCGCTTTGGATGCCAACCTGCGCAAGAGCATTCAGAACGAATTGAAATTATTGCAACGCGAGTTGGGCATTACCTTCGTATTCGTCACCCACGCCCAATCCGAGGCGCTGGCCTTGTCGGACCGGATCATCGTGATGAACGCCGGGCGGGTCGAACAGATCAGCCCCCCGCATGAGCTTTACACCCGCCCGACCAGCGAGTTTGTCGCGCGGTTCATCGGATCGAACACCATCATTCCCGGTACGGTCACAACGACCGATGGTCAGACCATAACGCTTGATACACCCTTTGGCGAAATTTCCGGAACCAACCGCATCGATGTGGCTCATTCCAAAGGTGAGAAGATGAGCGTTGTGCTGCCTGCCGAAGCCGTCGAGTTGATCCCTGGCGAGACCGATGAGGCCGAATTGCGCAACACTTTTGGGTCGAACATCATCCCCTGCACGATCGAGCGCCTGCAGGTCATCGGTCACATCATGCAGATGCTGGTCCGGCTGAACAATGGCGAGACCATCAACACCGAAGGCCACGTGGACAAGTATCGCGGCCGCTTGTCGGTGGGCGCATCAGCCTATGTCGCCTGGCACGCCAGTGGCGCAACGATGATCGCGTGACGGAGACCAAGTGAGATGACACATCAGACCATCACGCAAATGGCCGCCGATCTCAAGGCCGGGCGTACCGATCCGGTCGCGCTGGTCGAAGACGTCTTTGACCGGATTGCCGATCACAATGATCCGGCCTTGTTCATTGATCTGCTGAAAGAGCGCGCCATGGCCGAGGCCGAGGCCTCACGCCTGCGGTTGCGCGCGGGTTTCCGCGCCAGCGCATTAGATGGGGTGCCGACCGCGTGGAAAGACCTTTTTGACCTCAAAGGCCGCGTAACGACTGCCGGGTCCGTCGTTCTGAAGACCAATGCACCAGCTAAAGCTGATGCGCCCATCGTTGCACACGCGGCGCGGGCCGGGATGACCTCGGTTGGGACGGTTAACATGACCGAATTCGCCTATTCCGGCATTGGCCTGAACCCCCATTACGGTACACCGCGCAATATCCATGCCGCCAAAGAGGTGCCGCGCAGTCCCGGCGGGTCATCCTCGGGCTCGGGGGCGGTGGTGGCGGCAGGCATCGTGCCAATGTCAATGGGGTCCGATACCGGCGGCTCGGTGCGAATCCCGGCCTCGTTCAACGGGGTGGTCGGATACAAGCCTTCGATGGGGCGCTATCCGATGGATGGCGTGTTTCCCCTTGCGCAGTCTCTGGATACGATCGGGCCGCTTGCCAACAGCGTCGCGGATTGCGTTTTGGTCGACGCGGTTCTGCGTGGGTTGGATCAGCCCGAGATTGACCCGGGCGCGCTGTCGAAGCTGACTTTCGTCATCCCCGATCAGGTCATGTTCGATGGTGCCAGCGCCGATGTGCTGACCAATTTTGACGCTACAATTGCAAGGTTGGAACGGACTGGCGCGCGTGTCTCGCGCATCTCTCTGCCGCAGTTGCAAGAGATTCTGGACCTTATGGCTCAGCATGGTTTCTTGGCCGGGGCCGAGGCGCTGGCGATCCACAAAGACCGTGTGAACGGCCCCGAAGCGGCGCAGATGGATGCCCGCGTTGTGCGCCGCGTGCTGCAGGCCAGCCCAATGAGCGCAGTTGATCTGGTCATCCTGCAACAGGCCCGCACCCGCCTGATGGCGGAAACCGCGGCGCTGATCGGTGACTGTATTCTGCTGTGCCCGACCACCGCCACCACCGCAATGGCAATCGCCCCGCTTGAAGCCGATCAGGACGTGTTTTTTCAGCATAACGGCCTGACGCTGCGCAACACATCACTGGGCAATTTTCTGGATTGGCCCGGTGTGTCCATTCCCAACGGCACAGACCAGGACGGAATGCCGACCGGCTTTCTGCTGTCAGCCCCCCATGGTCGGGACCACGCCGTGCTGGCCGCAGCGCTTGCGACCGAGGACATCATACGCGGCTGATTCAACCCCACAACTCAGAAACTTTGAATGCACAGAGGAGAAATATCATGACAAAGAAAATTCTATGCGCCTTTGGGACGGATATCGACTCCGTCGCGGGCCAGATCGGCTCATATGGCGGTGGAGATTCTCCCAACGATATTCAACGCGGCATCTTCGCGACCGAGGTCGGCATCCCGCGTCTTTTGCGGCTTTTCAAGAAATACGACATGCGTACGTCATTCTTCATTCCGGGTCACTCGCTTGAGACGTTTCCGAAGGAAATGGACATGATCATCGAAGCGGGTCATGAGATCGGTGCGCACGGTTACATGCATGAAAACCCCGTGGCCATGACCCCCACGCAGGAAGAGGACGTACTGGTCAAGTCGATCGAGCTGATCAAGGGTCTGACCGGTGAAGCGCCCAAGGGCTATGTTGCGCCCTGGTGGGAAATGTCGAACGTCACCGCTGCACTTCTGGGCAAATATGGTTTCTCCTACGATCACAGCCAAAGCTATCGCGATTTCCAGCCGTTCTATGCGCGTGTCGGCGACGAGTGGAATGTGATCGATTATTCCAAAACCGCTGGCGAGTGGATGCACCCGCTGAAACACGGTAAGGAAATCGACCTCGTGGATATTGGGGCCAACTGGTATGTGGATGACCTTCCCCCCATGATGTTCATCAAAAACGCGCCCAACAGCCACGGGTTTGTCAGCCCCCGCGACATCGAACAGCTTTGGAAGGATCAGTTCGACTGGGTCTATCGCGAGATGGAGTATGGCGTATTCCCAATCACCATTCACCCCGACGTTGCGGGACGACCGCAGGTTCTGCTGATGCTGGAACGCCTGATCGATCACATCAACAGTCATTCCGGCGTCGAGTGGGTCGATTTCAACACCATCGCTGACGATTTCCGCGCGCGCTTCCCGTTCGACAGCGACAAGCGCCCCGAAGTGATCTGATCGAAACCTGTGTCAGAGGGGCACCCCTCTGACACACCTGAAGGAGAGCGCGATGTGCAGCGCCTGCGGATTCCCCACCAAACCGGGCCATTGGACAGATGCGGGCGCGGATGCCTCGGGCGACAAGTTACAGCTCAAGTTTCGCCGCGCGCGGATACTGAACAAGATCCTGAACAGCTATGGACTGGCGGTTCACGATGATGGGCTGACACCCGGTATCCAGCTACGCTCATTCACCGGGCGCACCGTGATCCTACCCGATCTTGAGGCGGTCTGGGCCGAGGCCGAAGCCCAGAGTGGAACCGCGCTTGACCCGCTGGATGCGCGGTTTCTGGTTGCGGCCTGAATGTCTGACGCCGCCGCCGATACCCGCTTGCGCCTGACCATTCTGGGCGGCTATCTGGGATCGGGTAAAACCACATGGCTGCGCCATCAGCTGTTCCAGGGCCGGTTCGGACGCGCGCATATTCTGGTTAACGAGGCCGCCGAAACTCCGGTAGACGACACGCTGTTGCAGCAACACGCCAGCGGGATAACCCTGCTGGCCGGGGGGTGCGCCTGTTGTGCGGGCAAAACTGATTTGCTGAACGCGCTGCGCCAGATTTGCAATGATCGCAGCCAGATCGCATCCGACAAGGCCCGGCTTGAACGGATCGTGCTGGAAACCAGCGGGCTGGCCGATCCTGCGGCCATCGCCACGGCCATTCAGCAGGACCCGATGCTGGTCCATCACATCCTGCTGGACGATATCATCGTTCTGGCGGATGCGGTCAACATCATCGACCAGTTGGGGACCGAGCATCTGGGACGGGCGCAGATCGAAGCGGCCGACCGGATCATTCTGACCAAGGTGGACGCACAGATGCAAGGGGCATTCAGCGCCGTGCATGCAACGCTGAAACAGGTGAACCCCGGCGCAACAATTTCGGCTGCCGTCAAGGGCGAAGCCGTGGTGCCTGATCTTGATCCGGACGCGCATCCGATCCCCATTCCCGCGCTGGCCGAGTTGTCCCGATTGCCCGAGATCCAACCCACGCGCCTGAAGATCGACGCCTCGGTCGACTGGGCCGCGTTTTCCGTCTGGCTCTCTGCGCTGCTGCATGCTCGTGGTCATGACATCGTCAGGGTAAAGGGCGTGTTCGACACACCCGCTGGCTACCTGCTGCTGCAAGGTGTGCGCAATTCGGTTCAGGCCCCCGAGATTTTGCCCTCTTCGTCAACGCAGCGGGCCAATGAAATCGTATTCATTGGCCGCAATTTCGCAAAAGAGGACCTTGGCAAGTCTCTCAGGTATTTCTCGCTCAGCGCGGGCTAGCCCAGATGTGTGCGAACCTGCCTTAGCATGTCTTTTCGCGCATGGCGCGCGGCCAGTGCCTGTTCCATATCGACCTGCACGAATTTCACCGGCGTGTGCGGCTGCAGCTGTCCGATCAGGTCCATATCCGCTGATATGATGGCCCCCAGCGTAAAGTATCCGCCACCAGATACGGCGTCACGATGCAGAACGATCGGCTCCAGCCCGCCCGGCACCTGGATCGAACCGTAAGAATAGCAGCCGTCCACGATGTTGGACGGATCGGCCCCGGCCCCGAAGGGTTGTTCGCGGTCGACAAATTCCAGCGGTTGGCCGCCTTTGAACCGATAGCCCATCCGGTCCGCCTCGGGCGCGACGGACCAGTCATCGGCAAAGAAGCCTTCTTGTGCTTTTTCAGTCAGACGGTGCCAGTACAGACCTGGCAAAACCCGCAATTCGGCAGGTGAGCCGGGGCCGCGACGCAGGTTCTCCGGCACGCTGAAGCCCGGCTCGATTGTGTCCGCTTCGCCCAACGGAATCATGTCTCCGGCCTGTATCGCACGTCCTTCGATGCCGCCCAATGCGCCAATGGGATAGGTTGATCGGCTGCCAAGCGCGGTTGGCGTATCGATGCCGCCGCTGACCGCGATGTAAGCGCGCGCCCCGGATTTGAGGAAATCAAAGCTGAGCGTCTGTCCCTTTTTGACCGGAAACGCCGTCCATGTTGGTTGCGGGGCGCCATCGACCTTGGGCGGCAATTCAGCCCCTGTCACCGCAACAAGCACGTCTTGCATGAACTCGATCTCGGGCCCCATGAACACCACTTCGAACCCTGCAGCCCCTTCGGGGTTGCCCACCAGCATATTGGCGCAGCGCAGCGCAAAGCGATCCATCGCACCGCCGATTGGAATACCCAGATGGAAATAGCCGGGACGCCCAAGGTCCTGAATAGAAGTCGACAGGCCGGGAGAGAGTATCTTAAGCGTCATTGAGGGCCTCCATCAGCTTGGCATTGGTGCCGGTCATGTCGGCGTTGAACGCATCCAGATCGAAATCGACCTGAGCGATACGCGGGGCATAGGTGCCCGCCTCGACCTCGGCCAGGATGCGGTCGTATTCGGCGCGGTCGATGGGTTTCCATTTCACGATGTCGCCGGGTTTGAAGAACACCATGAAATCACGCAGATAGCTGACCTGCTGCGTTGGGTCGAAGATGGTCATCGGGGTGATCCCGAACATCTGATATCCCCCTGCCCCGCGCACGGAATAGATGCAGGAAAAACACCCGCCATACCCAACGGTCTGCTTGGGCGTGTCGGTCCTGGGACGCAGATATTTGGGAACCTGCAACTGTTTGTCCCGCTCGACCAGTTGATACAGGAACGGCAAGCCAGCAACGAAGCCCACCATTGACACGAACCACGGCTGCGAATGGTGCGCCTCGATAAACGCTTCGGCACTTTCATAGCCGTTGATGCGGGCGGCATAGTCGAGATCTGTGCCATTCGGGTCCTGATGGCGTTCGCGGAACCGCATCAGCGTCTCGTGCGTCCACGGGTCCTGATAATAAACCGGGATTTCTATGATCCTGGTTTTCAAGCGCTTTTCAGCGTCTTCCGCTTTATGCTCAAGGTTTTTGATCTGCCCCATCATATGTTCGGGGCTGATCACATCCGGATCGAACTTGACCTGAAAGGAAGCATTGGCGGGGCAGATCTCGGTCACGCCGTCGATATTTGCATCGCGCACGGCGTTGCTCATGGACAGGGATTTGAAAAAAGCGTCCAGCGACATTTCATCATCCATCTCGACATAGATGTGTTCGTCGCCACCATAGGTATAACGTGTCTTCACGGTGCGTCTCCTTGGTTACGGTGTCGCGTTCAGATGGCCCGCATCCAGCCACGGTTCCAGCCATTGGGTGTGGATGTCATCGGCCAGAACACTGGCATCTGCAGCCAGCGCCTGATGCAGGGGAATGGTGGTTTTCAAACCTTCAAGAGACAGGTCTTGCAGCGCTTTGCTCAGTTTGCTGATCGCATCTGCACGAGACGGGGCATGGACAATCAGCTTGCCCAGAAGCGAGTCGTAAAAGGGCGGGATTTGATAACCTTCATACAAAAAGTGATCAAACCGGACACCTTCGCCTTCGGGCACGCGTATCTGTCCGACCTGACCCGGAAACGGCATGAATTGAAGCGCCGGGTCCTCGGCGTTGATCCGCACTTCAATCGCATGTCCCTGTCGCTTGATCTGATCCTGCGTAATCGAAAGGGGTTCGCCCCCTGACACCCGGATCATTTCCTGTACAAGGTCCAGCCCTGTGATCATCTCGGTCACGGGGTGTTCGACCTGAATACGCGTGTTCATTTCGATAAAGAAGAACTCATTCGTGGCGCTGTCGTACAAGTATTCCAGCGTACCTGCGCCGACATAGTTGACAGATTTCGCTAGGGCGACAGCGGAGGCGCACAGGCTGGCGCGTGTAGCGTCCGTCAGACAGACGGCACCGGCCTCTTCCCATACTTTCTGGCGTCGGCGCTGCATCGAGCATTCACGTTCAAAACAATGGACCGCGTTGGTGCCATCACCCAAAATCTGAACCTCGATATGGCGCGGGGATTGGATTGCGCGTTCCAGATAAAGCCCGCCGTCTCCGAAGGCGGCCTGCGCCTCGGCTTGCGCCTGCGGGGCCATCTGCGCCAACTCCTGTGCATTCTGCGCGACGCGGATGCCCTTTCCACCGCCCCCGGCCGAGGCTTTGATCATCACCGGATAGCCGATCTGTTCCGCGACATTCAACGCGTCATCAGTTGTCTCCACCCGCCCCTGAGAACCCGGCACGACCGGTACGCCTGCGGCTTGTGCCGCCTGGCGGGCCGACACCTTGTCGCCCATGCGGTCAATCGTTTCGGCAGACGGACCAACGAAATGCATCCCTGCGGCCTCGACTGCGCGGACGAAATCTGCATTTTCAGCCAGAAACCCATATCCGGGATGAACTGCGTCGGCACCACAGCCCTGCGCCGCCTGAACCAGCCCGTCAATGTTCAGATAGGACTGAGCCGCCTGCGCAGGTCCGACACAGATACTTTCGTCAGCCATGCGGACTCCAAGCATGTCGCCATCAGCCTCGGAATACGCCTGAATTGTGTGAATCCCCAATCCTTGCGCCGCGCGATTGATGCGCACCGCAATCTCTCCACGATTGGCTATGAACAAGCGCTTGATGGCCATAAGGTCAGCTGTCCAGTTGTGCCAAGGTCTGGCCGGCTGTCACAGCGGCCTCGTTTTCGACCGTGTAGCCCGCGAAGGTTCCTGCGGCATCGGATTTGATCTCGATGAAGGTCTTCATCACCTCGACCAGCCCAATCACATCGCCGACGGCGACAGCATCGCCTTTGGACTTGTAAACAGGCGCATCAGGTGAGGCCTGAGTATAGAACGTTCCGGGCACGGGCGATTTGATCTCTGCCATCGGTTATCTCCTACGTGTCGATTAAAGCGTCGCGACGATTTCGCCAGCGGTTGCGATGCGAATTCCGTTGTCTGTCAGACCTTTACGAATAGCCCGACCCATCTCGAGCGCCCCGGGCGTATCCGAGTGAAAGCAGATCGATTCAAATTCGATCTCAAGCTCATCACCTTCAACCGTCGTGACCCTGCCGGTCTTGCAGGCCTTTACGCATTTCTGGGCCACCTGCTCAGGGTCGGGGCGACCTACCTTACGGGCAAATACGATAGAGCCGCTGTTGTCATAGTCGCGATCGGCAAAAAACTCGCGGATCACCGGGTGACCAGCCCGCTTCGCGGCAGAATACGTCTTGGAAATCCCCATGCAAAACAGCAAAGCGTCGGGACTGATCGCCTGCAATGTGTCGACAAGCAACTGTGACAGATCCTCGTTCACCGCCGCTTCCATATAGAGCGCACCGTGTGGTTTGACGTGCTGCAACGGAGCCCCATACCGGCGCCCGAATTCGCGCACAGCACCGATCTGATAGACCATGTCATTGATCAGTTCGGCCGGATCCATGTTGATATAGCGCCGCCCAAACCCCCTCAGATCGGCATACCCGGGATGCGCCCCAAGCCCGACACCATGGGTCTGTGCCAGCTTGGCCATACGGTCGATGGAGTTGGGATCGCCTGCATGAAACCCGGCGGCGACATTGGCCGAACTGATGATCTCCATGATTTTGTCTTCAGGGGCATCGCCCAGCACCCAATGGCCGAAACCCTCGCCCATATCGCAGTTCAGATCGACGATCTCTCGCATCCACCTAGCCCCTAATTCCAATGCACGGAGCTATCATTGTCTTTTTATCCAAAATTGATATTTCTTTTTTTCGTTCATGCATTATCATTATTTCTGATATTCTTTCCGAGTGATCTCACCGTGAATTTCAAACATCTGAAATATTTCGTCGCGACTGCGGAAACCGGACAGGTCAGCCGCGCGGCCAAGCTGTTGTCAATCTCTCAATCCGCCGTCACCGGGGCGATCCGCGAACTCGAGGCCATACTTGGCGCGGCCCTTTTCGTGCGCCGCGCCCAGGGTATGGAACTGACTGAGGCCGGACAGCAATTCCTGCATTCGGCACGAGATATTCTGGAACGTTTGGATGCGGCCCGTGTGTTGGATCAGCGCGATTCAGATGTGTCCGGTGTGATCCGTCTAGCGGCAACCTATACGGTGATCGGGTATTTCCTGCCATATCATCTGGGGCGTCTGACACAGCTGTATCCGGGGCTCGACATCCAAATTGTCGAGTTGAACCGTCAAAGTATCGAGCAGCAATTGTTGAGCGATCAGATCGACATGGCCGTGGCACTGACCTCGAATATTCAGAACCCGGCTATCGAAACAGTCACACTGCTGAAGTCACAGCGCAGATTATGGCTACCCACCGGCCACCCGCTGAGCGCAAATGACCCGGTTGCTTTGCAGGACATCGCTCGTGAGCCTTATATCATGCTCACCGTGGACGAGGCTGCGCATACCAGCATGAAATACTGGAACGCGCATAACTGCGCCCCCGACATCAAGTTGCGCACATCGTCGGTCGAAGCCGTACGGTCGATGGTGGCCAATGGCCACGGTGTCACGATCCTGTCGGACATGGTCTATCGCCCCTGGTCATTGGAGGGCCGGCGGATCGAGACAGTCGAGACCCGTATCGACATCCCGACCATGGATGTTGGCATGGCGTTTCGCAAACAGGCTACCCTGTCTGACGCAACGCGCGTGCTGCGAAACTATTTCAACGACACGTTCCTGTCGCCCAAGCCTGTATTCTGAGACCGGACGAGACCAAAACGTTGCTTGCAGTCAGCTGATTTTCTTGCAACCAATGCCGACAATGATTGTTGGCCTTGGGCTGGTTGCGCCCTTTTTCGTCTATATTCTCGCAGGCGTCATCGCCGAAAGACTCCTCCGGCTTTCAGCCGAGGGGCAGAAATGGTTGGACGCGTTTGTATTCTACATCGCACTACCCGCATTGCTGTTCCAATCGGTTCGGGACCTTCCTCCCGGCGCGTCGAACATCGTCGGGTTCCTGACGCTGACCACAATGGCAACCGGGCTGATGTTCGTGTTTGGTTGGGGCACAGGGCGCTTGTCCAAGTCCGAACATCATGCCGCCGTATACGGCCTGTCGGCCAGTTACTCTAATATTGGTTACATGGGCCCGACATTGACCGTCGCAGTTCTTGGACCCGCTGCAGGAGCCCCGGCGGCCTTCATTTTCTGCGCCGATGTATTGCTGATCTTCACGATCTGGCCAGCGATGATCCGAGATGACGGCCTTTCGCTCCGAGGGCTCGTGGGGTCTCTGGGTCAGGTCATACGACATCCGTTCATCCTGGCGACACTCGCGGCGCTTGTGTTTGCCGCCAGCGGGCTTGGCTTACCCGCGTTCATCAATACACCGTTGGACGGGTTCCGAAATGCGGCGGCTCCGGCCGCGCTGTTTTCGCTGGGCCTGACTCTGTCGCGCCACAAGGCCAACCATCTGGATGTCCCATTAGGGACATGCCTTTTCGGCAAACTGGTGCTGCACCCTGTGTTGGTGGCCTGCATCTTCCTGATCTTTGGCGGTTTTGATCCTATATGGGTTGCAACGGCCATCATCATGGGCGCTCTGCCACCGGCGGCAAATGTCTATGTCATGGCGCGTGCCGAAGGCATAAGTGTCGGACTGGCGGCCCGCGCCGTGCTGTTTGGCACCGCGCTTTCCGCCGTTAGCCTTCCGATCGTCATTTCACTTGTCGGATGACTGCGACATGTGTCGCACTCTGATTTACGATCTAAAATAAAGACTTATGAAACACGCAGCACCGTAGCCGAGGCATTGACGTTGCACCACATTCCAATTCCCTACCTTGTCACTTCGGATCGTACACATATCCGATGCCACGCACGGTTCGGATAATTTCCGGCTTTTCCGGATTTGTTTCAAGCTTGCGGCGTAGCCGGGAAATCCTGATATCGATACTGCGATCAAACGGGTCCCAGGACCGGTCATGCGCCTGTTCCAGCAGTTGGTCCCGGTTCAGCACACGACCCTTGTTTTCCGCGAACACTTTCAACAAGCTATATTCCATCGCCGTCAACTGAACCTCAGAGCCATCTGCCGCCAGCAGCTTTGCTGCCTCCAGATCCAGCGTAAACTCGCCAAACATAGCACCGTTACCTTCCGATTGCCCGGTTTCCGGTGTACTTCTGATGGCCTCGCGCCGGATGATTGCTTTGATCCGGGCCTCCAGCTCCCGAAGGTCCACCGGCTTGCCAAGATAATCATCCGCGCCCATTTCCAGACCAATGATCCGGTCCACTACATCGCCTGCTGCAGTCAGCATTATGACTGGGGTCGTGTTTTCAGGACGCAGTGATCTCAGGATAGACAGACCGTCCTCCTTTGGCATGTTGATGTCCATGATCATGACATCAACTGTATCCACCGAGAGAATGTCGCGAAGTTCCTGCCCCCCAGATGCTGCCGACACCTTGTAGCCGCGTTTGCCAAGATATTCCTGCAGCATTTCGCGAACATCCACCTCGTCATCACAAACCAGGATATGGTTGACTTGTTTATCCATCATGAGTGGTCCTTTTGGTCGGCCAACAACTTGCCGACAAGTGTCCTCAATTCGACTGGCGACACCGGCTTTTCCAGATAAGGCAGACCGGATTCCTGTAACAGCGCCGACGAGCTTTCCCCCATCGTGTCGCCCGTGACATAGGCCGTCCGAGTCAACATGTCCGGGAATTGGGCCTGCAACGTCTCGTAAATGCGTCGTCCATCGACATCAGGCATGTTCAAATCGCTGATAAGGACATGGTACCTCTCCCTCTGCAGACAGCGGATCGCTTCTTCTCCAGAGGTCACAAAATCGACGTCAAACCCGTCTTTCCTCAGAATTTCAGCGTTCAGTTCACCGACTTCAGCCTCATCGTCCACGACCAGTACCCTGCGATTTGCCAAAGGCGAACCAAGCGCTGCAGGTGTTTCGGTGTCAGCGGCCTGATCGGCCGCCATTGGCAGCGTGATCCGAAAACAGGTACCGGACACCCCGGACGAGTCGAGCCTTATCTGACCCCCATGAGCCAGAATGATGCGGTGACAAAAGGCCAGACCAATCCCGGTGCCTTCTCCGACTTCTTTGGTCGTAAAAAACGGTTCAAAAATACGGGGGCGAAGCGCTTGCGGGATACCGGGCCCATTGTCCCGGACCAGCACTTCGACCATCCTCGTCTCGGGCTTCGCTGTGGCGGAGAGCTCAATAAAATCTCCGTGCCCAGAGGCGTTTATCGCCTGTTCGGCATTGATAATCAGGTTGATGATAACCTGTGTAATCTGATCCGCATCGACCGCAATCGGCGGCAGCCCAACGGGGAGGCTTTGCCGGATCGAGATGTCACCGGATTTGCCCCCATATCCCACCACATCAGCTGCGGTTTCGATCACACTGGCCAAATCCACGGGCTCGATCTTACTGGGTTTCTGCCGCGCCATGGCTAGAAATGTCTTGACGATTTTGGCGCACCGCTCCGCCGATTTGCCGATCTTCTCGATCCTGACTGTCAAATCGGGATCGGTGATCTCTTCCTTCAGCATAAGCGAATGCCCAACCACGACCGATAACGGGTTGTTCAATTCATGCGCCACGCCAGCAAGCAATTCACCCAGCGCGGACATCTTTTCATTCTGGAACAGCAATTCGCGTTGTTTCGAAAGCTCTTCTTCAATGGCCAGCTCATCCGTCAGGTCCCGCGTATTCGAGACAATCACTTCTTCCCCGTTGAATTCGATCAAGCGCGAGGAATCCGCCGCCCAAAATCGCCGCCCATTTGCATCGATGAATTCGACCCGCCGGTCTTTCAGCGATTTTGCCTCGCGCAGCTCGTGCAAGTATCGTGCACGTTCGGTCGGATCGGCGTAATAGGTTTTCGAACTTGCCGAATTGCCTAAGAGCGCAGTCATCTCCGGTGTGGCATAAAGCACTTCACCGGTTTCCGCTTTCGTCATGTTTATTGCGGCGGGGTAGGCCTCCAGAACTTGCCGGATCAAGGCATCCGCCTCTTTCTGGACCGTCAGATCGATGATACTGGTGACAATGACGTCTTCGCCTTTGTAGTCGATCAACTGCGATGAGATCGATGCCGGAAACACCTGCCCCTTGGCGTTCAGCAAATCCAGCTTGTAGTCATCAACCCGCCCATCAGCCAGCAACTGCGTGACGAAATCGGCGCGATCATCCGGCGTGGCATAATGTTCGCGGGCCGACTTGGCAGGCCCGAACATCTCCAGCGCGGCGGGCGAACGATACAGTAGCTGCCCATCGCCAATTCTGGCCATGGTCACCACGGCGGAACTCGCATCCAATACTTTCCGGATCAAAAGATCGCCGTCGCGTTCTTCGACTTCGATCCGCTTCCGCTCGGTGATGTCTTCCCGGGTGACGACAAACCCACCCAACTGGGTGGGATGGACAGACACTAGGTATGTGCGCCCATCAGTTTCAGTCAGCTCGAAATCCTGGATGAACTCGATCCCGTTGGCCAGCCTGTCCGACACCCATTTTTCTTCGTTGCCGATGGCATCGGCATAGATGCCCCGGCGCGCTGTCTCGCGCATCAGGATTTCCCAATCCAGCCCGGGTTCCAGCAGATCGCGTACGCCTTTGTTCATTTCAGCATATCGCTGATTGAACATCACAAGCCGACGGTCATCGTCATAAAGGGCAAACCCTTCTTTCAGCGACTCGATGGCATCACGCAACAAATCGCGTGCTTTCTCGATTTCCTTGAAATCATTTGCCATACCAACCGTCATCCCAACTTTCTAAAACATGGGTGTTTCAGTGCTGTTTCAATACCCAAATCTCGTGTTTCAATTGTTTCAGAACATCCCCTCTGAAACCGCTAGAAAAACCTCGATCTGAAACTGACTCGATCAATACAAAGAACCTGGCGTGTACTAGTCAGTATAACGCGCGGTGGTCCTTCCACCATCTTTACAGTTTGGCTCTGCGCGCCATGTCAAAAATGTGAAGTTTCAAACCTAATAACGCGGGGGCACGAGACTGGCGCGCTCTCGTTACATCTCACAACAAGGCAAAGTAGGAATATATTCTCAATTAAGGTGTCTTGGACGCAGCGCGCCCTTTTTTTGACGCGATGTGTGCACCAACAGTTCGAAATGGCTAATACAGAGCCCCTAAACGCCGTCAGCTCCGGGCGCCGTACCGGGCCATAAACATATCAACGGCCTGCAACGCGACTTCGTCGATTTCGTGCTGGCCAAAGCTGCTTTGAATTCCAAAAGCCGCACGCCCCCACAGCCGCACCTTGCACAGTTCCGAGAACTGTTCCGCCGCCATGTGAATATCTTCGATGACCAGCTCGCCCTTAGCCACGGCTTTTTCAAGATAAGCAGCCAGGTGATTGGTTCCGTTTTTTGGCCCGGCCTCGTAAAAGGCCTTGCCCAGTTCCGGGAACCGGTCCCGTTCCGCAACGCATACACGAAAAACCTGCTGAGCAAAGTCAGAGACCAGAAACGCCGTCAACTGGGTGGCGGCAATCGTCAGAACCTCGCGCGCCGGTTTCGTCTCGTCTATCATCGAAAGAATGCGTTGCGCCATCAGGCTGCATTCTGTTTGGGCAACTTCCGTGAACAACAGGCGTTTATCGGGAAAATAACTGTACAGGGTCGCTTTCGATACACCCGCAGCCCGCGCAATGTCGTCAACACTGGCGCCTTCGAACCCATCCGCCATGAACACCTCTCGTGCTCCGCGCAAAACTTGATCGAACTTTCGGCCCGTGCGGAGGATGGTGGCGGCTTGGGACATGAGGTCTCCTGACGTGATACTTTTCGTGAATCTATAAACCGAGCGGTTCAGTTTCAACGATTCTCACGTCGCATGACGTGTCCGTGTCTTGACGTCACTTCAAATACCCGTGACTGGATAAGCAAATCCCTTAGGTCTTGAAGCGCGTGCAAACCGTGCTAACACGTTGCACATGGTCGAGATTTTCCTGCGCACCCTGCCCTTCTTCGCAATCATCGGCCTTGGATACTGGGCCGGGCGCAGCCGCTTCTTTCCAGAAGAAGCGACGGCGTATCTGACAAAGTTCGTCTTCTATTTCGCGCTCTCCGCAATGCTGTTCCGCTTTGCGGCGACGCTCCCGTTCGAGCAGATATTCGACGCTCGCCTGATCGTCGGCTACCTGATCGGCACCGTCGCCGTTTATGGGCTGGCAACACTGGTGGCGTATATCCGGGGGCTGGACGTTCCCACTGCCGCAGTCGAAGCGCAATGCGCCGCTATCGGAAATGTCGGCTTTCTGGGTCTGCCCATGCTGGCCGTGCTTCTGTCTGACGCGGCAATCGGGCCGGTCATGCTGGTTTTGACTGTCGATCTGGTGGTCTTTTCCTCTTTGATCGTCATCCTGATCAATGGTGGTCGTGATGGGCGGCTTAGCTTGCAAACCTTGCATCTGATCGGACTGGGCCTGCTTAAAAACCCGATGATCCTGTCAATATCTGCGGGAATGATCTGGTCGGCCCTGCGCATTCCCGTCCCCGGCCCCGCCGTTGATTTTCTGACCATTCTCGGCGGGGCTGCCACCCCCGGCGCGCTGTTTGCGATCGGGGCATCCCTGGCGACAAAATCCGCCGAGCGCGTCGAAATCGCAGGCTGGCTAAGCTTCTGCAAACTTGTCCTGCACCCCATTTGCGTCGCGGCTATGGTCATCTACGTCATCCCGGTTCAACCGTTCACAGCAACGGTTGCCGTGGCCGCAGCGGCCTTACCCGTGGCAGGCAACGTTTACATGCTGGCAGCTCATTACCAGATCGCACCCCACCGCGCGTCTGCTGCAATATTGCTGTCGACCATGATCAGCATTCTGACCGTGCCGCTGGTCATCAGTTGGGTCGGCACCCTCTAGACTTCATCTTTTCAAAAATACTCCCGCCGGAGGCTCCCGCACTTTACGCCAGCGCAACAGGACGCTAGCCATGGCGCAACGCAACACAAGGAATGTTCCTGATGGAAGCTCTTTCAGAAAACGCTTGCTTTGGCGGTGTGCAAGGCGTGTATCGCCATGTGTCCTCGGCCTGTCAATGTGACATGACCTTTGGCCTCTTTCTGCCAGCCGAGGCCAAGGATGGGCCGGTTCCGGTTCTGTGGTATCTCTCAGGCCTGACCTGCACCCATGAAAACGCCATGACAAAGGCCGGGGCGCAGGGCTGGGCCGCCGAACAGGGCATCGCATTGGTCTTTCCCGACACCTCCCCCCGAGGCGAAGGTGTCGCTGATCACGAAGATTATGATCTCGGTCAGGGTGCCGGATTCTACGTTAACGCAACTCAGACCCCCTGGGCTCCGCACTTCAACATGTGGGATTATGTGGCCGAAGAGCTACCGAGCTTATTGGCCGAAAATTTTGCCATCGATAGCGCCCGGCAAGCGATCACCGGGCATTCCATGGGCGGGCATGGCGCTCTGACTCTGGCTATGAACCTGCCCGGACGATACCGGTCTGTTTCGGCTTTTGCACCCATTTCAAACCCGACCGGAGCGGATTGGGGCCGCAAACAGCTCGGGGCCTATCTGGGTGACGATTCCGCAGCATGGGCAAAACATGACGCCTCGTTGATGATGGAAGACAAAGGCTTTGACGGCCCTATTCTGATCGACACGGGCGCCAGTGATCAATTCATGGATTTGCTACGTCCCGAGGCCTTGGCGCAAGCGATTGCAAAACGTCGTCAACAAGCCACCTTCCGCCTGCAACCCGGTTACGATCACTCTTACTTTTTCGTCTCTTCCTTCATGGAAGATCACATAACCTTCCACGCCGAAGCGCTGTACGGGGATTAAAGTATGAGCGATTTCGACTATGACCTTATCATCATCGGATCGGGCCCATCGGGACGGGCAGCTGCAATTCAGGCGGGCAAGCTGCAGCGTCGCGTTTTGGTCATTGACCGCAAGGATCGGTTTGGCGGCGTATCAGTTCATACCGGGACAATCCCTTCGAAAACTCTGCGCGAGACGGTTCTGAACCTGTCCGGCTGGCGCGAGCGCAGCTTTTATGGCCGCTCCTACCGGGTCAAGGATCAGATCAGGGCAGAAGACCTGAAAGCGCGATTGCACATGACGCTGGACCACGAGGTGGATGTGCTGGAGCATCAGTTCAACCGCAACCATGTCGAAACCTTGAACGGGCTGGCAAAATTCGTCGGCCCACACGAGATCGAGGTTGCGACCGATGCGGGCGAGACCACGCGCCTGACCGCCGCCAAGTTCCTGATCGCCACCGGGACCAAGACCTACCGTCCGGATTACGTGCCATTCAACGGCAAAACCGTTGTGGATGGCGATGATTTCCTTGAGATGGAGGAAATCCCCCGCTCGCTCTGCGTGATCGGGGCCGGTGTGATCGGCGTTGAATATGCCACGATGTTCTCGGCGCTGGATGTCCGGGTCACTCTGATTGAACCCCGTGACAGCTTTTTGGATTTCATAGACAAGACCCTGATCCATGATTTCACACATCAGATCCGGGAGAATGGCGTCGATCTTCGTCTTGGATCGGCAGTCGAGAAAATCGAGGACGCCGGCACGCATGTCGAAGTGACGCTGGACAATGGCCGCCACATCCGGGCCGAGATGCTGTTGTTCGCTGCGGGTCGAATGGGGGCCACATCTGCATTGAATCTGGATGCGGTGGGCATCGAAACCGATCATCGAAACCGTATCGGCGTGGATCGTAAAACCTACCAAACTTCGGCTTCCCATATCTACGCGACCGGTGACGTGATCGGCCACCCATCCCTGGCTTCCACGTCCTTGCAGCAAGGTCGTGTCGCGGCATGCCACGCCCTTGAAACCCCGACCCTGCCGGAAAGCCCGTGGTATCCCTACGGCATCTACTCGGTCCCCGAAATCTCGACCTGCGGCATGTCGGAAGAGGAACTGCAAGAGAGAGGAATTCCATACGAGGTCGGTGTGGCTCGGTTCAGAGAAACGTCACGCGGGCATATTATGGGATTGGAACATGGCATGCTGAAAATGCTGTTTTCCCTGAAAACCCGCCGGGTGCTCGGCGTTCAGATCGTTGGCGAAGGCGCAACCGAGCTGATCCACATTGCGCAGGCGGTCCTGAACCTGAAGGGGACTGTGGATTACTTTGTCCAGAACACGTTCAACTACCCCACTCTGGCCGAGGCATACAAAATTGCCGGGCTTGATGCGTTCAACCGGATGCCGATCCCCGAAGAGTTCAAGGTGCGCAAGGCACCCAAGACCAAACCGGCATCCAAACAGGCGAAACAGGCGTGACAACCCTGTATGTGGATGGTGACGCCTGCCCGGTAAAAGCCGAGGCAGAACGCGTCGCCACACGCCACAAAGTGCCGGTCAAGCTGGTCTCGAATGGCGGCCTGCGCCCGTCTGCCAATCCACTGGTCGAAATCGTGGTTGTATCTCAGGGCGCGGACGAGGCGGACAAGTGGATCGCCAATCGGTGCGGTCCCGGGGATGTGGTTATCACATCCGATATCCCGCTGGCCGCCAGATGTATCGAGGCGGGTGCGCGTGTACTGCGGCCCAATGGCGAGGCGTTCACAGCCGCCAATATCGGCCAACAACTGGCGATGCGTGATCTGATGGCTGACCTGCGCGCCTCGAACCCGCTGGGACAGCAAGGGGGCGGGAAACCTTTTGGCAAGGCCGACCGCTCGCGCTTTCTGGACCGGCTGGAGCAGGAACTGCGTGCCGCCCGCCGGGTTTGATGCGGTTTTCGGAGACCATCAGGGCCCGTATTATGACCCACTGGTTTACAACGCCGGGTATAAGACGCAGGTTAGGCACCAAAAGCCCACATATTTCAGTTCAGAGGTTAGATTATGAAAGTCAAAGGCGCGCATTACAGGTCGATCTGGTGGGACAAATCAGAAGCGGAAGTTCGCATCATCGACCAGCGATGGTTGCCCCATGACTTTCGGATCGTGACGCTGAAGTCACTGGATGATTTTGCCACCGCCATTCGGGACATGTGGGTTCGGGGCGCCCCTCTGATCGGCGCGACAGCCGCGTTCGGGATCGCAGAACAGATGTCACGCGACAGCTCTGACGCTGCATTCGAACACGCCTATGAGGTTCTGCACGCAACCCGCCCGACGGCAATCAACCTGAAATGGGCGCTGGAAAGATGCCGCGATGCATTGATGCCGCTGGCGCGGAGCGACCGGTCCGAGCGCGCCTGGCAGCTGGCTCAGGAGGTGGCGGACGAAGATGTTGAGATCAATGCCTCGATCGGGCGGCACGGATTGCAGCTGATCAAGGACATCGCGGCCAAGAAACCGGAAGGCGAACCTGTTCGTTTACTGACCCATTGCAATGCGGGTTGGCTGGCAACCGTGGATTGGGGCACAGCCACCAGCCCGATGTATCATGCCCATGAAGCAGGTATTCCCATCCATGTATGGGTGGATGAAACCCGCCCCCGCAATCAGGGTGCGCTGACATCCTGGGAACTGGGTGAACACGGCATTCCGCATCGCTATATCGTGGACAACGCAGGAGGACACCTGATGCAGCACGGGATGGTGGATGCGGTGATCACCGGGACCGACCGCACCACCGCGCAAGGGGACGTGTGCAACAAGATCGGCACGTATCTCAAGGCGCTGGCCGCGCATGACAACGGTGTTCCGTTCTACGTCGCGCTGCCTTCCCCCACGATTGATTGGACAGTGCATGACGGTGTGTCTGAAATTCCGATTGAAGAACGCGATCAGACCGAGGTGACGCATGTGATGGGTATCGACGATCGGGGTGAAATTGCCAATCTTCGCGTCACTCCAGATGGCACCGAGGGCGGAAATCCGGCCTTCGACGTCACCCCCAATCGTCTGGTGACCGGGCTGATTACCGAACGCGGCGTATGCGCGGCCTCAGAGAACGGATTGGCGGGGTTGTTTCCGGAACATCAGGGCTGAGCCGAACCCTGCGTGACGGCATGTCGGTACCTGCCGGAGCTCTGGCGATCCGCTAAACGCTGTGTTCACCTCACAATTAAAGCCGGTGGACCTGCTCAGGCCACAGCGAGAGACGCGCGGTTCTCTCGGATGGGCAAATGCACCACGGCACTGAATGCACCGATGGCGATACCGATCCACCAGACCACAGTGTAGTCGCCATATTGGTCATACATCCGCCCGCCCAACCAGATGCCGAGAAAGCTCCCGACCTGGTGGCTCAGGAACACAAGACCATAAAGCGTGCCCATGTAGCGCACACCGTAAAGATGCGCGACAAGACCCGATGTCAGCGGAACCGTCGCCAGCCAAAGCGATCCCATGACAAGCGAGAAAACGATAACCGACAGCGGCGTGATCGGGAAAACGATGAATGCGGCTGCGGCCAAAGTCCGCCCGGTGTAGACCAATGCCAGCAGGTATTTCTTGGGAAAGTGATTACCCGCCCAACCTGCAAGAAGGGTGCCACTGATATTTGCCAGTCCGATCAATGAAATCGCAACCGCGCCAAGGGCGGAGGTGGACGTTATTCCGATTGAGTCCAGAACCCCGCCGGGCTGTATCGGGCCGCACATTTCGGTCACAAATGCGGGAAAATGCGCAGTCACAAAACCCAATTGATATCCGCAACTGAAGAACCCGATGGCGATCAGTGCAAAAGATGGATCATGGAAGGCCTTGCGCAGGATTTGTCCCATCGTCTCTTCAAGCCCGGCCTTGCTGATTTGCTGCGGCGCCCGCATGAGTGGCAATGTCAGGATCAGCGCCAATATCGCGAGGGCGAAGACGATAAAGACCTGTTGCCAGGGCAGAAAAGTCAGCATCCATTCGGCGGTTGGGGCACCAATGACCTGCCCCATGCTACCGGCCGCTGTGACAATCGCGAGAGACATGGAACGGTTTTGATCAGAGGACGCGCGCCCGACGACGGCAAGGACAACACCAAATCCTGTACCCGCAACGCCAAACCCGACAAGCCAGGCATAGGTCTGATGTTCGAACGGAGTGACGGACCAAGCGGACAGGACCAGGCCCGCCGCATAGGTCAGCGTCCCCAGAATAATAGCGCGTCGATCGCCGATTTTTTCGGCAATGGCCCCGAAGATGGGCTGACCGATGCCCCATGCCAGATTCTGGATCGCGATGGCCATCGAAAACTCGCTGCGAAGCCACCCGAACTCGTCAGCAATCGGAATCTGAAAGACACCAAAGGACGCGCGTACGGCAAAGCTGACCGTGATGACGATACAGCCGACGATGAGGATCGGATTTAGCATTCGGGCATGCTGCGGCATGGTGCCTCCGGAAGTTTCTGGCGGCAGTTGTCACCTGATACCTCTGCTCCGTCAATTCAGGAGTTTTGCGGCGGAGGATAAGTAAATTTGATGAATCGTGGGAAACGTTTCTTTTCAATGCTCAGACGGGACGTTATGGCTCGGGTATGACGGATCTGATTTCGCTCTATGAGACCCGCATCGCGGATGGCACCCTGACCCGTGATGATGCGCAGGAAGCAGTACTGCCCCATTTCGAGCGCATCCGCACGGCACTCAACGAACCGGTGAAACGCGGATTTTTTCGCAAGGCTCCTGCCCCACCCAAGGGGTTGTATTTGTGGGGCGGCGTCGGGCGCGGCAAGTCGATGCTGATGGATATGTTCGTCGATACTATGGACGATGTGCCCGTACGCAGGGTTCATTTCCATGCCTTCATGCAAGAGATACATGCGGGTCTTCACAAAGCCCGGGAGGATGGTGTCGAAGACGCTTTGGCACCTGTAGCCGACCAGGTCGTCAGATCTGTAAAGGTCCTGGCCTTTGACGAGATGCAGATTACCGATATCACCGATGCGATGATTGTGGGCAGGCTGTTTGACATGCTGCATGAGGGGGGTGTGGTGGTTGTCACGACCTCGAACCGGCACCCGGATGACCTTTATAAAGACGGGCTGAACCGTCAGCTGTTCCTGCCCTTCATCCAGCACATCAAGGAACAGCTTCAGGTCTGGGAACTGATATCGCCAACCGACTATCGTCAGAGCAGGCTTGAGGGCGCACCGGTCTATTTCTCGCCAATTGGACCCGAAGCCCGATCGAAAATCCGCGCGGTCTGGATTGATCTTTCGGGTGGTCCTGCCGAACCGCTGGTGCTGCATGTAAAAGGGCGCGAGGTTGTTTTGCCCGCATATCGCAATGGGGTCGCGCGCGCCTCGTTTTATGACTTATGTGGTCGAATGCTGGGCCCAGGGGACTATCTGGCGATTGCCGAGGCGCTGAAGGTGCTGGTGCTTGAGGATGTTCCTCGTCTATCGCGAAACAATTTTAATGAAGCCAAACGGTTCGTGACTCTGATCGATGCCCTCTATGAGGCCCATGTCCGATTGATCTGTTCGGCCGCCGATGCACCGGAAATGCTGTATGTCGAGGGCGAAGGCACGTTTGAATTTGAGCGCACCGCGTCGCGACTGCGCGAAATGCAGGGCAAAGATTGGGGCAAATAGGGGGCTCTGCCCCCGCCCAGCCCGATAGGCCGGTCTCCCCCGGAGTATTTTTAAAAAGATGAAGATTTAACTGTGCTTGCGCAGGATGTTTCCGGCCAGGTAGAGGGACCCGCAAATCAGGACACGAGCGTCCGGGGACTTGGTCAGGATGGCCTTCAGGGCGGCAGACACATTGTCTGCCGTGCTTGCGGGCAGGTTGACCCGCGTTGCGGCGGCTGCCGTGTCCTCAGCGCTGAGTGTATTGGGTTCTCCGGGGATGGAAACTGCGGTGAGGCTCTGAGCCTGAGCGGCCAGCGGAGCCAGGTAACCAGTGATATCCTTGGTATTCAGCATACCGCAGATTAGATGAGTCGGGCGATCCGGCAAATCGTTCAGAACCTTCGCCAGAGCCTGTCCGGCGGCCGCGTTATGACCGCCGTCCAGCCAAAGCTCCGCCCCACCGGCCTGCGCCACCAGCGGGCCGGATTTTAAGCGCTGCATCCGTGCGGGCCATTCGGCTTTGGTCACGGCGGCTTCGTATGCGTCATCCCCCAGCTTGAGATGTCGAAGTACAGCCAGCGCGGTGCCTGCGTTCTGAATTTGATGCCCGCCCAGCAGGTTCGGCAGGGGCAAGTCGCGAAGACCCGTTTCGTCTTGGTAAATCAGACGTCCGTTTTCTTCTTGGATGTGCCAATGCTGGCCATGCACCAGCAATTGCGCGCCCAAGCGGGCAGCAGTGTATTCGATCACCTCGAGAGCATCATCCTCTTGGGGACCAACGATACAGGGTACACCCGGCTTGATGATGCCCGCCTTCTCCGCCGCGATCTTACCCAGCGTGTCCCCCAGGAACTGTTCGTGGTCAATTGATACCGGCGTGATCACTGTGACTGCCGGTTGTTCGATTACATTCGTTGCGTCCAGACGCCCTCCGAGGCCAACCTCAAGCAAGGCAAAATCGGCGCTGCTGCGTGCAAAAGCCAGCAGGGCAGCGCAGGTTGTGATCTCGAAATAGGTAATATTCTCGCCCCCATTGGCGGCATAGCACTCGTCCAGCACTGCCGTCAGATCGGGTTCCGAGATTAACGCACCAGACAATCGGATGCGTTCGTGGAACCGCGCCAAATGGGGCGAGGTATAGGCGTGCACGGACAACCCTGCCCCCTCAAGCCCGGCGCGGAGCATGGCTTGGGTCGAACCTTTGCCATTGGTGCCTGCGATGTGGATCACAGGGGGCAGTTTTAACTGAGGGTTATCCAGCGCCGCCAGCAAGCGCCAGACGCGATCCAAGGTCAGATCGATGATCTTGGGGTGCAGGGCCATCATCCGGTCAAGGATGACGTCCGATGTCGGGCTGGTCATGACTCCGTCTTGTCCTTGGCGGGCGCTTCTTCCCCGATCGGATCCGGTGAAGGCGCGGGCAGATCCCCTTTGACCGCAGGTGGCTGATTCATCAGCATCCGGGTGATCGTGATCAGTTCGTCGCGCATCTGGGTCCGCTTGGTGACACGGTCCAACATGCCGTGATCCAGCAGGTATTCGGCGCGTTGAAAGCCTTCCGGCAGTTTTTCCCGAATTGTCTGTTCGATAACACGCGGTCCGGCGAAGCAGATCAACGCATTGGGTTCCGAAATATGGATATCGCCCAGCATTGCATATGACGCGGTCACACCCCCTGTTGTCGGGTGGGTCAGCACGACGATGTAAGGCAGGTTCGCCTCTTTCAGCATCTCGACGGCGACCGTCGTGCGCGGCATCTGCATCAGGCTCAGAATACCTTCCTGCATGCGCGCGCCGCCTGCCGCCGAAAACAGAACCAGCGGGCGCTTGAGCTTCACGGCCTCTTGTGCAGCAGCAATGATGGCGTTGCCGACATACATACCCATTGAACCGCCCATAAAGGAAAAATCCTGCGCCGCAGCCACGATGGGTGTGCGTCCTATTTCACCTGTGACGACGAGCATGGCCTCTTTCTCGCCTGTCTTCTTCTGCGCCGACTTCATTCTGTCAGGGTATTTTTTCTGATCGCGGAATTGCAGCGGGTCATCTTTGGGTGCGGGCACCTCGACCTCGGTGAAAATACCCCCATCGAACAGATGCGCAAAACGTTCGCGCGGCGTAATCGGCATATGATGGTCACACTGGGTGCAAACATTCTGGTTTTCCGCCAATTCACGATGGAACAGCATGGTGCCGCATTCATCGCATTTGTGCCAAAGGTTTTCGGGCACTTCGCGGCGCGAGAAGATCGAGTTGATCCGGGGGCGGACGTAGTTTGTGATCCAGTTCATGTCGGAACCTTGGCTAGAGCGGCGTTGACGTCAAATAAGACGCAACGGAAGGAATTGCAATCAGCGCCTAAGCACCAGCCTGACCGTAAGCCAACCCACAAACATGATCGCGAAATCGACAAAGAGCCACGGTCGCAGGGATTCTGTGTCCGCTGGATCGAACGGGATATGATACAACGCCAGGCCGCTGATGTTATCCGAAAGCGAAATCAACAAAAGCGCTGTGAAATTATTGAAAAAATGCAGGGCGATAGCAGGTCCCAACGTGCCCGCTCGTGCAGTCAGATCAGCTGTCAGTATCCCGAAAACGAACGCCCAAAGGGAGACCAGCAAAGCGTTGTCACCTGTGGTAAGCGGATCAAAGTGCCCAATGGCAAACAACAGGGACGGAACGCCCATCCAGATCACGCGTGAGTTGAATCGAACTGCCAGGCATTGCTGAAGGTAGCCACGGAACAGGATCTCTTCGGCGCTTGTCTGAATCAGAACCGCAGTTGCAGAAAGTGGCAGCAACAATAGCCATCTGGACAGTGGCAGGTTCGGTTCCAGTGGGGTTCCGAAATCGTAAGGTGGCAGAACCGTCAGGACGAAACCCAGAAGGAAAAGCGCCCATAAGACCGCCCGGAATTGTTGTTTCAGCAACGAAACCGGGCCCAGAATACTGGTAAACCCGCGATGCTGCGCCACGCGGGCAGCCACTGCTACCCCCAGCGTGATGAAGCCGAAGCTGGACAGCAGCAGCAGCACCGCAACCGGAGACGAGCCATCGAAAACCCCGTTGACACTATCAGCAGGTCCTAACCCCACAAGCACGCTCAGTAAAACACCGTTCATGGCGATGACCACCACGACCACAAGCATCAACCCCAGGAACAACCGCCACAATTCCGGATACTGACGGGCGTCGGTCAACAAAAGCCGATGGGCGCGATATGCCTGATCAGCGTGACGCATCATGTTCTGATGCCTGAGGCTGATCATCCGCGTTGATCGACGTGTTCGTGTTGCGCAATCGTTCTCCGGCCGTTGTCAGGTAACCGGCCACAGTAATCAGAAGCTGGGTTGCGACGCCGGCATCGCTTTCGATGACAGCCCGCAATTCCTCGGCACCAATTCGCAAGAAGGTGCAATCGGTTGTTGCAACCAGATCCAACTGTCGTGTGTCACCGGTGATGATCGCCAGATCCCCGATCAATCGACCGGCCTCGACCGTGGACAATGAACGCATTTGCCCATTTTCCTCCATCCACTCAAGGCTGGCCTGGCCCGAGATACAAAGATAGGCCGCATCGGGGACCTGACCGCGCGAAAAGATCACTTGCCCTTTTGCCGCCTCATACCATTGGGCAGAAAATGCCAGAAGGCGTTGATTTCGCCCATCGAGACGCGAGAACAATTCGGTCGAAGAGATAATCTTGAGTTTACGCGAAAGATCATCCGAGGCGGTGTCCTCAGTCTCGGCTTGGGTGCGCGAGACACCGTCGATACGGCCATCCTTGACATCGACAAAAATATCATACGCTTCGGGGTGGGCAAAGTGATCCTCCATGAAGATCATGATCGAATCCGGTAGCAATTCGCGCAGTTTCAGCCGGGTTCGTAAGCGGCTCTCGGAATCGTGGCTGGCCAGAATTTTATCAAGAATCAGAATGTCCGGGCGTTTGATCCCAGCACGGGAAAATGCGGCGCGTTCCTGAAAGACGGTTGGAAGGTTATTCCCCCCCAGACCGGCTGGCAAATCATAGATGATCGCAGCGGCGCGACGACGCAACCCAGCTTCATTGAGAACCTCTGCGACCACGTCCTCGATCTCGTCCGCCTTGGCACCCGCCATCAAAGACACCCGCCCGTAAAGTGCATTCTCCATCGCGGTCAGACGCGGGACATAGACGTCGGGGCACACCGGCAAGAACATATCTCCCATGGTCTGTCGCAACTTTTCTGCCTGCTCGCGACGGATCGACAAAATCTTGTCCTTGTATTTGTCCGGAAAGCTCGGGCCAATCTGTTCCGCAGTCAGCATGAATGGAACCGTCAGCAACAACGCCAGGTCCTTGTCACTCAGATTGGTCTCACCTTTGGTCTTACGCCGGTCTTCGATATCCAGAAGACGGTGATACATTTCCTTGGACAACCCAAGCCGCAGGAATAAGGGGTGATCCGCCCCATCCCGACCAAATGTCTGGTTCAGAATTTCCAGGACAGCTTCCGAGATTCTCAGCGCCTCATCATCCAATTCATGGGAGGTCAGCATCGACAGGAACTGCCGGTCACCGGCCAGAAGATCGGGCGCGATATTCCTGGACGGCGAGGCAAAAAGCAGGTTGCCGCCCAACGGCACCGCCGGATTGAACTTGTCGGGTTCAAACCGGTAGACGAATTGATCCAACCCTTTCTCCTTCAACCGCTCAGCAACCGTATCGCGCAGATTGACGATCTCTTGCGCCAACACCGGATGAACGTCAGGATCGAACTGCGATCGCAACGTGCGGCGGAACATGAACTCATCAATGCCCATCGCTTCGACCAGTTTGAACCACCAGTCCCGGATCTCTTCGATATCGTCCAGCCCGGCCAGGCTGGGGTCCACCCACTCGTCGCTAAGCGAATCCGGCGGATTTCCGGCGCGCACCGCCTCGATCTGACGGCGTGAGGGAGGCTGGCTCGCTTCGCTTTCCTGTTGTGGTCGAGTGCGCAAGGGCATCAGAAGGTTGTCACCCAAAGTGCCATCAAACAGGTAGGGCCGCGAATACGCATATCCGATCCGGGCGGCAATCACCGATTGATGCAGCTCGTTCAGATTGTGTTCGCCAATGATTACATCTCCCTGCACCGGCAACAATTCCCGGGTTAGAACCTGTGCAAGGGCCGAGCGCTCGGAAGCATGCGTCGATTGGATCGCCACGCGTGCACCCTGCGGGATTTTCAGGTCGATATCTTCCAGTATCGTTTTGCCGTCATCATCGCGCACCGTCACGTTCCGTAACTCGATGTCACCAGTCAGGCGCGGGATGGTCTTGGGTTCTCCTTCAAACAGATGTTCGGGGATCATGTTGGATGGTGCAAACCGCTCAGTCACGATCTCCCACCGCAGCGACATATCTTGTACCTGATTGTAATAGGTTAACAAATCCTTCCACGGACCGCTCAGATCCTTATACGCCCCTAAGGCGGCCACTAGCGCGCCGACCGTGACCTCACCTTTAATGGCCAGATACCCGCCGACCGAAAAGAACAGGAAAGGGGTCATCTGGGTGATCAGATTGTTGAGGAACTTCATGAAGAATTTCTTGTTGTAGATCCGATAACGAATCTCGAACAATGCGCCCAACCGGTAGCTGAACTGCGCCAATCTGTATCGCCAGCCGCCATTGGTGCGCAGGTCGCTGATACCAGCGGCGCTTTCGCCGATTTCCGAGCTCAGCTGCCGAACCTCCTGAATGCGTTCCTTGTTCAATAGGTTGATCTGACGTTGCAGTTTCGGGATCAGCCACGCTTGCAGGGGAATCAAGGCAATGCTGGCCAGACCGAACCAGACGCTTTGAAGAAAAAGAAACGTCACGATGGTCATCATCTGGCCGAACTGAAACACCGGCTGTGCAATCGCATCGCC
This sequence comes from Ruegeria sp. K11, assembly GCF_056531905.1. Classification (NCBI taxonomy): domain Bacteria; kingdom Pseudomonadati; phylum Pseudomonadota; class Alphaproteobacteria; order Rhodobacterales; family Roseobacteraceae; genus Ruegeria; species Ruegeria sp. K11. Next base: position 80,642 of record NZ_JBQFMP010000015.1, read on the forward strand.
CATCAGCCCGCCCATGGGCTCGGCCTCGGATGTTATCATGGACACCAGTTCACCCTGACTGGTCGTCGCGAAATAGGATTTGGGAAACCGCATCGTGCGGCTTATCAGGACAAAACGCAGGCGGCGCAGCATCCGTTCCGCCAACACACCCTTCATCGTGTTGATGCGCATCTTCATCAACCCGCTTGCAATCACCGTGGCAAGAAAAGCGAAACACAGGATCAACAGATACTGAACCTGCGTGACGGTCATTCCGAACACATCGACACTGTCTGCAGGCGCACCAATAGCATCGTTGATAATCTGTTTGGGCAGCTCAAGCGATGCATACAGAAACGGAAACGAAAGAACCGTCAGCGCCAGAAGCACCAGTTGCTGTTTCTTTGAGTGTTTCCAGATAAAGGAAAATAGGGTAGGTTCCATGCCCTGCCTCAATTTGAAAATGCGCGGTGTATGCACTGCTCGGGCCGCATACCATAACGGAAAGCAGACCCTAAGCTGCAGCCTGATCTATTGCAAGAAAACAGCGCAGACCCGCAAGCAGAAAGCACCCTTCTGCAAAGCCCGGTTCACTTTTTGGCAAAATTCACATTCTATGGTCAAACACCGCTTGGCGCATTGGGCTTCATCCTCTACCACGGCGCCCAGTTTCGGAAAAACGACAATGAGCAAGATTCTGGATCGCATTCTCAACACTCGGGCGACGGCGCGGTGGAGGCGTGCTGTTGACCAGGCGGATCAGACCGCCCTGCCAAACTTGCGAAGTCAGCGCGATCACGCGCGCCTGCTGAAAACGCAACTGGATCGGTTGATCCAAAAGGCGGACGGCCGACTGATCCATCCCATCGCGGGATCCGAACAGTTTCCCAAACCGCTTGGCACCGATTGGTCGTGGCGACCAGATGTGTGGAAAGACCCTCTGACAATGCCGGGCATCGCCCCTGCATCCAGAAAGGCAAAGCTCGATCCGCAAGTTACTCTGTTTCACGACTGCGATCTGGCCGAGATCGTTATCCGCCAACTGCGAAATCGCGAGGATCGCGACCTTTCGCCGTTCAGCGTATCGCTGGAAGTGTTCTCGTTTCGCGGGTCATTTTTATCGCTTTCCGTCGAACTCCCGCCCGAGGCCGCGACGGGTATGACGCGGCAGCATCTGGTGCGCCTCGACGCAACTCTTTTGACCGAACGGCAGACCGGCATCTATGCGCGTCTGAACATTCAGCACGGCCCGAACAGTGAACAGGTTCTGCGTGAGCTGGACATGTCTGATCCGACGGTGACGATCGACTTCGATCTTGCCCATTTGCCGCTGAATGAACGCCGAATTGACAAATTATGGTTGGATCTGATCATTCAGAACCCCGCGATGAACCGGGTGGTCGTGCGCGATTTGACGTTCTGTCGCCATCACCGGGCCGATCTTTAAGGGAGATCTCATGTCGCACGCCACACTGACCCCGATCCGATTTGAGAACGCCCTTTGGGAGGCACATCTGGCCACCGAGTCGGAACCCCGGGTTATCGCGACCCTGCATGGCCAGCCTATTCCGGATGTTGATATCTCGCCAGTTGACAAAGGTTGGCTGATACAGATTCCGGTCCCGCCAACGGTCATATCCGACGGGGTTCATACGATCCTGGTGCACGATGCAACCACCCAACAGAAATTGGGCGCATTCACCATCGTCGCAGGAGATCCAGCAGCCGACACCCTGCTGGCCGAGGTCAGCTTGCTGCGGGCGGAACTGGATATGCTGAAGCAGGCCTTCCGCCGAACGCATGCCCCGCAAGATCAGGACTAAGGTTCCGCCACCACGAGAAATTCACCTGTCAACCTATCTTTCGAGGCGCATTCATGCATCATGGACGCATGAAATCATGAAAACGGGTGTCCAATGGATCGCAGCAGCATCGTCAAGATCATAGCGTTGATGGTCACTGCATTCGGGATCGGTATCGATTTCACGGGCGCCTTGATGCTGGTTCCGGCCATTGAAAACACCTTTGATGCGGACATCACCAGCACCCAATGGGTTCTGAACATCTATGCCTTGTTTTTCGCCATGACCATGGTCGCGGGCGGACGCCTTGGCGATATGTACGGGCACCGCAAGATGATGATCATTGGATTGTCGATCTTTCTGTTCGCCTCTGTCTTTTGCTTCGTTGCGCCTGGTCTGGATTACCTGATCGGCGCACGCGCATTGCAAGGGATCGGGGCTGGCTGTGTCTGGCCCTGCACACTGGCGTTTGGCGCGACTAAAGTTGCCAAAGAAGAGCATCGGGCGATGGTAATGGGGCTTATTCTGGCAGGTGTCACCACCGGCAATGTGTTTGGTCCGATGATCAGCGGAGCCGTGGTCAATCTTGGCGATTGGCGGCTGTTCTTTTTGGCCAATGTCATCTTCTCATGCATTTCCATGGCCGTCGCGATCTTCCTGATGGAGCGAGAAACCCAACACAAACAGGGCGAGCATATCGATTTTGCGGGCATGGGCATGCTGTCCTTGGCGGTCTTGTTGCTGCTTTATGGCTTGGATGTCGGCGCTGACTGGGGCTGGACCTCGGTTCCGATCCTTCTTCTGTTCTTTGTCAGCGCGATCCTGTTGGTGTTCTTCCCCAAAGTGGAAAAACGGGTCGAAGAACCGCTTTTGATGCCTCAGTTGATGCAGAACCGCGAGTTCATGATCACCCTCGGCCTTAATATGTTCAATGTCTCGGCGGCTTTTGTCGGCCTGCTTTACTTTCCGCAATACATGCAAAAGGTGCTGGGCTGGTCTGTCTTCCACTCGGCGCTCGGGTTGGCGCCGTTGACCGTTTTGCTTGCAGTTGGCTCGATTGTTTCGGGCACGTTGTATAACGATTTCGGGCCGAAACGATTGCTCTTCTGGGGTTATGTATGCGCAACGGTCGGGGCCGCACTCATCGTGGTTCTGCCACAAGGGTGGGGATATTTTCAGATCTTGCCGGGCATGGCGCTGATCGGTCTGGGGGCCACCCTGACTGTGGGCCCATCTGGTACGGCCGCTGTATGTGCGGTTAAGCCCGAGCGTGCCGGTCTGGTCGGCGGGCTCAGCTTCATGACCCATCTGGTCTATGGCGCGATCTCGGTCGCCTGCGCGACAGCCATCATGTATGTCACCAGCCTTTCCCGCCTGCGCGTACAGCTGCAGACGGAGGGAATCGATATCTCCGCCGCCGATCAGAAAATCATCAATGGCAGCACGCTGACAGCTGAATCAGCGCAACACATCATGGCAAAGCTGAGCACGGCTGAGGCAGAGAAAGTCAGATCAGCTGTTGCGACGGCATTCGACAGTGGGATGAACATGGCGTTTGTCTTCTCAATGCTTTCGGTTTCAATGGGCATCGTTCTTGCGGTGATGCTGGACGAGAAAAAGCTGCACAAAGTCGAAGGCTAGCGAAACCACGAAAACGAAAGGGCCGCCTTCACGGCGGCCCAGTTATCAGATTTTGTGGCCAATTACTGCGATGGGCCAGCTGGGCTGAATGCCGACAAACCTTTCAGGATGTCAATGGCATACGCCAGCTGATAATCTTCTTCACGCAATTCGGCGGTTGCCTCGGCCTTGGCGCGATCTTCTTCGATCTGACGGATTTCATCCTCGCTCAGACTGTCATTGTTCAGGCTACCGCGCAGATCGGCCTCGGACCGTGTGCGGGGGTTCGTCGTTTCTTCCTCGTCCTCATCGGGTCGGACGCGGGGTTGTTCGACGATAATATCCGGGCTCACACCCAAAGACTGGATTGAGCGTCCGGAGGGCGTGTAATACCGAGACGTCGTCAAGCGCATCGCCCCGTCACCGCGCAAGGGCATAACCGTCTGGACCGAGCCTTTGCCAAAGCTCTTGGTTCCCACCACAATGGCGCGGTGGTGATCTTGCAGCGCTCCCGCAACAATCTCGGACGCCGAGGCCGAACCGCCGTTGATCAGCACAACAATCGGTTTGCCGCCTGTCAGATCGCCGGGGGTTGCGTTAAACCGCTCACCGTCTTCCGGATCACGACCCCGGGTCGAGACAATCTCACCCTCATCCAAAAATGCGTCTGACACCTTGATCGCCTGCGTCAACAGCCCGCCGGGGTTGTTACGCAGATCAAGCACGATGCCGTTTACATTCTCGATACCACCGGCTTCGTCGATCTGCTTTTCCAGCCCGTCCTTGAGATTCGGGTAGGTCTGGTCATTGAACGTCGTCACCCGCAGCACAACGCTGGTGCCTTCGGTGCGGGCACGCACGGCGGTCAGCTTGATGGTGTCGCGTATGATGGTGACATCAAACGGGTCGGTTTCACCCTCCCGTACAACGGTGATTATGATTTCCGAGCCCACAGGCCCGCGCATCAGATCAACGGCCTTATCGAGTGTCAGACCCAGAATGCTCTCGCCATCAACATGGGTGATGAAATCTCCGGCCTCGATGCCGGCCTCATCGGCAGGGGTCCCGTCGATCGGAGAGACAACTTTGACAAACCCTTCTTCCTGCGTGACTTCGATACCCAGCCCGCCAAATTCTCCACGGGTCTGCACACGCATCTGTGCCGCATCCTTGGGCGAAAGATAGCTGGAATGAGGATCAAGTGACGTCAGCATCCCGTCAATGGCCGCCTCGATCAGCTCCTCGGTTTCGACCTCTTCGACATATTGGGCGCGGATGCGTTCGAAAATGTCACCAAACAGGTCCAGCTGCTCATAGACGCTCGCCTTGTTTTCCGCTTCTTGTGCCAGCAAAGGGCCAGCAATCTGAGTGGTTGCTATGATCCCTGCCACGGTGCCGGCCAAACCGGCCATCACAAATTTCTTCATGCTTGTTTATCCATCCTTGTCCGTCCGGAACCACGATTCCGGATCTACGGGGCTGTTGTCTTGTCTTACCTCTATATAGAGCGTTTCTGACCGGTCAGTTCCAGTGCCATCACTGCTTGTTGACATAATAGCGCCAATTTCCGGGGATTCACCTGGCATCAATCCGACCGGAGAGCCTTGTGGGATCACCTGCCCCGGATGACCATAGACCTCTTGCATGCCGGAGAAAACAAACAGCAAGCCCGGTTGCGGTTCCAGAATGACCAGATTGCCAAGCTCCAGCAAGGGTCCGCGATAGCGGATCGTCGCAGCGGTGGGCGACACCACCAAAGCGCGGGGGCGGGTGCCAAGAATTAGGCCCGGCCGGGTGACGCCTGCCGCATCTGTTTCGCCCGAACGGTGCAGAATCACACCCGGGGTTGGCAGCGCGACCTGCCCTTTCAGGTCCGACACGTCCGCATCGGTTTCGGCAATGTCGCCGTCGGAAATTTCAGAAAGACCACTGGCGAACCCGTCCAACGTCTCGGTCGAAGATATCAGGATCGCTGTGCGCACAGGGTCTTCGACAAACCGCCGTGGCAGATCGGTTCGATCCGCAATAGCGGCGCTCAGGCGTGTGCGGGCATCCTGCACGCCGGTCAGACCCTCGGTCAGCGTGTCAGCGGCGCTTTGTTGCAGTTGCCGCAGCGTCTGCACCTCTTGCAGATCGGCGGCCAGGGCGCGGGCCTGTGCGTTCAGGCCCGGCGTGACCTCGGACAGCATCATGCCCGTCCGCGCGGCCCCCAGCGGCCCCGAAGAATGCAGCATCAGCACCGGAGGCGCGGTCGTTTCGATAGTCTGCAACACACCCAGCAGCTGCGCCACATCCTGTTCGCGGGCCTGCAACTCGGCGCTCAGTTGTGCCTCGCGTAGGGTGGCGCGGCGCAGACTGTCGCGCATCGCGGCCAAACCGGCTTCATAGGCCTGTATCGTTTCGGTCAGGGCGCGCACCCGATCGCGGGCACTGTCCGCATCGGTCAGGGCGACCGAGGCTTGCTCCAGCATTTGCGCCGCCTGCAACGCGGCCTCGGATGGGCTTTGCTGCGCCATGGCGGGCCATGGGCAGAGCAGGGTCAGGCAGAGCCAGAATGCCCTCATGTCAGCAGGCTTTCTCCGGTCATTTCCGGCGGTACGGGCAACTCCATCAGTTGCAACAGCGTCGGGGCCAGATCGGCCAGACGCCCGTCGCGCAGCCCTGCCCCTTTGGGTCCACCAACAAGCGCGACCGGGACGGGGTTCAGGGTGTGTGCCGTGTGCGGGCCGCCGGTTTCGGGATCGACCATCATCTCGCAATTGCCGTGGTCGGCTGTGACGATCATCGCGCCACCGACCTGCTGCAGCGCCTCAACGACCTGCGCCAGACCCTGATCCACCGCCTCGCAAGCCTTGATCGCCGCCTGCAGATCGCCGGAATGACCCACCATATCGGGGTTGGCATAGTTGGTGACGATCAGATCATATCCCTCATGGATCGCTCGAACGAATGCCTCGGTCACCTCGGCCGAGGACATTTCGGGCTGCAGATCATAAGTCGCCACCTTGGGCGATTTCGGCATATGGCGGTGCTCGCCTCCCTCTGGCTGCTCTTTACCGCCGTTCAGGAAGAAGGTGACATGAGGGTATTTCTCGGTCTCGGCCAGTCGGAACTGGCGCAGGCCTTGCTTTGCCACCCATTCGCCCAGCGTGTTCACGATATCCCGCTTGGGGAAGACCGTGGTCATATAGGCGTTGTGGCCATCGGAATACTCGACCATGCCCAGCAGCGCCGACAGCTGCGGGCGCGGACCGGTGTCGAAATCGGCAAAACCGGGCTCACCTATGGCGCGCAGAATCTCGCGGGCTCGGTCGGCGCGGAAATTCAGGCAAAAGAACCCGTCGCCGTCTTTCAGACCCGAATATCCCTCAAGCACCGTAGGCGCGATGAACTCGTCGGTTTCCGACTGGTTATAGGCATGATCCACGGCGAAATGGGCGGAGTTTTCCACCCTGCCCCGCGCTTTAACCATGGCGTTATAGGCTTCGGCCACGCGATCCCAGCGGTTGTCGCGGTCCATGGCAAAGTAACGTCCGCAGACGGTGGCGATCTTTGCGCCGTCGGGCAGCCGGTCTTCCAACTCTGCGATGTAGGTGAATGCCGATTTCGGGGCCACATCGCGCCCGTCGGTGATCGCGTGCAACGCCACCGGGACGCCCGCATCGGTGATAGCCTTGGCAGCTGCAACAATATGATCCAGATGCCCGTGCACCCCGCCATCCGAGACCAGCCCCATCAGATGCGCCGTACCGCCTGTGGCTTTGACCTTGGCGATGAAATCCTGCAGCGCGTTGTTGTCAAAGAATGAACCGTCTTCGATGGCCAGATCGATCTGCCCCAGATCCATCGCCACAACGCGCCCTGCCCCGATATTGGTGTGGCCAACCTCGGAATTGCCCATCTGGCCGCTGGGTAGACCCACATCCGGCCCGTGCGTGATCAACTGCGCATGGGGACCTTCCGCCATGATCGCATCGAAGGTCGGCGTGTTGGCCAGATGCGGCGCGTTGGCGGTTGTGTCATCGGACAGGCCCCAGCCATCGAGGATGCACAGAACAACGGGTTTGGGGGCGGTCATGAAAACTCTCCGAGTGCGGTGTTGCCATCTTCTACCCCCTGCCCGCGCAAGGTTGAACCGTCTTTTCGGGCCGCTGGCACAGAATTAGTCCGGCTTGTAGTCGCCAAAGGGCCGGGCCTTGCGGTTGCGGTACTTCACCGTCAATTCCAGCGGCATATCGTTTTCGTCATAGATGCCGATCACCACGCCGGTTCCCCGGCTTGATCCGCGCATGTTCAACAACTGCTCTTCGGACCGCGTTGTGCGCTGCGACGGACGCCGCGCCCAGGCGAACAGGTGGTCATACATCTCGGCAATGACCTCTGCGTGCTGGGTGCTTTCGCCCAGATCGGTCAGTTCATTGGGATCATTCTCAAGATCGAACAGCAGCGGGCGATATCCACCTTCACAGTGGATCAGCTTCCATTTCTCGTTCGCGACCATGAACATGACCGCATCGCGGACCGAGGCATTCAGCACCTGCGCAATGGGCGAGGCGGAATAGTCATATTCGCAGATCACCACATCGCGCGGGGTGCTGTTCGCCTGACCGCACAGGATCGGCAACAGTGAATGCCCTTCGAGGATGTGCCCGGCGGGTTCTCCGCCCGCGATCTCCAGAAAGGTGGGGGCCAGATCGATGGATTCGACCAGCGCATCACAGGTGGTGCCGCGTGTGGCGTCGGCCTCGGGCGACGGATCGTAGATGATCAGGGGCATTCTGGTCGAGGCGTCGTGGAAGAAGGTCTTCTCTCCCATCCAGTGATCGCCCAGAAAATCTCCGTGGTCCGAGGTCAGCACGATCATGGTATCCTGCATCCGCCCGGTTCGTTCCATCCAATCAAACAGCCGCCCCATCTGATCATCGGCCTGTTTGATCAGGCCCATATAGGCGGGGATTACAGCCTCGCGCACATCCTGACGCGAGAATGTCTGACCGATCTTCGTATCCATAAACGCCTTGAGCACCGGATGCGCGTTCTGCCGCTCGGCCTCGGATCGGACAACGGGCAAAACATGCTCGGGACCGTACATCGAGGCGTAGGGCTCGGGCACGATATAGGGCCAATGCGGCTTGATATAGCTTAGGTGGCAGCACCAAGGCTCGTCATGGGTTTCCATGAACTCGATCCCACGGGTCGTCAGATAGGGCGTTTCGCTATCTTCCTCGGCGATATTCGCCGCCTCAGATGAGTTCTTCAGGAACCAGCCCGACAGCACGTTGCCATCGGCATCCAGCCCGGAATTGGCAAAGTCGTGCCACGGGTTGTCGCTCTCATACCCTTTGTCTTTGAGGTATTCATTGTATTTTTTGGCTCCGTCCGGGTCATAGAAGCCGTCTGGTCCTTCGGGTCGCATCCCGTCATCGCGTTCAAAGACGTCAAAGCCGCATTCCGCCACGCGCGCGCCGATCAGGCTGTCGGGTTCCAGCCCCAGCCGGGCCATCCCTTCGGCATCGGCGCGCATGTGGGTTTTGCCGACCAACCAGCAATCCATCCCCGCCTTGCGCAGGTGATCGCCCATCGTCATCTCGCCCACCTTCAGCGGGATGCCGTTCCATGACGCACCGTGAGAATGCACATACCGCCCGGTATAGGTCGACATGCGGGAACTGCCGCAGATCGGGGACTGGATGTAGGCGCGGTCAAAACGTACGCCCATCGAAGCCAGACGGTCGATATTCGGCGTTTGCAGATGCGGATGCCCGTAACAGCTGAGGTAATCCCAGCGCAGTTGATCGAACATGATGAAGAGGATGTTCTTGGCTTTGCTCATGCCAAGAGGGGTATCCTAGCCTTCCATCTGTTGCAGCATCTTTTTCGCGCGCTTGCACTGCAACTGGTCCCGCAGGGGGCTGTCGGGGTCGATATCTTTCTGACAGACCACGCATTTGTCGGCACCCGAAATCGCATTCAGACCACCGCAGCTGCCCTTGATGGTTTTGCCCATCAGCATCACGCCCAAGGACATACCGACCATGATGATAAGCAAAATGACAAAAGCCAGAATAAAGGTGGTCATGTCAGGACAGGTCCTTCAGTTCGATCCCAGCAAGGTTTGAAACGCGCTGCTTTGGACCGTGATATAGGTTTCTTCGTCGCCTGTCACATCCCGCGAGATGAAAAACACGGCAAGTTTATGCTCCTCGGCCAGCTCCAGACCGGCCTCCTGCCCCAGCGCCAGCATCGCCGTGGCCCAGGCATCCGCCATCATGGCATTCTCGGCCAGCACCGTGACCGACGTCGTTCGGTGCGTGATAGGTCGCCCGGTGGTCGGATCGATTATGTGCGAGTATCGAACACCGTCCTGTTCAAAGAAATTCTTGTAATCCCCGGATGTGGCCATACCCAGATTGTCAAGTGGTACAACAAGTTGAATGGCTTGCACGCCTGCTTCGGGTTTTTCCACACCAATGCGCCAGCTTTCACCCTTGTCGTTTTCACCCATGGCCACCAGATCACCGCCGATCTCGACCATGTAGTTTTCAATCTCGGCCTCACGCAGGGTCCCGGCAACTGCGTCGATCCCATAGCCTTTGGCAATTGCGGACAGGTTTATCCCGACCGCCGGATCAGACTTGGTCAAAGTGCCCGCCACACGATCCAATGTGAGCAACCGCGCCTGACCAACCTTGCTCAATGCGGCCGCAATCTCTTCTTCCGCAGGCACCGGGTCTTCGGGTTTGCGCGGGCCAAAGCCCCAAAGTTCGATCAAAGGTCCCAAAGTCACGTCAAAAGTGCCGCCGGACTTCGCATGTACGTCATTGGCCGCCTCGATCACCAGCGCAAATTCGTCCGACACCGATTGGGCGTCAGTGCGATCCGAGGCAGAGAAGACAGACACTTCGGAATTTGGGTCCCAGTTGGACATTTTTGCATTCACATCCGCCAGGGTTTGATCCACTGCGCGGGCCAGCCCGGCCTCATCCAGATCGTCCCCAATGGCCGTGATGTTGAACGTGGTCCCCATTGTCTCGCCAGACAGGCGCACGACGTCGGGTGCGCCGTCAAACCAGCATCCGGCGGTGATCAGAACCAAGGCAAAAACTGTCAGGTGACGCATAGGGCAACCTTTTGGAATAGTCGTGCCCGGCATATGCCAGTGCCCCTTTTCAGAGTCAAACGAAGCTCAGATTTTCAACGGCAGAAACGCCAGAACGCACAGGCCGATTGCGGCCGGAATTCCGAACAACCAGGCCCGCCTCTGCCAACCCGGCGGCTGGTTTTTCCATGCCATCCGGAAATTGTGACCACAGACCACGACAACAAAGAAGATCACAACGGCCACGGGTGGAGTCAGGTAGATTTGGCTTAGCAGCGTAATCATCCTTACAATTTGACCGGGAAACAAAGGATTTCAAAAATGCACCCTATACAGCGCCTGCGCCTGCGGTAAGGTGGTTCCAACAGGCAGATCAAATGAAAAAGGAGATCGCTCATGGCTCCAAGCTCTTACCAGCCGCCCACACGGGGCGACAAGACCGATCCGGCAACCCGCAGTCAATCGGCCGAGACGAATTTGTCGCATTCGCATTCCACGGTCGCGAAACTTCTGGAAGGCAAAGGAGACGCGGTATTTTCCGTGCGACCCAATGACACGATCCACTCGGTGGTTGAGATTCTGAAAGAAAAACGCATCGGCGCCGTTGTTGTCACCGACCAGAACGGTGCGTTGCAGGGAATTCTGTCCGAGCGTGACATTGTGCGTCGGATGGCTGAAACGCCCGGCCAGACCCTGCCACAATCGGTCCAAGACCTGATGACCCGCGAGGTGAAATCCTGCGCCCCCGAAGACCCGTTGATGAGCGTGTTGAAAACCATGACCGAAGGCCGGTTTCGTCACATGCCGGTTTTGCGGGACGGCAATTTATGCGGTGTCATCACCATAGGCGATGTGGTCAATTTCCGCTTGAACGAGCTGGAATATGAAGCCCTGAAGATGAAGCAGATGATCGTGGGCTAAACAGGCCTGCTGCGGCGTCAGAAACAATGGCTGCGGCGACAGGCGCTTTGTGTGTAGAAACACTGTTGTCAAAACACGGCTCGGGCAATTGCTGGCGACGTACTTGACGGCGTGCCCGAGAACGTATCTGTGACAACAGAAGTTGCTCCAGCATCCGGGATGGCCATGAAACGAGTATTGATTACGGGAACCGCAGGGTTCATCGGGTTTCACCTTGCCAGATTGCTTCTAGCCGACGGATTCCGTGTGCATGGCTATGACGGAATGACCGACTACTATGACGTCGCGCTGAAGCGCCGCCGTCATCAGATGCTGTTGCAGAACCCGGCCTTTTCGGCGACCGAGGACGTTCTGGAAAATCATGACCGGCTGACGCAGATCGGCGATGAGTTCGAACCCGATGTCATCATCCATCTCGCAGCTCAGGCCGGCGTGCGCTACAGCCTTGAAAACCCGCGCAGTTACGTCGATTCCAATGTCGTGGGCACGTTCAACGTGATGGAGCTTGCACGGCAGCATAACGTTGATCACCTGCTTATGGCCTCAACCTCGTCCATCTACGGTGCGAATGAGGACATGCCCTTTACCGAGGTCGACAAGGCCGATAATCAACTGACCATCTACGCCGCGACCAAAAAGGCGAATGAGGCGATGGGCCATTCCTACGCGCATCTGTGGAATTTGCCGACGACGATGTTTCGCTTTTTCACCGTCTACGGCACCTGGGGGCGACCTGATCTGGCTTATTTCAAATTTGTCGATGCCATTCTGAACGAACGCCCCATCGATATCTATAATCACGGAGAAATGTACCGCGACTTCACCCATGTCGAAGACCTGGTGCGCGGCATCCGATTGCTGATCGATGTCCCTCCCGAACGTCCAAGCAGCTCTGATGAGATCGAAGTGGGCGACAGCCTGTCTCCGGTTGCACCGTATCGGGTCGTCAATATCGGCAATGGGGAAAAGGTGCGCCTGATGGATTTCATCGAAGCCATCGAAGAGGCGGTCGGGCAGAAAGCCATCCGAAACTACATGCCCATGCAACAGGGCGACGTACCTGCCACATGGGCCGACAACAGTCTGCTGCAGCGTCTGACCGGTTACCGACCCGAAACACAGCTGAAAGACGGTCTGGCGCAGTTCGTCGCCTGGTACCGGGACTACTACAACAAATGAAAACCGGCGCGTGTTGCGCCGGTTTCATCTGAATTATCCGCCGAAATCGTCCAGCATGATGTCTTCGCGGTCCACACCCAGATCCAACAGCATGTTGATGACCGACTGGTTCATGATCGGGGGGCCGCACATATAGTATTCGCAATCCTCGGGCGCCGGGTGGTTCTTGAGGTATTCCTCGAACAGCACGTTGTGGATGAAGCCGGTATAGCCTTTCCAGTCATCCTCGGGCTGCGCGTCTGACAAGGCGACATGCCAGTCGAAATTGTCGAACTCTTTGGCCAGAGTGTCGAAATCCTCGACAAAGAACATCTCTTTCTTGGACCGCGCACCATACCAGAAGCTGATCTTGCGGTTGCGGTTCTCAAGGCGCTTGAGCTGGTCGAAGATGTGGCTGCGCATAGGTGCCATGCCCGCACCACCACCGATAAAGACCATCTCTTTCTCGGTTTCACGCGCAAAGAATTCACCAAACGGGCCCGAAATCGTAACCTTGTCGCCCGGCTTCAGGTTGAATATATACGACGACATCTGACCCGGTGGGATACCTTCGGAGCCCGGAGGCGGTGAGGCCACGCGGACGTTCAGCATGATCATGCCCTTCTCGTCCGGATAGTTGGCCATGGAATAGGCCCGTTCGATAGGTTCGCCCACGACGGATTTGTACTGCCACAGATTGAAGCGATCCCAATCCTCGCGGTACTCTTCCTCGACATCGAAATCGGTATAGGCCAGCTGGTGCGCAGGCGCTTCGATCTGAATATAGCCGCCGGCGCGGAAATTGACGTCTTCGCCTTCTGGCAGGTCCAAAGTCAGAGCCTTGATAAAGGTCGCGACGTTTTCATTGGACCGGACGGTACATTCCCATTTCTTGACACCAAAAACCTCTTCTGGGACTTCGATATCCATGTCCTGCTTGACCGCGACCTGACAGGACAGGCGGTCGCCACAAGCAGCCTCACGCTTGGTGATATGGCTTTCTTCCGTTGGCAGGATCGACCCCCCGCCCGAATGCACTTTGACGCGGCATTGTGCGCAGGTGCCGCCACCGCCACAAGCCGAAGGCACGAACAGCTTCTCGGCCGCGAGCGTTTGCAGCAATTTGCCGCCCGCTGGCACGGATACCGTTTTTTCACCGTTGATGGTGATGTTGACATTCCCGGTTGAGACCAGTCGGGAGCGCGCAGCCATGATGATGGCCACCAACCCGATCACGATCAGAGTGAAAAGAGCGACGCCTAGAGTGAAAGTTTCCATCGACGCCTCCTTACAGCTTCACGCCCGAGAAGGACATGAAGGCCATTGCCATCAGACCTGCGGTGATGAAGGTAATCCCCAGCCCTTGCAGGCCATCAGGGATGTCCGAATACTTCAGCTTTTCGCGCACGCCCGCCATTGCGGTGATCGCCAGCGCCCAGCCAAAGCCCGAGGACAGGCCATAGGTGGTTGCCTCGGCAAAGTTGTAGTCACGCTCAACCATGAACAGAGAACCCCCGAGGATGGCGCAGTTCACTGTAATCAGCGGCAGGAAGATCCCCAGCGCGTTGTAGAGCGGAGGGAAGTATTTATCGAGCACCATCTCGAGGATCTGCACCATCGCCGCGATCACGCCGATGTACGAGATCAGGCCGAGGAAGGTTAGGTCCACATCCGGGAACCCCGCCCAGGCCAGCGCGCCGGGTTTCAGCAGATAGTTCAGCAGCAGGTTGTTCGCAGGCACGGTGATGGCCTGCACCACCATGACCGAAATCCCCAGACCAAGCGCGGTCGAAATCTTCTTGGACACGGCGATGAAGGTACACATCCCCAGAAAGAAGCTGAGCGCGAGGTTTTCGACAAAGATGGCCTTTACGGCCAGTGAAATCAGGGCTTCCATCAGTGCGCCTCTACCTGCTGGATTTTGTATTCACGTTCCTCAACCTGGTTCGGCTTCCATGTGCGGAAGGCCCAGATGATCAGACCAATGATGAAGAACGCCGACGGTGGCAGCAGCAGCATGCCGTTGGGCACATACCACCCGCCATTGTTGACGGTCTGCAGGATGGTGACGCCAAATAGCGAGCCCGCGCCGAACAGTTCGCGAATGAAGCCGACCAGCAGCAGGATCAGGCCATAACCCATCCCGTTGCCCATCCCGTCGATGAAAGATGCGACCGGCGGATTTTTCATGGCAAACGCCTCGGCCCGGCCCATCACGATGCAGTTGGTGATGATAAGGCCGACGAAAACCGACAGAGTTTTCGAAATCTCAAAGGCGTATGCCTTGAGTATCTGATCCACCAGGATCACCAGCGAGGCGATGATGACCATCTGCACGATGATCCGGATCGAGCCCGGAATCTGGTTGCGCAGGCACGAGATGAAGAAGGACGAGAACGAGGTCACGAAGATCACCGCCAGCGCCATCACCATCGACACCTGCAGCGAGGATGTCACCGCCAGCGCCGAACAGATACCCAGCACCTGAAGCGTGATCGGATTGTTGTCGACAAGCGGGTCGACCAGCATCTCTTTTTTGGTCTGGGACATCAGATCTCTCCTGCTTGCAGATTGGCCAGGAATGGAGCGTAACCCGCATCGCCCATCCAGAACCGCACAAGGTTATCGACACCGACCGAGGTCAAAGTCGCACCGGCCAACGCATCAACGTAGAAGTCAGGACCTGCCGCAGGCTGCGACTTGGCAACGGTGATCTGCAGATCACCCGCGTCATCGCGCAGCCGCTTGCCGTTCCACAGCGCCTTCCAGCGCGGGTTGTCCACTTCGGCCCCAAGACCGGGTGTTTCGCCATGCTGATAGAATTGCAGGCCGTAAATGTCGTTGCCGTTGTTTTCCAACGCAATGAAACCATAGAGCGTGGACCAAAGGCCGTACCCGTGCAGCGGCAGGATCACCTTGTCCAACTCTCCCGCATCGTCGCGCAGCAGATAGATCACGCGATATCTGGACTTGCGTCCGATCCCGGCCGGGTCATCATCCAGCGCGACGCTGAGGTCCGGATCGCTGGCGGCTGCGAGATCGTCGAACGTAGCCGGATCGAACTGATCATCGACGAATTTGCCGGTTTCCAACTCAAGCACATGCGGCTCGAACGCGGCAAAAGCCTCGGTCACGTCGATACCGGGCTCATAAACACCTGCCACCTGCAGAACGTTGACCTGCTTGTCTTTCAGCGCATTTGCTTCCTGCACCGGACGCAGGCTGACTGCGGCTGCCGAAACGACCATCGAGGCCACCAAGCACACAGCAACAGCGATGATGATGGTCTTGCTGACCGAATCCGGCGAGGCCGCCAGAAACTTGGCAAACGCGCCCTTGGGGGCCTCGTTTTGATCCGGGGATTGCGTATCAGACATGGCGACGCGCCCTCCGTTTGATGTTGGCTTGCACGACGAAATAGTCGATCAGCGGCGCAAAGACGTTGCCGAACAAGATTGCCAGCATCATGCCCTCGGGGAAAGCGGGGTTAATGACGCGGATCATCACAACCATGACACCGATCAGCGCGCCGTAGATATAGCGGCCCAGGTTGGTGTGGCTGGCGGAAACGGGCTCGGTCACCATGAAGGCCAGACCGAAGGCGTAGCCACCCAGAACGATGTGCCAGTACCAGGGCATTGCGAACATCGGGTTCGTGTCGGACCCGATCAGATTCAGCAGTAGTGAAAAGCCGATGGTTCCGGCCAGACAGCCCACAATCAAGCGGAAGTTGGCGATCTTGGTTGTCAAAAGGAAGGCCAGACCAATCATACAAGCCAGTGTCGAAGTTTCCCCGAAGCTGCCCTGAATCGTTCCGAAAAACGCGCTTGCCCAGGTGATGCCTTCACTCGCCAACGCCTGAACGCCCTGTGCAGCAGTCACACCCAGCGCTGTCGCGCCAGAGAACCCGTCTACCGGCGTCCAGACCGAATCTCCGGACATGCTGGCCGGATAAGCGAAGTACAGGAACGCCCGCCCAACCAGCGCGGGGTTTAGGAAGTTCTTGCCAGTGCCGCCGAATACCTCTTTGCCGATGACGACACCAAAGATGATCCCCAGCGCCACCTGCCAAAGAGGCGTGGTAGCGGGCAGGATCAGCGTGTAAAGCATTGAGGTCACAAGGAAACCTTCGTTCACCTCGTGCCCACGCACTGTGGCAAAGATGACCTCGAATATACCACCCGCGACCAGTGTCGTGATGTAGATCGGCAGGAAATACAGCAACCCATGTATCACATTGGCAAACAGGCTTTCCGGGCTCAGCGATATGCCAAACATCTGCAGCAGAGTAATCCGCCAGCCTGTTGCCGCATCCGGCCCCAGCGTCGCGATTGCCGAGTTGGCCTGATAGCCGGTGTTCCACATCCCCCACAGAATACAGGGGATCGTCGCGATCACGACATATGTCATGATCCGCTTCATATCCACGTAAGACCGCGCATGCGGCGCGACGGTGGTGACAGTTTTCGGTGTGTAGATAAAGCTTTCGACCATCTCGTAGATGGGGAAATACTTCTCGTACTTGCCGCCCTTGGTAAAGTTCGGCTCAATCCGGTCAAAGAAGCTGCGCAGACCCATGTGGCTTAGCCCTCCTTCTCAATCTTGGTCAGGCAGTCGCGCAGCGCCAGCCCGTATTCATATTTCGCCGGGCAGGCAAAGCCCACAAGGCCCAGATCTTCTTCGTCCAGTTCCAGCGCCCCCAGCGCCTGCGCCGTGTCGGTGTCCATCACCAAAAGCGCGCGCAGCAGTTGCGTGGGCAGATAGTCCTGCGGCATCAGCTCCTCGAACACGCCGGTCGGCACCATCGCACGGCGACCTCCGTTCAGGTTCGACGTGAAGGCGTAGAGTTTCTTGGCAAATGCCGACCCCAACACCGGCTGGACTGAGTATTTCGACGGCATAGGAAGAATCCAACCCAGCGTGATCTGGTCATGATCTTCACGAATAATCGCAACTTGCCGCGCAAAGCGGCCAAGATATGCCGTTGGGCCCTCGGCGTGACGTCCGGACAGGATCGAGCCGGAAATAATCCGCGCAGTCCCATCAACATCGACCTCATCACGGGTCAGATCGTCCGTTGACGCCCCCATTACGGTGCGAATCAATCGCGGCTGGCGGGCACCCGGTCCGGCCAGTGCAATCACGATATTGGGATCCAGATGGCCGGTCTGCATCAGACGACCAATGGCGATCACGTCCTGATAACCGATGGTCCAGACCTGCTTGTCCCCGGCCAGAGGTTCGAGAAAGTGAATATGTGTTCCGGCCAGGCCCGAGGGGTGAGGACCAGAAAACGCCGCAGCTTCGACGCCTTGCAAATCGGCACCGGGAATCGATGCACCTTCCTGATGACACAGGTATGTCCTGCCCTCGGTCAACTGCGATACGGCAGCCAGCCCGGCAGCGAACGCCTCATTGGCATCGCCAATGATCAGCGCTGCGTCCCCCGCCAGCGGATCACTGTCCATCGCGGTGACAAAAATAGCGGCAGGCTTGGTGCCCGGTTCAGGCATCTTGGAATAGGGTCTGGTGCGGAACGACGTCCACAGACCCGCAGCGCAAAGCTTGGCCGTAATCCCTTCGGCACTGTCAGCATCGCCAATGGCAGAGAAATCGACGCCAGCGTCATTGGCGTCCGAAACCTCGATCACAACACTCTGCAACACCCGGCGGGCGCCGCGGTTGATCGCCACGACCTTTCCGCTCAGCGGCGCAACCATCATCGCATCGGGCGCATCCTTGTGGCAGAACAGCGGTGTGCCACGTTGAACCTCGTCGCCTTCCTGCACCAGCATCTTCGGCTTCAGACCAATGTAATCCGCGCCCAGAACGGCAACAGATGTAAATTCTGGTCCCGGTTGAATCTTCTGTTCCGGCGCACCTTGCACCGGCAGTTCCAACCCTTTTTTCAGTTTGAAAGTTTGCATGTCGCTACGGTCTTCCAAGCCTCTTTCCTGCACCACGTCGCTTCGGCCCCGGCATCGTGGCACAAAACGGCATCAACGCGTAAGCCTTTGAGCGAGAAAAAGTGCGCAAGCACCCGTACCCGACCGAAAGCCCTCCAATGATCAGAGACCCTTTACGCGGGGACGGCTCCAAACGCAAACCTGTTACCGCTCAAACCAATCTGTCGGGCGCAATTATCGCAGGCACACCCGGTCATCCGGCGAGTCAATTTGCTTGTCGCGCCGGGAATCGTTCCGGTGTAAGCAATCGAAATGGAACAGACCGACACATTAGGCATCTTCTTGATAGCAACACCTGGCCTGGAGGCCCCATTGCTGGCCGAGGCTGTCGAACACGGGTTCTCACAGTCGAAAATCGGACCAGGTGGTGTCACGTGCCGGGGGACCTGGGCGGATGTCTGGCGCGCAAACTTGTACCTGCGCGGCGCAAACAAGGTTCTGGTACGTCTGGGCAGTTTTCCTTCCGTGCATCTGGCGCAACTGGACAAGCGATTGCGCAAGTTTCCATGGGCCGACACCCTGCGCCCCGATATCCCTGTGAAGGTCGAGGCCGTTTGCCGCAAGTCGCGAATCTATCACGCCGGAGCCGCGAAACAACGGGTTGAAGGCGCAATTTCGGAAACGCTTGGCGCTCCAATCTCAAACGATGCTCGCCTGCGTGTTCTGTTGCGCATCGAAAAGGACATCTGCACTATCTCGGTCGACAGCTCAGGAGACCCCCTTCATAAGCGCGGTCACAAATCCGCAACCGCCAAAGCCCCCATGCGCGAGACGATGGCGGCTATGTTCTTGCGCGATTGCGGCTTTTCTGGGCACGAACCCGTTCTCGATCCGATGTGCGGCTCGGGCACCTTCGTGATCGAAGCCGCCGAGATTGCGTGCGGATTACGTCCCGGCAGATCCCGGAGCTTCGCATTTGAAGATCTGGTGGGATTCGATGCTGAGACTTGGTCTGAGATGACTGCCTGTCACACGCAAGGCGCATCTGACTTCCGTTTTTATGGATCCGACAGAAACAGTGGCGCGATTGACGCTGCAACCGCCAATGCAAGCCGCGCTGGCGTAACAGAGGTCGTGCAATTCCATCAACGATCTGTCAGTGACATCAAACCCCCTTCCGGGCCAGTCGGACTGGTCATCGTCAACCCGCCTTACGGCGCGCGCATTGGTGACGAAAAGCGCCTGCGTGCGCTTTACGGAAGCCTTGGAAAGGTTTTACTGAGCCGCTTTCAGGGCTGGCGCGTTGGCATCGTGACCAGTAACCACTCCCTCGCCCGCGCCACACGCCTGCCCTTGCTTGCGCCCGGTCCAGTCGTTGACCATGGTGGCACCAAGGTCAGATTGCATAGAACAGAGGTACTAAGCTGAGCTCGCAATTCACGACAAATTAAACCCACGGCGAACTTCAAGCCTGAGCCCTCCTTTCGGTTATGCCCAAACCAGAATCCCTCTTGCGCATCCCATTCCCCGGGTATAGATCACCCGCCACGGTCGGAGTGTAGCTCAGCCTGGTAGAGCACTGTCTTCGGGAGGCAGGGGTCGGAGGTTCGAATCCTCTCACTCCGACCAAATTTCTAAATGTCAAATGCAGAGACATTTTGCCTTTTGACCAAATGATTTACCTTTTTGCCAACTAAAGTTACCTCCGGTTGCCTGGAGTGTTGCTAGTTCAACTCTTAAATTTGAACGTACGGCCCTCAAGGGTCATCGTAAGCCAGATTTCACACGGCAATGCAGCGTTCTCTAAATCGGCGACTCAGAAATTTGCATGGTGCCCAAGGTAACGCTTTGAGATTACGGTTTGGTAAACGCATGGCCTCTTCCGGATCTGCTGCGGGAAGGTACGACTGGCAACTGCAAGCGCTTGAGGACATCCGAACTTTTCGGTTGTTGTTATTACAATAGATGTCGTGCGCACTCGTTTGCGCACCTTTGTGCCGGCACAGCATGCAAGACCTTATACAACGATGATTTTGAAACCGTTGTTTGACGATTAAATCTTTATAAGAATAGAGAAGTTTATGTTGGCCCCGTACGCTGCCAGCGGTCATGCGCGACGTTTGATCCACTGGATCAAACGCTTAACGCTTTGACTTATCACATCGACTTAAACAGCCCCAGTGGCGCTGACGTCAGACAGAGGTGCCTTGTCATGATTGCCTCCCGCCTGCCGATGACAGAAGGGAAGCCAATCAAGACCTCAATGGAAATCCGCCAATTGAATACGCCCCCTAAGCCCGTTACGCGGAATTGCCCTACGAATGGATTTCTGCCGGGCACTTCTTTCCTGAACGCCAATGGCGTGACAGTTCAGGAATCGCCAATATTCCCAGGCAATTTCTGCCAACTACAATCTGCCTCAGATGACGCCAGTGTAGCGGCGATAAAGTGCATGCCTAGAAGTCCATCCGCGATGCCGGGTAGAAGGCTGCCTTCGTCTGCGCCGTTTCGGATCAGGTCGGCGGCCTCGGTGTAAAGCGTTGCGAAGCCTTCCAAATAGCCTTCGGGATGACCGCCCGGCACGCGGGTCACCGCGTTGGCTGCATCATTTGCACCGGCCCCGCCGCGTGTCAGGGTCTGCGTGGGCTGGCCAAAGCGCGTGAACTGCATGTGGTTTGGGTGTTCCTGAGCCCATTCCAGCCCGCCGGTTTCTCCATAGACCCGCAATCGCAGGCCGTTTTCGTTGCCCACGGCAACCTGACTGGCCCACAGCACCCCACGCGCGCCGCTGGCATAGCGCAGCAGGATATGGGCATTGTCGTCGACCAAACGGCCCGGCACCATGCTGGACAGGTCCGCAGCCAGATGCGAGGGGACCTGACCGGTCACAAAATGCGCCAGATTGAAGGCATGGGTCCCGATATCGCCGATGGCGCCCGCCCCCGACCGGGCCGGATCGGTGCGCCAGTCGGCCTGTTTGTTGTCGGATGCCGCTGGTTCAGTCAGCCAGTCCTGCGCGTATTCCACTTGCACCAGCCGCAGCTTGCCCAGATCACCCGCCTGCACCATCTCGCGCGCCTGCCGGATCATCGGATAGCCGGTGTAGTTATGCGTCAGGATGAAAAGCGCCGCTGAGGCCTCGGCGGCGGTTTTGATCCGCGCTGCATCCTCAGCCGTGGCCGCCAGCGGTTTGTCGCAAATGACATGGATACCCGCGTCGAGAAACGCAATCGCCGGGTCGGCATGCATGTGGTTCGGCGTCACGATAGCCACGGCGTCGATCCCGTCATCACGGGCGGCCTCGGCCTGCGCCATCTGACGGAAATCGGAATAAGACCGTTCGATCCCCAACTCCTGCG
>NZ_JBQFMP010000016.1:0-73411 GCF_056531905.1 Ruegeria sp. K11
CCTGCCGCGCCTTCGGATTGCCGTGGACGGTGTCTGGCGCAAAAGCATCAAAGGCCAGATCGTAAGCGGGATGAACGGCGACCAGCTGGCCTTGCAGATGAGTCGACAGCTCACTGACTTCAACGCCTGCCTCGCGGCAGGTGCCCACGATCTCATCGCAATAGGTCTGGCTGTCTGCGGCTTTGTCCAGATCGAACAAGCGCCCATCGAACGTCGGGATCTGCACCGCCTTATACCCCAGACCCGCAGCCCATTCCGCAATCGAGCCCAGCGAATTGAACGGAGCCGCATCATCCGCAAACTGAGCCAAAAACAGCCCCGGTCCCTTGATCGCACCCGGCATATCAGCCTCCCTTGAAAATCCAGTTTGTCAGGCCCCGACCGGGGCCTGACGGGTTCCGGCGATTACTTGCCGCCCCAGCGCTCGGGGTAACCCGGCATATCTTCGCAGCCGCAACCCGCATAGTGCAGCGACGGCATCGAGGGGTTCACGAAATCGGCCAGATTGTCGTTGGTGATCGCCGGCTGCGGCAGGTTCCATTCCGGTCCGGGGATCGCCTCACCATCCAGAATTTTCAGAGCCGCCAGAATCGGCGTGCGCCACTGATAGGTCGGGTAGGTCGGCGCGATGGTGTTCATGCCGATCTCCTGCCATTTCTGCAGAAAATCCTGCTGGTCTTCGCCGGTGACAATCGGCACGTCCAGCCCCATATCCTCGAACGCCTCAATCGCCGCGACCGAGGTTGCGCCTGCGTCCATCCAGACCGCGCCCAGCTGGTTGCCGCGCTGAATGTAATCCTCGACAATCGCTTTGGTCTTGGCGCGGTCGCCATCGGTGAATTCAGCACCGACGATGTTCAGACCGGCCTCTTCCAGAATACGCTTGGCGGCCGAGTAGCGGGTTTCCAGAACGTCCACGCCGGGCAGGATGCGCAGCATCAGCACGTCCGAGCCTTCGGGCGCATTGGCGGCGATGAACTCACCGGACTGGATGCCAAAGCCATAGCCACCGACCGGCTTGATGAACGTAACCGGGCAATCGGTGTTCACGCCCCGGTCAAACACGATCACGGGCAGTTGCTCACAGGCCTTTTCCACAGCGGGGGTCAGGGCTGCGGTCGTGTTGGGAGACACGATCAGGGCGTCACAGGTGCCACCGGCCAGAAGGTCTTCGATATCGGCGATCTGCTTGTCGTCCGAGCCTTCGGCATCGGTCACCACGAACTCGGCGATGCTGTCATGTTGTTCGACCTCGGCCTGCATGGTGTTCCAGCCGACCACGCGCCACGGGTTATTCACGCCTGCGTTCGAGAAGCAGATCGTATGGGGACCGTCTTTCTTGAAGCCCGAGGTATCGGCCATCACGTCGCCATAGTGCTGCAGCCACGGGGTCGCCGCATCACCATTGGCGGCTCCGCCCAGCATGTCCTTTTGCTTGGCAAACTCGACCGGGTCATCGAAATTCTGCGCCTGTGCGGGCAGAGCGACCATAAGCGCAGTCAGCGCGGTTGCTGTCATTATCTTCATCATTCTTGTTTCCTCCTCTGTATAGTTAATGGGCGCCTATCCCCCGGATCGGCGTCGTCGGTATCCGGCGATCACCACCGCCGAGATCAAAATCAGTCCCTGCACCACGTCGCGGATGGGTTTGGGAAAGCCCAGAATGTTGAGCAGCGTGAACATCGCCTGAAGCACCAGTGCGCCCGCAATGGTGGCCCCCACGGTGCCGCGCCCGCCCAGCAATTGCGCCCCGCCGATGACGGCGGCTGTGATGGCCTGAAGCTCAAGCCCTACGCCCACATCGGTAGAGACGCCCGCAAAACCGCCCAGCAAGATCCCGGCGATGACGGCCGAGACCGACGACATGACAAAGGCGACAATCCGCGTTTCCGTGAGTGGGACTCCGGCCAGCAATGCGGCTTTGGGATTGTCGCCCATGGCGATCAGGCGCTTGCCGTAATTGGTGCGGTGCATCAGCCACCACATCGCGGCACAGACCACGACCATCACGATCACCGCAACGGGCAGGATTTTGATCAGCGGCAGGTCCTTGATCAGATAGCGTCCGAAGAACCGGAAGTTCTCGGGCAGATATCCACGCGGCGCTCCGCCCGACCATGCCAAGGCAATCCCGCTGAGCGTGATCATCATCCCCAGCGTGGCAATGATCGACGGCACCTTGAGCCACGACACCACCAACGCGTTCACCGTCCCCACGATCACGCCAGCGCCAAGCATAACGAGGATCACCCACCACGTCGCGCTGGCTTCGCCATCCAGCAGGATCGAACTGCCG
The DNA here is from genome assembly GCF_056531905.1 of Ruegeria sp. K11. Lineage (NCBI taxonomy): Bacteria > Pseudomonadati > Pseudomonadota > Alphaproteobacteria > Rhodobacterales > Roseobacteraceae > Ruegeria > Ruegeria sp. K11. Next base: position 2,297 of record NZ_JBQFMP010000016.1, read on the forward strand.
ATCACCGTCAACGTCACCAAAGCCCCCGCCGACAGGTCGAACCCGCCCGAGTTGATGACGTAAAGTTGCCCCACCGCCAGAATCGCAATCGGCGCGGCGCGCTTGAGAAAGTTCATGTACCCGGTCGGTTGCAGGAAATAGGGAGACAGGATCGCGATTGCCACAAACAGCAGCGCCAGCACCAGAAAGACCGGGTTGATCTGCTTCAGCCGTGCCATCATGCCTCGATCCTCCGGCTGCGGGCGGCGTAGACGGCGACTGCGGCCACGATGATGACCCCGCGCAGGATTTGTTTGGCAAAGGCATCGACGCCCGCGATGTTGAAGATCGAGTCGATCAGCGAAAAGATCATGACCCCCATCAGCGTGCCCCAGACCCCTCCGCGTCCGCCGGACAGGGCGGTGCCACCGATGACCACCACAGCGATGGACTCCAGATCATAAACCCCGTCCCGCCCGATCCACGGCGCGCCCGAGCGCAAGCGGCTGGCCAGATACAGACCCGCAATGGTGGCGCAGACCGAACAGATCACATGCGCCATGATGACCACGCGAGTGGTGCGCATTCCGGCCAGCTTGGCCGCATCTGGGTTGCCACCGACCGAATAAATATTCGACCCCTCGCGGGTGAACCGCAGGAACACCCAAGCAGCCACGGTCAATGCGATTAGGAAAATCAGACTTATCGAGACACCGCCGACCTGCCCATAGGCAAAGACCTGAAACTCCTCGGGCACCTCTCCGGCGAAATTGTTGAACGTGGCGCTCAGCAGCCCTTGCAGGATCAGCGCCATACCAAGGGTCGCGATCAGCGGGTTGACCTCGAACTGGGTGATCACCAGCCCGTTGATCAGGCCAACCACAACACCCACCGCCAGAACGGCGGCAACCGCAGGCAGCATCATCGCTGGATCGCCCGACATGATCGACGAAGCCAGCACCGCCGAGACCGAAATCAGGTTGGCCACGCTCAGGTCAATCGAGGCGATGAGAATGGCGAAGGTCTGCCCGATCGCCGTGATCCCCAACGCGATGGACCGCCCCAACAGGCTGAGCAGGTTTTCTGCGGTCAAATACTGAGTCTGTCCGGTTGTAACAGCGATACCCACATATACCGCCAGTGCCGCAAGCAGCAGCAGGAACGGGGCCAGCGCAGCAAAGTTACGGGGCCGTCTCATGCGCCCTCCAACTCAAGGTGAGCTTCGGTGGCGGCGTGCATCACCTCGGCCTCGCTGGCACCATGGCCGAATTCGGCAACGATCTTGCCGTCGCTCATCACCAGCACCCGGTCCGAGATTCCCAGCACCTCGGGCAGATCGGACGAGATCGCCATCACCGCCGCTCCCTCTTGCGCCAGTTTGCGCATCTGAGCGTAGATCCCGGCCTTGGTATTGACGTCGATGCCGCGGGTGGGTTCGACAAAAATCAGCACCTTCGGGGCCAGCGACAGCCAGCGCGCAACGATGGCCTTTTGCTGGTTCCCCCCGGACAGAGACTGAATCTCGACCTCATAATTGGCAGCGCGCAGATCGAAGGCATCGAACAACTCATCCATCTGTTCCAGCGACGCAATCGGCGTTTTGTTCGGCGCACCCAACGCACCGGAAAACGCCCGCGCCGAGATCATGCCGTTGTCGCGCACCGATTGCATCAGCATCAGCCCCTCGGCCTTGCGGTCACCGGGCAGCATTGCGATCCCGGCCTTGGCCGCGTTGCGCGGATTGGTCAGGGTGACCGGTTTGCCCTCAACCGTCACCGCGCCCGTTTCAAATGGTTCCGCACCGAACAGAGCCAGCGCCAGCGCCGTGCGGCCCGCACCCTGTACTCCGGCAAACCCGGTGATCTGACCGGCGCGCAGGTCCAGATCAATGTCGAACAGGCGATCATTGCCGCCGCCACGCACGGTCAGAACAGCCTCGCCAACGTCATCCGTTGTCGCGGGTTCAGGGTAGAAATGGCCGATGTCACGCCCGACCATCGCCTCGACGATCTGGCCGGTTTCGGGGACGTGGTCGAACGCCGCTGCGACCTTGCCGTCCTTGATGACGGTGACCCGGTCGGCCAAACGACGGATTTCGCGCATCCGGTGGGTGATATAAACAATCGAGCGCCCCTGCCCACGCAGATCATCGACCAGTTGGAACAGCAGGTCACATTCCGTGTCGTTCAGAGCAGCTGTCGGTTCATCCATGACGATGACCTGCGCGTTCAGTGACAGCGCCTTGGCGATCTCGACCATCTGCTGTTGTGCGACGTCCAGATCGCTGACCTGTGTGTCCGGGCCGAACCGATGCCGATCCCCGAACAGCGCCAGCACGTCCTGCGTTTCGCACCGCATTCTGTCGGTATCCAGCAACCCCCATTGACGGGTGGGTTCACGACCCAGAAAGATATTCTGCGCCACCGTTCGGTCGGGCAGCAGCGAAAACTCCTGATAGATCACGCTTACCCCTTGGGCGAGCGACTCCAGCGGGTGTTGAAACCGCACCTTCTGACCACGCAGAAAGATGTCGCCCTCTTCCGCCTGATAGACGCCGGACAGTACTTTCATCAGCGTGGACTTGCCCGCGCCGTTTTCCCCGACCAGCGCATGAACCTCGCCCGAACGCGCCGAGAAACTGACCGCGTCCAGCGCCTTGATCCCCGGAAAAACCTTGGTGATCCCCTTCATCTCAAAGATGACGTCACTGCTCATGCCTGCGCCCACGTTTTGCGGATGAATTCGGCGCTGTCGCGGAATAGCTGCGGGTGATCTTCGAACATCGGGCGCCAGATGCGGGTCGCGGCGGCCAGTTCGGGAACGCCCGCACCAAAGGCCTCCATCACGACCCAGCCGTCAAACCCTGTTTTCTTCACGGCGGAAAAGATCGTGCCAAAGTCGATCTGCCCCGTCCCGGGCGTGCCGCGGTCATTTTCCGAGATGTGCAGCACATTGATCCGGCCTGAGAGCGCGGCAATCGCCTGCGCCTGGTCCTTTTCTTCGATATGCGCGTGAAATGTGTCGTACATGATCCCGAAAGCGGGATGATCAACCAGTTCGCAATATTGCGCTGCCTGCTGGGTGGTATTCAGGAAATGAGTTTCAAACCGGTTTAAAGGTTCCAGCGCCAGACGCATTCCCCGCTCCGCCGCATTTTCAGCCATCCGGTGATGCGCCTCTGCCCCGCGCTGCCATTCATCAGCGGTTGGCCCACTGCCAGTGAAATGCCCGATTGGCGCGTGAAAAGGCCCGCCAATGGTTTGGGCCCCCAGCGCTGTCGCGCAGTCCAGTATCCAGCCCAGATGGGCAACACCACCCGCCCGGATATCCGGGTCGGCGCTGGTGGGGTCCGCGCCAGGATCGGGGATAATCGCCGTGCAGGTCCGTTCCAGCCCCAGCTTATCCAGTTCGGACCCCAGCCAGGCATAGTGATCAGCGGACCCCTCAAGGACTGGAATCTCAACTCCGTCATACCCTGCCTCGACAGCGAGCTGGCAAAACTCCAACTGCGCCTTGTCGATCAACCCACCGACGCAGAGCAAGTTCACACCCAGCTTCATGTCCCCTCCCAGGAAGTTCTGAAGTATTGCCGATACGAATCTATGTAATCGATTTCATTGTCCATGTAAACCATTACATTTTCCGATTTTTGCTGCTATAGGTCGTCGGCATGACAAGAAATTCGAACAAGAGGCCCACGGTTCGGGACGTTGCAAGGGTGGCCGGAGTCTCAACCGCCACAGTAAGCCGGGCGCTGCAATCGCCTGATATCGTTTCCAAAAAGACGCGCGACGCGGTGTTCACGGCGGTCTCGGAAACTGGTTACAGCGTCAATACCGCCGCGCAGATGCTGCGGCGCAACCGGTCGGGTACGGTGCTGGTCATCCTGCCGGATATTTCCAACCCTTTCTTTTCCAAAATCCTGTCCGGCATCGAAGAAGTTGCAACCCGCGCCAATCTGACGATCCTGATCGGCAACACCAACGGGAACGACGCACGCTATGCGAAGATCTTGGAAAACCTGCGCAACGGGCGCGCGGACGGGGCCTTGATCCTGAACGGAACCGCCCCCCCGGAAGGGATGCTGCCAGAGGATACTCCGGTCGTCTCAATCTCGGAACGTCTGGAGGACGCAGGTTACGCGCATGTCGGGACCGACAACCGGAAAGCGGCGTTCGATGCAACGCAATATCTACTTGCGCAAGGGCATCGTAGGATCGCGCATGTCACCGGACCCGAAGGCAACGCGCTGACCAATGACCGGCGCGCCGGGTATGTTCAGGCGATGACAGAAGCCGGTCTGACGGATCACATCCGCTTCAGTCCCGGCGGCTTTACCTACGGCGATGGAGAGCGAGCAGCGGATCACCTGGTCGCACAGTATCCGGATACCACCGCTGCGTTCTGCGCAAACGATGAATCCGCCATGGGCGTTATCCGGGGCCTTCAAAAACAGGGATACTCAGTCCCTGAACAGATATCCGTCATGGGTTTTGACGACGTACCGTTTTCTCGCATTTTCCAGCCCGATTTAACAACGGTGCATCAGGCGCGAAACCTGATAGGCCAACGCGCGATGGGTATCCTGTTGGAGCTTTTGGACAAAAGCCCCCCGCCCGCTGGCCCGGTGTTTCTGGATCATAGGATCGTGACACGAAGCAGCGTTGCCGAACCACCTCGGTAAGGACTTGTCGCGAGAACCAGACCGGACAGTCGTGTTTCCGGGCGCTGCTGGTCAGTGCAATCATCTCCTCTGCAGGTCGCCGAGCCGATCTCTTGCGGGCCCTGTCGCCTGACACTGCGGCAGCGCAAAGCATGGATCATAAGGCGAACTTATAGTGAGCTCTGGTATCAAAATAAGATTTCGAACCGACCGAAGGATATTTAGTTCTATGGGTATCAGATTCGCAAAGGAGGCTTATTCGGTCCGTGCGTCTGAACTCAAATTTCTAATGAATGGACCACCACGCCCGACATCACCGTGACCGAAAGAAACAGCTCTGTGTCCGCTGTCGTGCTGGGAAGGAACCGTCGTCTAATTTCATTGTACCAAAAGGAAGGAACAGAGTAATGCCGTCCTGTAAAACAACTTTTGCCACAGGTGCCTTCTGCGCCGTGATCGGTGCGGGCGCTGCCAGTGCCAGCGCCTGTGTGAACAACTCTGACCCAACCCGTGCCGCGTCAGTCGAAGGTCAGGATTTCATGGTCGCCGCTGCCAGCCCGGCGGCGGTGCAGGCCGGGTGCGATGTATTGAAAAACGGCGGCACGGCGATTGATGCCGCAGTGGCGGTGCAGGCGGCCTTGTCGGTGGTCGAGCCCCAGGGTTCTGGCATCGCGGGCGGGGCCATTGTGATGTATTTCGACAAAAGCTCCGGGACGGTGCGATATTTCGAGGGTCTTTCAAAAGGTGCCGAAGCCGCGACCGCAGGGCTGCGCACCCCATTTGACGATGAGATAGCGCAGTGCGGCACGGATGAGTTCAACTCGCACGTTGAAGTGACCGGGCGGGCCTTTGGGGTGCCCGGGGCGCTGAAAGTGCTGGATCAGGTGCATCAGATCTATGGCAAGACCCCTTGGGCCGACCTGTTTGAGAGTGGCATCGAACTGGCCGAAAACGGCTTTGCCATGCCCGCCTACATGAATACGACATTGGGAGAGAAAACACGGGGCCTGTCCCGGTGCGACTATCCCGATCTGGCCGCCCGGTATTGCGTTGACGGGGCACCGATCCCCGCAGGCACCACCATCACGAACCCTGAAATCGCTGAGGTGATGCGAGAAGTCGCAGCCGGAGGTGTCGAGGCGTTCTACGATCCCGACGGAACCATCGCCCCGGCCATCTTGGACCGCGTCACTTCGGATATCTGCCGCCCCGAACACACGGACGAAGGGTCGGCGATTATCTCCAGCCGTCTGACCGGCGCCGATTTCGCCAACTACCAGTCGGTGGAACGCACACCGATCTGCAAGGAAGCGTTCGGACACACGATCTGTTCCGCTGCGCCGCCCTCTTTCGGCGGTGTCGCCCTGCACGAAATGATAGGCTTGATTTCGCGCGGTGGCATCGAACAGATGACCTTCGGCGATCTCGACTACACCCACCTGATGCTTGAGGCCAGCCGCCTGACGCAATTCGACCGGCGCGAAAACATTGGTGATCCGGATTTCAACCCCGGCGTCGAACAGGCGGCGGCCAGATTGTTGACGGATGAGTATCTTGACACCCGCTTCAAGGACTATTCCCCGACCGAGGCCAATACGACGATTGTGCCCGGGTTCGAGGCCACACCGGCCGAGGATTTCACCAGCCACGTCGCAATTGTAGATCAGTATGGCAATGCCGTGTCCATGACGACAACGAACAACACAACGTTCGGGTCGCAGATGGTGGCCCGTGGGATCAGCCTAAACAACGTGGTTTCAAATTTCAGCCGGCCAAAGTCGATCTCGGCGGGTCAGCTCGTAAACCAGATGGAGCCGGGGAAAAAGCCGCGCACCTCGATCACGCCCACAATCGTACTGGATGAGAATGGTGCGTTGAAACTTGTCGTTGGAGCGGCGGGGGGCGGCCCGATCCCGGATTACACTCTGAAGGTGATTCTGGGCGTTGTTCTGGATGACCTGAACGCACAGGAGGCAATCAACCGCCCCAATATCTCGGGTCAGGGGATTACCAGCCAGTGCAATGATGAAGGCATCGCCCAACCCCGCGCCGAAATCGAGGACGACACAGCCCTGGCCGACCTGCTGGCTGGGCTGGAAGGCGACCTGAACCACAATTGTGCGCGCGCCAGAGCGCTGCGGAGCGGGCTCGCCGCGATTTCGATCCGGGATCAGAAACTCTTTGGAGGAGCCGACCCGCGCCGGGACGGAATTGCGATGGGCCAGTAGCGAGCGGCGCATTCGCCGCGATTCTGCCATTGTCGCATATGGATGGAGAGAGTCGACGACTCTCTCCGTATTTCGTGGTCGAAAACCTGGTCGGGATTTTGTTCAGGGGCGCATGGTATCCAAGCAGCGTTACTCTGCTCGAGACCTTCTTTTGAGTTTACCGTCGTGTTTTTTACGGGGATCTGTTGCGCAGTTTCTTACTGAACGAAGAATTGTTACCGACCCCGCAGCTTATGCCATCAGTTCTGTAAATTGACGAAAGGGATAGATTCCGGATGTGAGTCCAATTTCTACTGTGTCTTGAATTTCTCTGACCACTCGGGATGCCAACGCGAAAGTGGGGGCCGGTTTTCGATAATGTCGCCAGCGGCCCAGGCCATACGCATGGCGTCCATCTCCTCGGTGACTTCATTGTCCGGGCAAACGATATAGAAATCGCCTTTGTCCAGGCGGGGTAACATGTAGTCGACTAGCTGCTCGGGGCTCCACCCGCCCGGGTTTGGCTTATGAGGCCCGGTGATGGTGAAACCCGGTACGAGCAGATGGGCTGAAATCTGACAGCCTTCTGTGTTGCGCAAGCTGTGCTCAAGCTGTTCGGTGTATGTTTTCAGAGCTGACTTTGTCACGTTGTAGATGACGTTGCCCGGTGGGTTGGTGATGCCCTGCTTTGAACCGGTATTCAGGATGATGCCGGGACGTCCTTGTTCCAACATTCGGGGCAAAAACGCGCGTTCGGCATAAACGGACGCCCAAAAGTTGATCTCCATCGTGCGATGCCAGGCCTCCAGAGTGTCCTCGCCACCCCCTGCCACCCGATCTGCTGCGTTGTTCATCAGCAGATCGACCCGGCCAAGTTCATCAAAGCAGCGATCGGAAAGCGCCCTCATGGCGTCCGTATCCGAGACATCCATAGCCTGACATAGCGACGGGCCTTCGAGCGTCGCCGCCGCTGCCTCAAGCCGCTGGCTATCAAGATCGACCAGAGCAATTCGCATCCCACGTTTTGACAAGGCTTGGGCGGTCGCCAACCCAATTCCCGATGCTGCGCCGGTAATTACGGCGACCGCGCCGTCACCCAATGCTTCATGCTGCATTTTAATACCCCGGAAAAGAATGAGCGGCGCAAGGGACCTCGCGCCGCTGGTTGTTATGGATGCGTTTACTTAGTTCACGCAGGTGTCCACGTTGGTATTGTCGCAAACGTCCAGACCTGTGTAGATCGGGTCTTCGACCGACTTGCCTTCAACGATATCCTTCAGGATGAACATAGACTTGTAGCCCATCTCGAAAGGACGCTGGCCGACAAGACCATTGCCCAGACCGTCTTTGGTCTGCTCAAGCTGCATCGGCAGAGTGTCGGCGACCACGATTGTCAGATCACCAGCATCCATTTTCGCTTTGTAAGGCTCAGTCGCCGAACGATAGGCGTTATCGAACCACTGGGTGAAGGCACCTGTCGACAGGAAGGCGGTCAGGTCGCTGTTGGCGGCCAGAACATCCGACATACCCTGTACGGCGACATTGCCATCGTCGTTGGTGATAAGCGGGCAGCCGGAAACCTCTGTCCAGCCGCCTTCACCTGACAGCGCGGTGCCCGGAGGTGTCCCGGTATCTGCACCGGCCAGCGTGTCGCGTGCCCCTTTCAGGCGCTCGTTATGGTTAGCCGCAGCCGCACCACCCGTCTGCAGGCAGATTGTGCCGCCATCGGGGTGACGGGCCTGCACCAGTTTCGCAAGGTTGACGCCGATGTCGTAGTTATTGGTTCCGACATAGGTTGTTCGAAGGCCAGCGTCTTCAGGCAGCAGGTCCGAGTCCCAGGTGATAACCGGAATACCCGCAGCTTCCGCGTCTTTCAGAACCTTGCCCATTGCCGGTGCGTTCGACGGCGCCACGGCGATCCCGTCCACGCCTTTGGTGATCAAGTCCTGAACGATCTGAATTTGCTCAAGCTCAGTGTGCTCACCCGGTCCGATATATTCGCAGGTCACGCCGTCCAACTCTTCCTGCGCCTTGAAGCATCCGTCACGGGCCAGGTCAAAGAACGGGTTGTTCATCGCCTTCGGGACCAACGCGAAGGTTTTGGCATGGCCGTCCGCCATCACGGCAAACGGGGCCAGGATGGCTGTCACAGCCGTAGCGATCAGAATTCTCTTCATGGTTTTCCTCCCAATGGTTTGTGAAGAGTAAAAGTTGAAGGTTCTTATTTGCCTCCTCGATTTCGTATCTGCTCAAGAAGCACTGCGAGTATAAGGAACAGGCCCACGAAAAACTGCTGCCAGAGCGCGGGGATACCCGCGAGGATCAGCGAGTTGCGGATCAGCTCAATCAAAGCTGCGCCGATGGGTGCGCCAAGTGCGAATACGACGCCCCCCATCAGATTGGCACCGCCAATCACCGTCGCTGCGATCACCGTCAGTTCCCAGGTAAAGCCCATGGCATTGGTCACAGAACCCGTGTAGCCGACAAACAGGAACGCCGAGAGGCCCGCCGTCAGAGAACACACGACATAGACCGAAACCAGCATCCGCTCGACCGGAATACCAGCGAGCTTTGCGGCATGGGCGTTGCCGCCAATGGCGATGACCCAGCGGCCCCATGTCGAATAGCGCCAGACCCACCAGAACACAGCCGTCAGAACAACAAGAACCCAGACGACATTTGGGATGCCAAGAATACTTCCGCCACCGATCCATTCGAACAGATCCTGGTCTGGTCCGAAGTCCCAGATCATCTGGTTGTTTGAGACAACACGCGCCAGCGAGACGACAATCGACAACATACCCAAAGTGACGACGAAGGGCGGCATCCGCAGGTAAGCCACAAAGATACCGTTGACCAGACCAACAAGCGCGGCGACTGCCATACAGCCCAGAAACCCAAGCCCGATCCCATACCCGGCCTGCATGATCAGCCCTGTCACAATTCCGGACAGGCCCACAAGCGAGCCGACGCTGAGATCAATTCCGGCGGTACAGATCACAGCCGACATACCCAGTGCCATGATGCCGAAAAAGGCCATGTTTCTGGTAATGTTGAAGATATTCCGCTCGGTCATGAAGGCATCCGAGACAAAGGTCATGACACCGGCCAACGCGATCAGAGCGAGCAACACCCAGAACGGCTGGGTCCGAATGATCGCGCCAAAACCCGAAACCTCCTGGCGCAGCGTGATACTTTCATCAATGGCGGCGTGATCTGTCTGCTTTTCTGTTGTGTCGGTCATGCTGCTTCAATCGCCCCGATGATAAGCCCGGTGACTTCTTCCGGAGTGGTTTCGCTGATGGATTTGTCCGCAACCTTCGACCCACGGCGCAAAACCGCAACGCGATCGCAAACCTCGAATACGTCCGGCATGCGATGCGAGACGAGTATCACGGCGTGCCCCGTCTCTTTGAGCCGATGAATAAGGGCCAGCACTTCTTTCACCTGACGAACCGAGATTGCGGCTGTCGGTTCATCCATCAGAACAAGTTTCGGGTCGCTCAACCGCGTCCGTGCGATGGCAACGGCCTGCCTTTGCCCGCCGGACATCTGCCGTACCAGATCGCGTGGCCGCGTTTCGGACTTTAATTCGCCGAACAACTCGCCTGCCTTTCGGTACATCGACGCATAGTCGAGCATGGAAAAAGGGCCGACTTTCTTCCTCAATTCGCGGCCCAGAAACACATTCGCGGCAGCCGTGAGATTGTCGCATAGCGCCAGGTCCTGATAGACGATTTCAATGCCGGCTTCCCGCGCGTCGATGGGCTTTGTGAATTCAACACCTCGGCCTTCGATATTGATGGACCCGGATGTCGGTGGGAAGTTCCCTGCGATGATCTTCATCAACGTTGACTTTCCGGCGCCATTGTCCCCCATCAAACCGACGGCTTCACCGGGCGAGATTGCAAGATCCACGCCTTGCAATGCATGGATCGCACCAAAGCTTTTGGTGATGTTTTTGAGCTCCAAAAGGCTCATTTCGCTGCCCCCTCCCACGTCGTTTCGGCACCTTGGCAAGTATAGAGCGCCGGCCTCTCGGCTGTGTCGACCTTAGCACGCACCCCTGAAGTTAACGCAAGTACGCCTGCTTCGGCTGCGATCGTTGCACAGTAGCCATCCCATGCGTTTGCCGCATTGGGGTCCGGTTCTTCGGCTTTGATGCTTTGTATCCAGGCCTTGTTCTGGCGCCGATACGCGTCTGCAAAGCGCGGGCGCCAGTCTTCTGCAAAGCGCTCAGCGGATTGAAGGCCAAGATTGTTTTTTGCGAAAACAGGCGTGCCGAGGTCTACCGAGCCTTTTTCCCCGACCAGTTCGCCCCGAACGTCATAGCCATAGGCCGCATTGTTGTTGACCTCGATATTCACAAGCTGCCCGGTTGTTGTCTCAAGCACCATGAAAACCGGTGCAATTGAATCGTCACTTGCCCCCTGAAAAGCCGAGATGGCGGCGTATTCGGCCCCAAGGACGAACCGGGCGATATCGAACTCATGCGGGGCAGAATTGGAAATGGCCATCTGACCGGTAAACCACTCGGGCGCTTCAACGTTGCGATGAAAATTATGCATCATCACTGCGCGCCCGAGCGTCCCGCTATCATATGCCACCTTCATCTCTCGGTATGCCGAATCGAAACGGCGCATGAAACCGGTCTGGGTGAGCTGTTTTCCAAGCCTGGTCTCGGCCTCGATGATCCGCAGACAGTCCTTGGACGATGGTGCCAACGGTTTCTCGCATAGCACAGGCTTGCCCGCCTCAATCGCCGCGAGTGTCAGGTCGCAATGTGTCTCGTCAGGGCTGGCGATCAGCACGGCATCCACATCCGACCGGACGATTGTCGCCATCGGGTCGGTCATGATGTCACCTGCTCCGCAAGCTTCACCAATCGCGCGGGCACGGTCTTTGCTGGCATCACAGATAACGCGCAGTTCTGCGCCTGGCACATCCTCAGCTATGATCCGGGCGTGATCCGCCCCCATGACACCTGCGCCAATAATGCCCACCCGAACGCCCATTACGGCGTCAACTTCTCTGCCGGTCCCGGCGCTTGACCGTCATAACCGCCCCAGACCGATTGATCGTAGTGAACGACCGAGCCGGTCATCATTCCTGCATCATCTGACGCAAGGAACAGCACTGCGCGCGCGACTTCTGCCGGGTCAAGAAGGCGGCCAAAGGGAAGACCGGCATTCGCTTTCACTTCCCAATCCGGGTCGCCGGATTCCTCAAGCTGCAACTGTCTTTCGTGATCGGAAGCCATCCAGCCAATGTCGAGTTGATTGACGTGAATACGGTTGCGCATCAACGCGTAACCCGCATTTCTGGTCAAGGTCGACAAAGCGGCCTTCGACGCGCAATACGGCGCGATGAACGGCTGCCCGGCCCGTGACGACGTCGAGCCAATGTTGACGATCCGCCCGCCTTTTCCGTCCTTTTCAAGCTGTTTGACCGTCTCCTGCATCAGGAAGAACGGGGCGCGCGTATTCACCGCGAACATCTGATCGAAGAGTTCGGGAGAGGTGTTCAAAAGATTGCCCCGGTCTGTCAGGCCCGCAGCGTTCACCAAAATGTCGAGCGTACCGAACCTGGCTACTGCCGCTGGGATGATCCTGAGGACATCTTCAATTCTGCCAAGGTCCGCCGCAATCATTTTGACCGGCACACCGGTAGCGTTTGCGATTTCGGCAGCTTTGGCACCACCTTTTTCTACGTCACGTCCGACAATTCCGATCCCTTCAGCGCCTGCTTCGGCAAAAAGACGGGCAATGGCAGCCCCCAAGCCCTGCGTGCCGCCTGTGACAACCGCGATTTTCCCGTCGATCCGGTTCATGCTGCCATCACTTCATTCCCAGCCGCGTGCATAGTGGGAAAAGTGTCCACCCTAATCGGGCTCCAAATGCAGATGTCAGCGGCGATGCCAATAACATTTTTCGTATCAGGCGTTCACACCCAAGCCATTGCCATTGTTTGTTTGCTGGAACCGTTGCAATCCTGGCCACGTGCGCGAAATCCTTCGGTGTTTTCGCCGAACTGCGCATAAAGGCATCGCTCCATCGGCCGCGTCTCCAAGAGGCGCACGTTTTGACTGCCATGTTGTCCTCCCAAGTACTAGTCGCGGCACTTTGAAGCGATTGTTGACAGTGAAACAGTCATGCAACGATCATTGCAAGAGAATTCTGGGAGGACAAATTGCCGAAAATATCCGTCCTTGGCTGCGGTCGAATTGGACGTATGCATGCCGACAATATCGCTGCTCATACCCGTGCCGATTTGGCGGGCGTGTTCGATGTTCATGGACCGTCTGCGGAAGAGGTCGCTCAAAAACACGGTGTCCAGAACTTTGGGTCCGCCGAAGAATCCATCGTCTCTGACGGGGTTGACGCGGTCTTGATTGCGACACCGACAGCGACACATGTCGATCTGCTGGAAGCTTGCGTGAAGGCCGGGAAGCCCGTCCTTTGCGAGAAGCCAATCGACTTGTCTTTGGCCAGAGTCGACGCGTTGAAAACCCGAATCGCTGGCACAGATATTCCGATCATGTTGGGCTTTGTTCGCCGCTTTGATCCCGGCCACGCGGCAGCCCAAATGGCAGCAGTGAACGGCGAAATCGGAGAGCTTCATCAAGTCATCATCACCTCGCGCGATCCGGGCATGGCACCGGATGGATACATCGAAACCTCCGGTGGCATCTTCCGCGATATGACGATTCATGACCTTGATCTGGCCAGGTTTATGCTGGGCGAGGACGTGACCGAAGTGCAGGCGACAGGTTCTCGACTGGTAAACCCGGCGCTCATGCAGAAATGCGATGACTACGACACGGTTGTCGTCACGTTGAAAACGGCCTCGGGCAAGCAAGCCATCATAACCAATTCTCGTGAAGCTGTTTACGGCTACGACCAGCGGGTCGAGCTATTCGGCTCGAAGGGGATGGTCATCTCGGAAAATCGCCGAGAAAACCTGATGACAAAGCATGTGGCGGACGCAACTGGAATATCCGCACCCCTTCAGCACTTCTTCATCGAACGGTATGGCGAAGCGTTTAACGCCGAGATTGGCTTCTTTGTCGATGCGATTGAAAACGGAACCCCTGTTCCTGTCGGCTTCGAAGACGGACGCCTGGCGCTTTTGTTGGCGGACGCGTGCCTGATGTCGATCGCAGAAGGCCGAACGATCAAAACAAGTGAATTAGACCAATCGCCTCGGTCCGAGCCATGATCGCCGGAAATCTACCTGAGGGGCGCAGGTTTTGGGAATTACAGATCAAAGATATTCACCTGCCGCTGCACGGCGGAACACGGAAAGCGGAAGGAGACCTGGTATGACTGTTCGGTACGCGGTTGTAGGGGCCGGCTGGATATCGCAAATCGCCTTTCTGCCTGGCACCGCTCAGGCCGAGAACTCCGAGGTGACGGCCCTGGTTACAGGAAACCCGGAAGGCGCCAGAAGGCTGGCTGACTTCTATGGAATAAAACACATCTACAGCTATGAGCAATACGACCAAATGCTTTCGGATAATGTTGCCGACGCCGTTTACATTGCGCTGCCAAATTCGATGCATGCCAACTATACCATCCGAGCCGCCCGGGCAGGAAAACACATTCTGGTCGAGAAACCGTTGGCAGTAAGCGTCGCAGAATGTGAAGCCATGGTTTCAGCCGCGCAGGATGCCGGTGTCTTCCTCATGACGGCGTACCGGCTGCACAATGAACCTGGGAACCTGCACGCTCTCAAGCTGATTAAGGACGGTGCCATTGGTGACCCGCGCGCCTTTAGTTCGCTGTTTTCGATCATGGTCGGCCCAGACAACCATCGACTTCTGGCGTCGCATTGGGGCGGCCCTCTTCAAGACATAGGAGTTTACTGCTTGAACGCCGTGCGCCATGTCTTCGAATGTGAACCGACGCAGGTTTCGGCGATCAGAAACGCCGTGGACGATCCCCGGTTTAGCCAGGTCGAAGAAAGTATTGGCGTCACGCTCATGTTTCCAAAGGGTCGCATGGGACAGTTCATTGCCAACTTCGCCTCTGAGCCACTCGATATGTTCCGGGTCGCGGGCACTGAAGGTGAGATCGCTGTGGAAAACGCCTTCGATTTCCAAACGCCAACCACTGTACGCCTTGCACGCGCGGGTGAAGTGACCGAACACCGGTTTCCCCAGACGGATCAGTTTGCAGGTCAAACGGCATATTTCTCGGACTGTATTCTCGAAAACATGGCACCGGAGTCAGACGGAGAAGAAGGTTTGGCTGACGTTGCCATATTGCGGGCGATCGAAGCGTCCGCCCAATCCGGCGCTCCGCAACCTATTGACTTGAAACCCAGGCCCCGTCGTCCCACGCCCGACATGGTCCGCATGTACAACCCAGCAACAAGACGCCTTATGCTTTGAGAGCAATCGATGTCCCGAAAAGCCGAAACTTGGCAGTCATCTACGCGCTCCGCGCCCACGGATTTCGAGACACTTGTCCGATTGATCCACGCACGTTTTGACCGCATGAGCAAGTCGCATCGGCAAATCTATCTTACCCAGAACCCCAATGAAATCGCAGTGCATTCGGTGAACGCGATTGCTGAGCGCTGCGGAATTCACGCATTACGTTTCGCAAGGTTTGCGCAATCACTGGAATATGGCGGCGTCAAAGGGCTGTGTTGCGAATTTCTTCGAAGGCTGCCTGGATGGGGTTCTGTTGCGAAGTTTCAGTTTGAAGAAGAGAAAGCGCTGTAGCAGCAGATTTAAGAGGCAAGTTCCGCGAACTGGCGAAACGGACAGAGTCCGGGCGTGAATTGACCTTTGCGGATCATGTGCGCCACTTCAATTCCGTCCAACGTTGCCGCTGCTGATGCGAAGGCTTTGAACCCCAGCATCGGACGGATCGTCTTTTGATGAAACGGTGGTCTTGTTGCACAATGTTGTTCAAGTATTTCCGCCTGCCCATTTCAATTGGAACTGGGCAACCAAAGCCTTTCAACATCTTGATTATGCCTTGATACCAGACGCGTTAGCTTCGCTTTTGTCGATGACAATCTATCTCGGAAGGCCGCTGAAAACATGTCGGCGCGCGCGACAAGACCGTGTTCCGCCTTCAGCGCCTCTGCCAACTCCGGCATGGTGACGTCCGGTTCCGCCTCGATGCGCGACCTGAGCCAACCTGAACGCTGTCGAGCTTGCTGCGTCGAGGGCGCCCATGCGGGGCCGCCATCACCCCGCCAGTTCGTTTCTTACGGTGTACGATCCGCGCCGCGTTCGAAGCCGATATCCGCAAGCACCGCGCGGCTTGATGGCATGAAAAGCCTTCTTCGACCAGCGCAACAACTCGCTCGTCAATGTCCAGCGACAGTGATTTACTCAGGATCCACTTCCGAACATGGCGAAGCAATACCGGCTCGACCCTGACTGCTGGCGGATCAATGGAAAGGCGAAGCGATCCGGCACGACCATGGACCGGATAAAGGCCGTTAAATCATAGTCCTACAACAGATCATATACTGGGCTGTTCGGTTGTTGGCGATAATGATGGTTGTTGTGATCCTCATGAGCGTCGTCGATGCCGCCTGGACGCTCTATCGGCGCAGGATTGATGAGCCAAGGTTCGTTATGACCATCTCAGACATTCTGACCACATTCGGCGCGTTCATGGCAGTTTTGATCGCCATCGAGAATTTCATAAATAGCGCGGTCTACCTGCAGAAAGACGTTATCGATGTGAAAATCGTGGTTGCAACGGCACTTATGGCTGTGGCGCGCAAAGTCATCATCCTGGACCAATTCACTGGATTTGTTCGGACTGGCTGCGCTCCTCCTTTTGGCCAGCGTTGCGTATTGGCTCGTGCACAAGACGCCTGCTTTCAGCGTGCAACCCGAAAGCCATGGTGATAAAGTGGATGACTGGCGTGATGACGTCGACGACAATGATACCCTTGGCGACAACGCCTCCTTGCCTGAACCGGCGCATTTATCCGACCGACACTTGCCTTTTAACGGGTCCGCGGTGTTTCCGCCACCTTCGGCAGAGTTTTGCCGCGTCGGCTTTTGGCTGGTCGTCCGGGATACAGCCCGGGGGCCGGGGCCGCGTTCTGCCTGCTATTCGGGTGTGTACCAGATGGGTGAGGTATAGGCCCGTTCCTGATGGCTGCGCGGAATACCCGGCGCTGTCATCTCAAAGCCGAACCGCGCCTCGTCATAGGCTTGCCAGGTCGGGGTCGGGATTTCAAGAACGCGGGCGTAATAAACCGCGGGCAAAGCGGGGTCGAAATCGGGATCAATCCACACGGCCGGCAGTTCCGGCGCGCCGATTGTGTTGGTCCAGGTGGCTCTGTCCTCATCCACCGTATTTCCCACCGGTTCGCGGGTGCGACCATCCGCGCCGATCTCGCGATCATCCGAGACTGCAACGTCATATATCCTTTCCTGCCGCTCACCATTGGCATCGACCCAGCCCTTGATGATCTGAATACGGTCCAGATTGCCCGACCACGCGTCTTTCAAGGCACCTACCATAAAGACTGGGGCCTGCGCGCCATCGGGGGTTGCAGGCAGATCACCGCCCATCGGAACGCCTTTCCTGTATCCGATCTCGACCGCGTCAAGGCGGAACACCTCATTGGAAGCATAGTCCCAGCCGCCAAGGAAACGCACGGTGATGCGGGTGCCGGTGGTGGCATAAACCTCTTTGGCCTCCATCGCGTCAAAGATCGCCTCGCGCGTGTTTTCCCGCGCCCACACACCAGCAAGGCCCGAGGCGAGGGTTTCATACTCAAAGGTCGACAGAGAGTCATCCTCGCCACACGCCCGAACGACATAGTGCATCCAGCGGTCGATACTAGGCTCACCTGCGGCGGTCTTGCCGAAATAGTTCTCATCCCGCGTGGTCGCGACCGATGTGTGGCTGTCCGAGGCACCGATCTGGCCCATGCGGAACGGATTCACGCCGAGTTCCTGTTCCTGCTGCAACCCGATCTGCAAGGCCGACCGAGTGTATTCAAAGGGCAGCATATCCGGCGTCTTGGGCTCGACCCCGGCGATGTCGGCCTTGTCCCAAGTGCCGTAATCGGCGTACTCGTCATCCGGAGACAACATCGGATGCGCTTCGCTATCTCCCTTGATCTGCGTTGTTTTGATCAGCGGCTCCCACCGCATACGCACCTCGGCGTAGTCGGCATCGATGGGCTCACCGTTCTGACGCGTCAGCGAGAACATGTGACCGTTCGAAAGGTTGCCGTTATGCGGAATGGCCAACACATTGCCGCCGGTTGTATCCTCGTAATCCTGCATATAGGCCCACAGATCCTCGACATCGGGGCTGTTGAAGGCTGAAAACGGCAAAACCTGCTTTACCTCGTCCGCGCCGTCGCGAAAGATCACCACCCGGTGGATGTTGCCGGGATCATCAAACGTGCCGATTTGTGTCCATTCAAACCCGATCAGGGCGATGAAGGTGCCCGGATCGTAATATTGCTCGGCATAGGCGATCTGCCGGTCCCATGCGGTGCGGTCGATAGTGGGGTCGCCGATGATATCGACGTCTTCGGCCACCCCGTCCTCACCCCACAGCGCATAGGCGTCCAGGGTGCGGCCGTCTTGCAGCAGATCATACAGCCGCCGTCCGTATTCGGTTTCCAGCAAGGCCCGGTTCCCCTCGGCCAGCATGGGGGCAATGCCAAGGTTTTCGGCATGATCGGCCACCACACGAAAATCCAGCGGCCGGATCGCCCGGACTTTTTGGCCGGTTGACGTGGTCACGACCTCGCCGCGCGCAAAGCGATAAGCGTCATCCGGGCCAATCGTTGTGCCGAACAATCCTGCATCCGCAGACAGGCTGGTGTGAAGGTGCGTATCGCCCCACAGCAGGTTTTCCGCAAACCCGCCGCCGCGCGCGTTTCGCTCCACATAGGGCGAATAGTCGGGAGCCAGTGCGGTCAGATCGTCAGAGGACGGGTTGATGTCAAGTATCTGAGCCTGAACGGAAGACGCTACGGCAAAAACCGACGCGGTGACGAAGAGTGCGGTCAGGATACGCAATGATCTGCCCTCTCAGTGATGTTCAAAGAAAAGTCGATAATTCGAATATAATGATATGTTATCAACCGAACTTTGTATGGAGCAATGAGACACCGCGTCCGAATATCTGTTTCAATGCTGCTTCAGAAAGACCTGGCAACTGGCGCAGGACATGCCGTTTCAAAATTCCAGACCCACATTATTTCGGGGGCTTGCTACAATCAGACATATTGTTACCGCCAGATGTGGTCTGCTTAAACCTTTATGCATTATGATATGTTAACGCATCTGAAAAACTGCCAGCCTTTTACTTAAACCAACCGTCAATTGCGGAGATTGTCATGCGTCCCCTGTATGCCCTGAATACTGCCCTGCTTGTCCTCGTGGCGTCATCCGCGGCAGCGCAACATGCCGTGCAGGTTCCGCCCGAAAGCGCCGGGTATTCGCCCTATCTGGAACTGGACTTTCCCAACCAGGTTCTGTTCGGCGACACCCACCTGCACACTGCCTATTCGGCGGATGCCGGGCTTGTTCTTGCCACCCTGTCACCTGATGACGCCTATCGCTTTGCCAAAGGGCAGGCCGTGACATCGTCGCTTGGAATACCGGCGCGACTGCAAAGGCCGCTCGACTGGCTGGTGGTCACAGATCACGCCGAGAATCTGGGCCTGCCGGTGGCGCTGACCTCGGGCGATCCGGTGATGCAAGCCAACGAATGGAGTCGCTCCATCGCCGAAGCCTTCGCGCCCGGTACAATCGATGCGCTGCGCGAAGCCTATGGCATCTGGTTCAACCAAGTGAACGAGCCCGGCGCGCCGGACCTCATGGCCGATACCGGTCTGGTCGAAAACTATTGGGCCAAAACAACCGAAGCTGCCGAGCGTCATTATCAGCCCGGCGCGTTCACCACTTTCATCGGTTTTGAATGGACCAGTTCCCCCACCGGCAACAACCTGCACCGCAACGTCATTTTCCGAGACGGCAAGGACAAGGCCGATCAGGTGGTACCGCTGTCCGCTTATGACACCGAAGACCCTGAAAAGCTGTGGGATTGGCTGCAGGCCTATGAGGATTTGACCGGCGGGCAGGTTCTGGCGCTGGCGCATAACGGCAACCTGTCCAACGGCCTGATGTTCGACGATGTCACCTTATCAGGCGACCCGCTCAGCGCTGATTATGCCCTACGCCGCCAAAGGTGGGAGCCGATCTACGAAGTCACTCAGATCAAAGGCGATGGCGAGGCGCATCCGCTGTTGTCGCCCGACGATGAATTTGCCGATTTCGAAACCTGGGACAAAGGCAGTTTCGGCACCCAGCTCAAGACGCCCGAGATGCTGCCCCTCGAATATGCGCGCGAGGCCCTGAAACGCGGTTTGGGATATGAGCGCGAACTGGGAGAAAACCCGTTCAAATTCGGCATGCTGGGGTCGACCGACAGTCACACCGGCCTGTCTACAGCGTCCGAAGACAACTTCTTCGGCAAGGTCTCGGCGCTGGAGCCCACCAACGACCCGCTGCGCATGGAAAAGGCGATAACCGGGGCGCGCGAGGCGATCTTTGACTTAGCCTGCGCCGGTGATCGCGGCGTAACAACCGTCCATCGCTGCGATGCCGAGATAGGAAATACGGTCGATCCGGACACCGCCACTTATGCCAACTCAATCGGCGCACCGGTTCTGGAGGCGCATTGGACAAACCCGGATTTCGACCCGGACCAAAGCGCGTTCTACTATGTGCGGGTGATCGAAATCCCGACACCGCGCTGGACCACAATTGACGCAAAGGTGTTTGGCGTCGAGGTGCCGCCCGACATTCCGGTTTCTGTACAGGATCGCGCCTATACCTCGCCGATCTGGTACACACCGGGTTAACCCGTCACCGGGCGGACACCTGCATATCCGCCCGCGATTTCACTTACAGCGTGGTCTGGCATGTCCCTTTTCAAAGAACCCCTGTTTCACTTCTTCCTTCTGGGTCTGGCGATATTTGGCTGGTTCAGCTACCTGAACCCGTCGTCGGTTGCGCCGGAACGCGACGACCAGATCATTATCGACGCGCAGGATATCGACCGGCTGATCGGCCAGTTCCGCTCCACATGGCAGCGCCTGCCCACGCAGGAAGAACTGACCGCCCTGCAAGACGCGCTCCTGCGGCAAGAGGTTCTGGTTCGTGAGGCCCGCGCCCTCGGGCTGGATCGCGGCGACAGCATCGTGCGCAACCGGCTGGCCCAGAAAATGGAGTTCCTGACCCTGTCTCTGGCGCAGGCGGCAGAGCCGGATGACGCCATCCTGCAAGGATATCTGAATGAACACAGCGACCGGTTCATGCAACCCGGGCGCGTTGCTTTTCAGCAGATCGGACTGGGCCCCGAACAGGAACCCGCAAAAACCGCCGATATACTTGCGGCTGTGAAAGGCGGCGCAGACCCGGCACAATTCGCCGCCACCCGCTTGTTGCCGACGGCCCTGCCGCTCAGCACCGAACAACAGGTCGACGCGCAGTTGGGACGTGGGTTTTATGCCCGGTTGAATAATTTGCCCGAGGGCGAGTGGTTTGGCCCCATCCCTTCGGGTTTCGGCTTTCACCTTGTCCGGATCGAGGCGCGCGAACCCGCTTTGCTGCCCGCGTATGAGGATATCCGCGAAGAGGTTCTGTTCGACTGGCGGCGCAGCCTGACATCCGACCTGTCCGAGGCACAGTTTGACGCGCTGAAGGCCGAATACGACATCATCACACCCTCAGCCGAAGAAATTGCCGAAAGGCTGGAGCAACAATGAAGCGCCTCCTGCTGGTCCTCTTGCTGATCCTACCAGGCAGCCCCGCCCTGACACACGCGCTAGAGCCCGGTTTCGCCGATATCCGCCAGTTGACGCCAGACACATGGCAGGTGTTCTGGCGCAAGCCCGATGTCGTGGGCCGTCCGATGGCAATCGAGTTGCAACTCCCGTCAAACTGCACGCCCATGACCGGGCCAGAGCCCGCCTTTGACGGGTCCGCCTGGATATCCGCCTGGGTCTCGAGCTGTCCCGAAGGTCTGGCGGGTGGGCGGGTGGTCGCGGATGGCCTGTCTGCTCAGCGCACGGATGTCCTGTTGCGCATCCAGAGATTGTCAGGGCAGACCGAAACGACCCGGCTGACACCCGATCAACCCGGGCACCTGGTGCCTGCGCAAGCCAGCACTTTGGGCATCTTCAGCGGCTATCTGGGCTTGGGTTTCGAACATATCCTCGAAGGCTGGGATCACCTGCTTTTTGTGTTCGCGCTGCTGGTGCTGATCCGGGATGTCTGGCGTCTGGTCGGCGCGATCACCGCGTTTACAGTGGCGCATTCCATCACGTTGGCGCTGGCGGCTCTGGGGCATATCTCGGTCCCCGGCCCGCCGGTTGAGGCAATCATCGCTCTGTCCATCGTGTTCCTGGCTGTCGAAGCGCTGAAAACGCATGAAGGCACCGAACGCCTGTCTGAACGCTTTCCCTGGCTGATTGCCTTTGCCTTTGGTCTGCTGCACGGGTTGGGCTTTGCCGGTGCCCTGCGCGAGATCGGGTTGCCGGAACAGGACCTGATCACCGCGCTTCTGGCCTTCAATCTGGGTGTCGAAGCCGGGCAGCTTGCCTTTGTCGGCGTGGTTCTGCTGATTGCGCTCTGCCTGCGTTTTGCTCTCCCACGTTGGGCTGCGCAATGGCGCACACCCCGAAATATTACCGCCACCGGCATCAGTTACGGTATCGGTTCAGTTGCAACCTTCTGGTTTGTCGAAAGGATCATGTCTTTCTGATACACATGACGCAGAAACCGAACGGGTTTCCGTCTCACCAAACTGCGTTCAGGCCGTGTTATCATAGCCAGCAAGCCCGGTATTCGCAGCTCAACCCAGCCGGTATTTTCGGCTGTTCCGACTGCGGGAAAATACGCATGGGGTCTTTGCGAAAGAGATAAAAGGAGGGATGAAATGATACGCGCTCGAAAAATCTGCATATTGGTCTCCGCAGCCATCGTCTTTTGCCCCGTTCTTGCGAATGCTTGCGGTTTTCACAGGGTCGAGCCTCGCAGCAGTGTGGTATCAGCGCTTGTAGAAAGCAAAGCCGTCGTGCTGGCCATTGCCGATCCCGACGACCCATTCCGGTATCGCCCGATTGATACAATTCGAGGGGATGATGGTGGCGTGGCCATTCCCTTTTTGATCGATAGTTCGACGCGCCGGAAACTTGCGCTTAACACCAGCGACAGAGTTTTGTTCGCACTGGAGAAGACGACGGGCCAGTGGTCCAAACTCTCTTATATCGACGACGCAAGAGCCGAGGTTTTTGACGAAATCTTCAAGAATCTGAACCATTGGGAAAACCACAACGCAGATCGGTTCGGGTACTTCGCCTCGCTGCTTGTCCATGATGACCGGTGGGTCCGAACCCTTGCCCTGAGCGAGCTTGACCAGGCCCCCTATGCCGTTCTGCAATCCCTTGACGTTCAACCTGATACCGCGAAATTGATCGCGGATATCGCGCATCCCGGCGCCTATGGGCTTGAGGCCATCAGCGTCCTGCTCCTTGGGCTGAGCGGGGACGAAGAGGCGCGCCGGTATCTTTATCAGAACCTGAAACGCGCGCTCGCCCGACGTCAGGACAAGATAATCGGTGCCTACGTGACTGCAATCCTTGAAAGGGACAGCGCGCAGGGGTTGGCGGCGCTGGACAGGGCGATTTCAACCGACGCCCGTTTGAGTGAAAAGTCGCGCGACGCAATTGCTCTTGCCCTGGTTATGCAGCGCTTGCACGGACCCTCCGAGACACGAAGGATAACAGCCAGATATGCAAGGGACCTGATACAACGCGATGCGGGTTTTGAGGCCGCCTTTTCCCGAACACTCAAACCCGTACTGGCGAAGTCTCAGGCGTCAACGCGTCGCGGCATAAACGCTAAATCAAGCATACCAACCCCGAAGGCGGGGCGATATCAGTGACCGGTTTTCAAGACCGTAAGAACCGCGGTCAACCGATTGACCCTTTTAATCAAGTTCCCCTGTAGGAGGACCAGATTTGTTTCGCAAACTAACACTGGGATTTTCGGTTTGTCTGCTCATCTTCGGGGTGCGTGCAGCGCTGGCACAGTCTGACGAAGACCTTGCAAAGCAATTGGCGAATCCGGTAGCAGCCTTGATAAGTGTCCCGTTTCAATTGAATTACGATGAGGATCTCGGATCGGACGACAACGGGTCCCGCTGGATATTGAACATTCAGCCCGTGATCCCGTTTGACCTGACCGATGATCTGAATCTGATCTCTCGCACAATTCTGCCCGTTGTGTCCTCCGATGGCATTCCCTCTGGTGCAAGCCGTGAAACTGGTTTGGGCGATACCGTCCAGAGCTTCTTTATCTCGCCAAAGCAGCCGACCGCAGGGGGATGGATCTGGGGGGCAGGCCCTGTATTCCTGCTGCCGACATCGACAGATGATCGGCTGGGCGCAGGGGAATGGGGCACGGGTCTGACAGCGGTGGCCCTCACTCAGAACGGCCCGTGGACATATGGCGGATTGACCAACCACATCTGGGACATAGGTGGCGATACCGATATCAACCAGACTTTTCTGCAGCCATTCCTGTCCTACACGACTTCGAATGCATGGACCTTCACACTGAACAGTGAATCAACCTACGACTGGGAGGCAGAGCAATGGTCGGTTCCTTTCAACGCCGTTGCGACGAAAGTTACAAATTTTGGCGACCAGCTTGTCAGCGTGGGGGGTGGTGTCCGCTATTGGGCAGACGGGCCTGAAGCTGGTCCCGAAGGCTGGGCAGCACGGATCGTCTTGACGCTTTTATTTCCAAGATAGTTAAAAAGCGTATTTGCGAGGGTTCTATTGATCCACCTACGTAGTGATTAAGATCGGCCCGGTTCCTTTATCTGGACCGTTTGGATGTGCAATGCGCTCCTGTTTCTTTATCGTAATCAGGTTGCGGTTTGGGCCTGCTGAGCGGCGCCTCTGCGTAGCGCAAGCGAGGCAGGCCGGATGGCACGGGTGAGATTGGCGGTAACGGCAGGTGCCGGTCCGCAACGCGTAATACGTCTGCTGCCGCGAGACAGAGGAAACGGAAGAGGACAATGGACGGTATGGCATCAGGATTGTAAGACCGGATCGGGAAAACCAGCTTGCGAAACATTGCTGCGAGCACGTGGTTTTGAATTGGACCGGATCGGCTAAAACCATACGGGCCCGCGGCTTGTACAAAGGCCGCACAACAGGCCAAACACATGTCATCACCCGAACCGATGCAGATACGGTCAAGATTACCTCTTGCGTTTGGGCGTCTACACATGTCGCAAACTTTTAGGTCTGGCTCGGCGATCCTGCCGATTCCGGCGTTTGTTCTCAGCGATTTAGGCCTCCAACACCCTTTATGAGGCCCAAGGCCAGGAGATTTTCGCCATGTCATCGATATTGCCTCGGGTCGCCCCAGCAAATCCGAAGAGCTGGGGTTGGCGATTTTGAATTCGTCCCCGAGCCAGCCGGTGCGGTCATATAGCGGCCGAGCCTGTCACATCGAAGCACACCCTTACGGCATAAGCTGGCCGCCATTCACTTCGATCGTTTGCCCGATGACGTATCCGGCAAGCACATCCGAGGCGAGAAACAGATAGGCCCCGACGCAATCCGAGGCTACGCCAAGCCGACCTTGGGGGATTGTCGCCAGCATGGCATCCAATTGCGCCTGTGTTGAATATCGCTCGTGGAAAGGGGTCGTGATCACGCCGGGTGCAACCGCGTTCACGCGGATTCCGTAACCGATCCATTCCTTCGCCATTCCGCGCGTCACGTTCGACACAAAGGATTTGGACGAGCCATACAGACCTGCGCCGCCGCTCGCCCCGTTTCGCGCGGCGATGGATGTGGTGTTGATGACGAAACCACCACTTTTCCTGAGAAACGGCAGCGCGGCTTTGGACGCAATAAGGATCGAGCGGGCATTCAGATCCATAATCTCGTCATAGTCCTTGTCCGTGACCTCTTCGTAGGGGATACGGCGCACCATTCCGCCTGCGTTGTTGATAAGACCGCGCAGCCCGCCCAACCGCTCGGCCACATCCGTGACTGCGGCACCCAGCGCTTGCGGGTTGCTGGCATCGGCCCGCACCAGCTCCACCGTGCCGCCCGCCGCGCGGATTTCGGCGGCCAGAGCTTCGGCGGCGTCTTTCGAAGAATTGTAGTGCAGCCCGACCTTTGCACCTTGCTGCGCGAATGCTCGCGCCAGCTGGGCACCGATGCCGGTGGACGCGCCCGTAATCAGAATCCCCGCGCCCGTAAATTCGGGGAGTGATATCTTGGAAAGTGACATGATTTTCATCCCATATTGTTCAGATAGACCCGGCCTCGACCATGTAATTGTTGGCTGAGCACATTGCTGCATCATCGGACGCAAGAAACACCACCATGCGCGCCACATAGACCGGATCGATCAGATCGGGCAGGCACTGGCGCGTCCGGTGGCTTTCCAGCGCATCCGGCGTTGCCCATAGCGTCTTTTGCCGTTCGGTCATGATCCAGCCCGGAACCACTGTGTTGACGCGAATGCGGTGCTGACCCAGATCGCGAGCCATTGTTCGGGTCAGACCGTGTACGGCGGCTTTGGCAGTTGCGTAGGCCGGAAAACCTCCGCCAGCTTCCCACCAGGAATTTGACCCCATATTGATAATCGCGCCACCGCCTGCCTCGATCATGCCAGGGGCGACCGCCTGAATGGCGAAAAACATATGGCGCAGGTTGGTGTTCGTGCGGTCATCCCAATAGTCGGGGGTAACATCGGTCCAGTCGTGCCGGTCGTCGCGGGCAGCGTTGTTCACCAGAACCTGCGCGGGGCCGATCTTGCCGGCCAGCTTGACAAAACGGTCACGCAGGGCGTCAATGTCGCGCAGATCGCAGGTTTCATACTGGACCTCGCCGCCAATGGTCCTGACCACATCGACGCTGGCCTGTTCGTCCATATCGACAAAGCCGACCCGGCAGTCTTGTGCCGCGAACCCGGCGACGATCTCGGCGCCGATGCCCGAGGCGCCGCCGGTTACAAAGACGGTTTTGCCGGCAAGGCTGGGATAAGTTGCAAAATTCGGATTTTGGGGGCTGGCCATGGCCAAATTCTCCTTCAAAGCGCTGTTTCGGGGCGGCTTGATGGTCCGCCCGGATGCTCAGATATCCTGCGCATGCGGCAGTACGATCATCTCGCGCACCGAGACATTCGCAGGTTGCCGCAACGAAAATCCGACCAGATTGGCGATGTCCTGCGGTGTCAGCGTTTCGCCTTGGGCCACCTGTTGGGCGATGCGGTCCGGGTCAGGTGTTCCCCACAACTCGGTCGCAACCGTTCCGGGAGATACGGATTGGACGCGAATACCGTCCCCGGCCACTTGCCGCCGGAGCGAGCCCGTAAATGCGCGCAGCCCATGCTTTGTTGCTGAATAGACCGCCTCATCCCGCATGTCGGCCGACCCTGCGATCGAGCCGATCATCAGAATTTCGCCGGTTTTGCGCGCCTGCATATGCGGCAGAACCGAACCGGTCAGTACCATGATCGAACTCAGGTTGACCGTCACCATCCGTGTGATTTCTTCTGCCGACATCTCGACGAAGGGCCGGTTGTCGAATATCCCGGCATTGGCGATCAGGATGTCCAGCTGGCCAAAGGCTTCGGTAGCCCGGGTGCCAAGGGTCTGTACATCCTTCGAATCCTGCAGATCAGCAGTGGCGATCACGGCATCGGTCTGAACCTCGTCCCTGATCGCCTCGAGCCGGGTCAGGTCCCTGCCGGACAAAACCAGCCGGCATCCCAAACTGGCCAGGTGGCGTGCGATTTCGCGACCGATCCCCGAGCTTGCCCCGGTGATAAGGGCAACTTTTCCTGCCAAATGCTGCATTGAACTCTCCGATAAAATTGCGAACCGGGCGGACTTATGACCGCCCGGAAAGGTCTTAATTTAGTAGTTCCTGGCCCAGTAGTCCTGCATGTCAGCCACATTTTCAGGTGTCGCCAGCGTGCCCTTGGCAAGGCAGCCGGATTCACTACAACCGGGATCCTGATCGCGCAGAATAGCCATCATCACGCGCACAGCCTCTTTGGCATGGGCTTCGGCATCCCAGGTGACAGCAGCGTCGATATAGCCTTCTTCCATGGCACCAACCGCAGCCGTCAGCAGGTCATTCGACGCGATCCACATGTGTTTCTCGTGGCCGGTCGGGTACCATTTGTCCACGGCTTCCAAAGCGGCCTGAACCGAGGTGATCGCCCAGTCACTTGCCAGCAGCAGACAGTTCGCTTCGGGATGTGCGGGCAGAGCGTCATTCAAACCCGCAAGTACCTTGTTCGGGTCCCATTCCGACGGGATTTGCGCCACGATTTCCAGCCGGTCGCTGCCAGCCGCTGCGGCTGCGAATTCGTCTCTGCGGTTGATGGCGTTGATATCGGCAAGCGAGCCCAGAACTTCGATGCATTTGCCATGCACGTCTTTTTCTTCGAATATTCTAATCAGCTCGGCTGCCGCAACGCGCGCCTGATACCCGCTGTCGCCGCCCGCATGGGCTGTCGGTTGACGGCCCGAGGATGCGCGGTCAAAGGTGACAAAGGGCGTTCCGGCCGCCTCGGCCCGACGGATTGAACTGCCGATGGCAGCGGCATCCAAGGCGCGCGAGATGATGATGTCGACATCGCGGTTGATGAGGTCCTCGATGTTGGCGGCCTGACGCGAGCTGTCATTGTTGGCCATGTTGACCACCCACTCGAACTCGACACCTTCGGTTTCGCTGATACGGGCCGTTTCGGCCTTCATATAGTCCTCCCACGCCTGGTTCAGCGCGCTTTCGCGGGCATCCCAAGACAAACCGATGGTGTAGGACTCGGCCGCCAGCGGCGCAGCCAGACCAACAGCGGCCAGAACCCCAACCAGTGATGCTAGTTTGAAACGTTTCATTTTTTCCTCCACTTTAGTTTACAGTTGCTGTTTAATTCCTGCAGATCAGTCGTTTCGCTTCAAAGCGTCCACATACATGGCCAAAAAGATGATGACCCCTTCGACCAGGCGGAACGAATAAGGTGAGGCATCGGAATGTTGCAGCCCGCTGCGGATCATCTGAAACGCAAGGGCCCCAAGAAACACGGCGCGCAGGATATGGCCGCGCCCGCCAAACAGGCTGACGCCGCCGATGACGATGATGGCGATGGCAATGAACTCCATCCCTTCACCGATCTTTGCGGTATTGACGCCGACCTTCATCGTAAACACGACACCCCCCAGCGCACCGAGAAAGCCGGACAGAACAAACGCGGCGAACAGGCGTTTTGCGACGGGAATACCCAAGCGGCGCGCGGTTTCATCGCTGTTGCCGATTGCGGTGATCTGCCGCCCGAAATTTGTTCGCTGATGCAGCAGGTGCACCAGAACCAGAACGACGATGGCCAGCAGCGTCGTGAGGTAAATCAGAACCCCATCCGGCGCGCCGGGCACCGGCAGCGAGATGCTGGCCTGACCGACCTCGCGCGTCTGGGCCGTCAGGTTGACCAGTCCGCCATCTGTCATCAGCAGGCCAATGCCGCGGAATGAAATCATGGTGCCCAGAGTGGCCACCAGCGCATTGACCCTCAGCCCCACGACGATCAGCGCATTCACGATGCCAAGACACACACCTGCCCCAACCGCCAGCAGCACTCCGGCGGTCAGAGACAGCCCGTACTGGCTGGTGGTGATCGCAACGATGGCGGACGCGACATAAGCGGTGGACCCGACCGAGATATCCAGCTGTCCGCCGATCACGACAAAGGCCATGCCAGCGGCAATAATCAGGTTGGGCGCGATGGCGTTCAGGATCCCGGCGAAGTTCGACAGCCCGAAAAAGCTGGGGGCCATGATCGAGAAGCCACAATAGATGGCGATCAGAACCAGCACGAAGCCCTGATTGCGGACGACCCGGCTCAGGGAGGACTGCGATACGGGATCAGCCATTGACGACATGACGCGCCTCCGCTGGCTCGTGGGTGTCGGACACGGCTTCAAGCAAGGTTGCCCGATTCGTTGTTCCCGGCAATTCATGGGTGATACGGCCCTGTGATATCACAAGGTACCGGTCACAGACGCGCATCAGCTCTTCCAATTCCGAGCTGACGATCAGAACCGACGTGCCCTTCTCGGACAGCTCGTAAATCAGGTGCAGGATTTCGGTCTTCGCGTTGACGTCCAGCCCGCGCGTCGGTTCATCCAGCAGAAAAACCGCAGGGTTTTGCGCCAGCCAGCGGGCAAAGACCACCTTCTGCTGATTGCCCCCGCTCAGCGTCCCGACGCGTT
This sequence comes from Ruegeria sp. K11, assembly GCF_056531905.1. NCBI lineage: Bacteria > Pseudomonadati > Pseudomonadota > Alphaproteobacteria > Rhodobacterales > Roseobacteraceae > Ruegeria > Ruegeria sp. K11. The sequence continues at coordinate 32,467 of NZ_JBQFMP010000016.1, forward strand.
GTGAAATGCCGTTCACCACAATGCTCAGCCGGTCCACCATCATGCGGGCCAGCGCATTGCGGCGGGCCCGGCTGACGATGCCCGTTGACGTGCTGATGGAAGGAAGGTTCGGTAAAGCCACGTTGTCCGCCACATCGCGGGGCAGCAACAGGCCTTCGCCCCGGCGGTCCTCGGTCACAAAGCCGACGCGGCGGCGCAGGCCGGTGGGCGATATGTCATCGACGCTGCCATCCTCATTGTGCCACTGCATGTCTGCCATGTCCCAACTGTCCAGCCCGGTCATGCCGCGTAGCACTTCGGTCCGGCCCGACCCGAGCAGGCCCCAAAGCCCCAGAATCTCACCGGCTTTCAACTCAAAGCGGATGTCATTCAGGACATGACCCCGTCCGAGCGCCCGAACGGTCAGCCGGGGGGCGGAAAACGCCCGGTCAAACGGGGTGATGCGATCCTCGTTGCCCACTTCGCCCATCATCTGCAGGACGATTTCGGCCTGATTGGTGTCAGCGATGGCAGATTCGTAAACCGTACGCCCGTTTCGCAACACGCAGACCCGGTCGCAGACACGAAAAATCTCTTCCATGAAATGCGTGATGTAGATCACGGCGACCCCGTCTTTGCGGATCGTCTGAACCACATCGAACAGCCGTTCCCGCTCGCTGCGCGACAGCGAGGACGTGGGTTCGTCAAAGATCAACACACGGGGGTTTCGATGCAAGGCGCGGGCGATCTCGACCAATTGCCGGTCGCCGGTGCTGAGCCGGGACATCGGCGTGCGCGGATCACCGGTAAAGCCCAGAGGTGCCAGCAGTTTTGCCGCCTGCGCCTCGGCCGCCGCGAAATCCACCAGACCGAAGGTCTTCAAAGGCATCCCGTCGGCAAAGATGTTCTCGGCCACGCTCATCGTGGGCAGCGAGTTCAACTCTTGCGAGACAAAGGCAATGCCGTGCTGGATTGAGGCCGCAGGCGACGCGAATTGAACCTGCCGGCCGTCCAGCAGGATTTGCCCATCTGTGGGTGCGAATACCCCACCAAGGATGTTCATCAGCGTTGATTTTCCCGCGCCGTTTGCCCCCATCAAGGCGACGCATTCCCCCTGATTGACGTGAAAATCCACATGATCCAGCGCGATGACGCCGGGAAAACGCTTGCCGATGCCGTGCACTGCAAGTGTGGGTGTTGTCCCGGTCATGCCCTGGCCCTCGCCGCCATCTGATCGAATGCGATGAAGGCTACGATGATGCCTCCGCGCGCAATTTGGTTCACAAACAGCGACACCTCCAAGGCGTTCAGAACATTGTTCAGAAGCGTCATGAAAAACGCGCCGAAGACGGCCCCCAGGACACGGCCCTGCCCGCCATAGATACTGATGCCGCCGACGATACAGGCGCTGATGACATCCAGCACCAAGATCGGGCTGGCCAGATTTGCCGAGGCCGAGGCCAGCCGCCCTGTCATCATGATCGCCGCGATGCCCGCCAGGACACCCGCCATCACGTAGCTGAGCATCAGGACACGGCCTACATTGATCCCCGCCACCCGCGCCGCATCGGTATTGATGCCAACCGCATAGAGACGACTGCCAAAGATCGTGCGCCCGATCACAAAGGCGGCGACCAGCGATACGACGATTGCGATATGCACATTCAGCGGCAACCCCGCATACCGGGTAAAGAACGGGTCAACGAATGCATCCGGAATTTGCGAAATGCTCAGCGAATTGGTCAGCCAGACCGCAACGCCGTTTGTGACGGTCATCATCGCCAAAGTGACCACGAACGGGATCATACCCAGCACGCCGACAGCCAGACCGTTGAAGGCACCAATTCCTATACCGCTGAGGATCATGATCGCCATGCCACCGATCGGATCACCGGTCGCGCGCATATACATCGCCCCGAGCACCGCGCTGAGCGCCGCGTTGAAAGGCAGGGAAAGGTCAATCCCGCCGCCGATCAGTACCACGGCCATGCCTGCCGCAAGGCAAGACAGGATAGCGGTTTGGCTCAGGATGTTCAGAAGGTTGTTTTTGGATAAGAAGTTCGGAGACAGAAACGTCAACGCGACAAAAACGGCCAGAACCAGCCCGGCGACAATCAGTTGCCGCGTGCTGGGGCGTAGGCTCTCGGGCAGGTGTTGTGTCAGAGCGGTCATTTCCGTGCGTCCGCCTCGATGGCAGGCGTAGATCCTCGTACAATCAGTTTCGGCGGCAAGAGCGCGTTTTCGCCTGCATCCTCTCCGTCGATCATTGACATGAGCTTTTGCCAGGCCTGACCTGCAATCTGTGCCGCAGGCTGACTGACGACCGAAATACTGGGCTGCATCATCGTCAGAGCCTCGAAGTCATCCATCGCCAAAAAGCGAAGATCATCCGGTATTGTCCAACCCTTTGTTTGCAGCGTTGGCAGCACACTTTTAGAAGCAAGGTTCGAGGCCGCAAAAATCGCTTGCGGCGGTTGCGCCAGCGTGTTCAACGCGGCCAGCGCCTGCTCTTTTCCTTCGGACACATCCAGCGAGAGATTGAACGTTCTGACCGTCACAGTCGCGGACTGATCGGCTAGAGCAGCATGGAAACCTTCCTCGCGCTGGTTCAGGATCCAGAAATCAGGACGCGCATGTCCGAAATAGACAATATCCTGCGCGCCGATGTCCAAGAGATGCCGACCGGCAAGATAACCGGCGCCATAGTGATCAACCGAAACGGACGGGAACGGGTTTTTCTGTGAAATCCGGTCCGCAACGACGATGGGAATGCCATAACGCTCAAGCTCGGTCAGGGCAGGCTGATAGTCGAAGGCCGGTACGATAATCAACCCGTCCACACGCCGCGAAATGATCGCCTGCAGATGCCGCCGTGCGCGCGCTTCGTCTTCGCCGGTGGTCATGAACATGACGCTTTTCTCGCTGTCCAATGCAAGGTTTTCGATTTCCTGCAGCACTTCGGAAAAGAACGCGTTTTCGATGTTGGGCACCACAAAGGCAATAACGCCGGTTCGGCTGCTGCGCAGGCTGGCGGCCAGCGTATTGCGGTTATAGCCAAGTTCGGCTGCAGCGGCTTCGACCCGTTCAACAAGCGTCTGTGAAACCACCGGGCGCCGGTTCAACACGTTCGAGGCTGTGCCAACCGAAACAGAGGCATGGCGCGCAATATCGACAATCGTCGGATTCTTCATCAGTCCCTTCCCTAAGAGAATCGCATTTTAAAACGTTTCAATATTAATTGAAAGGTTTCAATACGAGTTTCTGCGATCCTTCCAGACACAATCAAAGCGCCGGATTAGCAGATCATCTGGCGGAGTCGGCGGTTGAGATCATCGACATGAGGTGCAGTTTGCGAAGCTCGAATACGGTGTCTCTGGCATCGGACAGCGCCTCAAGATGCGGCGAAGCGTTGTGCTTTTCCCACTCCGCGCGGTTTGCCCAGTTTTCATAATACATAAACTCGGCCGGATCCTCGTTGTCCTGATGCAGCCAATATTCAATACACCCCGGTTCCTGACGGGTCGGTTCTAACAGACCCATCAGGATGGATCTGGTTTCTTCAATCTGACCGTCAATGGCCCGGATATGCGCGACGACCGTTAGCTGTTCCGACATGTTTTTCTCCTGCTCAAAATCACAATCTCCAAACATATAGGAAACTCGGCGACGGGCCTTCAGTCCTTGAGACTGCCTAAAACAATCTCGATCCGGCTTTCGCGTTTATATGTGCGCTTGTTGAATTTGACCGGCGTATTGCGTTGCTTATAGCAGGGTTTGCAGGCGCATATCCCTTTGTCTTTTATCACTTCCCAGAATCATTTGCCGTCATTGGGACGAAAGGTAAGTTTACCAGATCAGGTTTGTGTACCGGACACGCGTCAAATCTTGTGCAGCGGAAACCGAAAAACCGTTTAAGCAACTACCGTCAAATAAAAAAGCACGGAGCATTATCGATCGTGGGCAGACCTAAGTCACAATATCGAGCAGTTAAACGTCGATGATTGACCTCCCATTCTCCTATGTCTCGGAAACCGTCGTAGGATCCAGAACGTCGCGCAGCACGTCCCCCAGCATGTTCAACCCCAGAACGGTCAATGCGATGGCCAACCCGGGCACCAAAGCGGTCCAGGGGGCCAGATCCAGATAATCGCGCGAGGCCTGGATCATCAGCCCCCATGACGGCGTTGGCGGTTGGGTGCCAAGACCCAGAAAAGACAGACCGGCCTCGGCCAGGATCGCAAAGGCGATTGAGATCGTGGCCTGCACGATCACCGGCGGCAGGATGTTGGGCAGGACATGCAAGCGGATGATCCGCCAGTTGGTCGCCCCCTGACTGCGCGCTGCTTCGATGAACGGCAGGCCCGAGACGCGCAGCACCTCTCCGCGCACGATCCGCGCCAGATAGGGGGTAAACGCGATCCCGATGGCCAGAATGGTGTTCTGCAGGTTCGGGCCCAGAACAGCGGCGATGGTCAGGGCCAGCAGAAGGGCAGGAAAACTCAGGAACGTATCGACAATCCGCATCAGGATATTGTCGGTCCAGCCACCATAATAGCCCGAGATAATGCCCAAAGGCAGACCGACCAGAATCGACAACCCGACCGACGTCACGGCGATCAGCAGCGAGGTAGAGGCCCCGAGAAGCACGCGCCACAACAGCTCTCGCCCCAACTGATCGGTGCCCAGCAGGTGCTCGGGTGACGGGGGTTTCAATCGTGCGCGCACATTGATGCCGGTGGTCAATTCCTCGGGGATAAAGACCGGCGACAGGATCGCCATCAGAACGAAAATCCCGACAAGGGTCAGGCCAATCATGCCTTTCAGGGTCAATAGCGCGCGCATTCAGCTCAGCTCCACCCTTGGATCGAGGACCTTGTAGAGGATATCGACCACAAGATTGGTCAGCATCACGACGGCGGCAATGACAAAGACGCTGGACTGGATCAGCGGGATGTCCCGATTGACCAGCGCCTGATAGGTCAGCCAGCCCATGCCGGTGAAATTGAACAGTGTCTCGATCACGATGATAGACCCGAACAGATAACCCAATTGCAGGCCCGCGACCGTCAGCACCGGTGCAATTGAATTGCGCAAGGCATGGCGAAAGATCACCGAACCCTCGGCCAGTCCCTTGGCGCGGCAGACGCGGATGAAATCCTGACTAAGCACCTCAAGCATCGTCGAGCGTGTCATGCGGGTCAGTTGCGCCATCAGCGACAGGCCGAGCGCGATTGATGGCAAAAGCGCGTGTTGAACGGCCAGCCAGAAATCCTCGGCCGGGGAGGCATAGCCCGATGAGGGCAACCAGCCCAGCCATTTGGCAAAGACTAGGATCAGCACGATGCCCCAGAAGAAGTCGGGCAGCGATATGCCCGCCAGCGCAAGGCCGGACCCGGTCGCGTCCTGCCAGCGGTCGCGGTTGATAGCGCTCCAGACGCCCAGAGGGATCGCGCAGATGATGGCGATAGACAAAGACATCACAACGATCAGCGAACTGGCGACGATCTTTTGTCCGATCAGGGGGCCTATTGGCTCTTTATAGCGCAACGATACGCCCCAATCCCCCTGCAAGATGCCCCCGATCCAGCGCCCATATTGCACGATCAAGGGATCATTCAGCCCCAGCGACTCCCGAAGCCCGGCAAGGGCTTCGGGGTTGGACTGGGTGCCCATAATCATGGTGGCAACATCCCCGGGAAGGATGTTGGTGATGACAAACGTGGCGATCGAGATCAGGAACAGCGTCAGGATCAAAAGCGCCACGCGTCGGACGAGATAGTTCATCTACGGATTGCCGTCACTGGTTTGGGTCTGGCCGGATCACCCTTCCAGCCAGATATTCTTGAACTGCAGGTTCGATCCGTTGGGGTGCACCAACTTGTCCAGCCCACCGACACCCTGACGCGCACCAACCGTGCCGTTGCGGAACCACAGTACAACGTCATGGGTTTCGTCCTGCACGCGTTGCTGGATGTCCTTGTAAATCTGCGCCCGCTCATTCGGATCGACGACGCGGCGCGCGGCGGCTGTCATCTCATCCAGTTTGGGGTCGCTGATCTGGCGATAGTTGAACGCGCCTTCGGAATTCCACAGCGAGTAATAAAGGAAATCAGGCTCCCACAGGGTGAAGAAGTTCATCATCGTCACCTCGTAATCCCGATCCACCCAGCACTGGCTGAGCCAGTCGGACCAGCTGAGCTGTTCAATCGTCGCATTCGCGCCACCCATGCGGAACCATTCCACAAGGATCTGCGTGGCCTCAACGTGCCACGGATAGTTCGTGGTGACCTTGAAGACGAATTCCAGCTCGCCCGGCGCAAACCCGGCCTCGGCCAAAAGCGCCTTGGCTTTCTCAAAGTCCTGCGGGCGCGCCTTGAGGTCAGCGTTATGGGTGGGCGATGACGGGAAACTGGGCGAGCCGGTCACAACCCCCTGCCCCCACAGCGCGCCCTCGACCAGCGTTTCCTTGTCGATCATGTAGTCCAGTGCCTGCCGCACCTTCGGATTGTCGAAAGGCGGTTTGTCATGGTTCATGTTCAGGAACGCCCAGCTGAGCGGGAACCACGTCAGAATCTGCAGGTCAGAGTTGCCTTTCAACACCTCAACACGATCCAGCGGGATGTCGTTGATCAGATGGAATTCGCCTGTTTCCAGGCCGGTCAGGCGCACGGTAGGTTCGGTCACTTCCCGAGACAGGACCCCGTCCAGATAAGGGGCACCGTCCCAATAGTCGTCAAAACGCACCAGTTCGACCTCATTGCCGAACTCGCGACGGACAAACTTGAACGGGCCGCATCCGACGGGTTGCGTGCCCTGCACCTCGCCCGATCCTTCGGGCATCACCACGCCTGCGCCGTTTTCAGCCAGCCGTGACAGGAAGGGCGCGTTCACCTGTTTCATGGTCACAACAACGGTGTAGTCGTCGGGCGTCTCGATGCTTTCAACATCATTGAAGACCTCGAAATTCACCGCACCGGTGTCCGGATTGCGGCAGCGATCGAAGGAATACTTCACATCTGCAGATGTCATGTCGGACCCGTCGTGGAATTTCACGCCTTGCCGCAGATGGAAGGTGTAGATCAGCCCGTCATCCGATTGCTCGAACCGTTCGGCCAGACTGGGGATAACCTGAAAGTTTTCATCTATCGTGACGATGGCGTCATGCACGTTTTGCATCAGCCGTCCGGTTGACGCCGTGCCGGTCTGGTGCATGTCCAGATTCTGCGTCGTTTCCGAGTGGCCCCAGATCAGCGTACCACCCGATTTGGGCTCGGCCCGGGCGGTGCCCGGAAAGACAGAAATACCTGCTCCGAACGCCGATGCACCGGCCAAAACACTTGTTGTTCTTAGAAAATCCCTGCGTTTCATGGTCGACCTCCTGTCAAAGCGACCCTCCCCAAAACCAGCGGCCGCGTGTGCGTGGAACTTCGCATTTGAATGAACTTGCCCCAGCGTAAAGAGCCGATAAGATATGTCAAAGTGATTTCCCCACCCTAGGAACCTGCGGAGCTGTGCCCGGGAAGGAACTGTGCATTTGGCGGAGAAAATACGCAAAGAGAAGACGTTGGACCCCTTGCTCAGCGTGCGCGACCTGCGGGTGCGCTTTCGCACGAATGCCGGGATCGTGCGGGCGGTCAACGGGGTGTCCTTCGACGTTCTGCCGGGCGAGACGCTGGCCATCGTGGGGGAATCCGGCAGCGGCAAATCCGTGACCTCTCTGGCGCTGATGCGGCTGTTGCCCCAGCGCATTGCCGAGATTGAGTCCGGCTCGGCAATGTTTGGCAACCGTGACCTGTTACAGCTACCCGAAGCGCAGATGCGCGACATTCGCGGCGATGACATCGCGATGATATTTCAGGAGCCGATGACCTCGCTTGATCCGGTGATGACCGTGGGCCGTCAGATCGCCGAGGCGATCAGGGTGCATCAGGGGTTGAACCGCAAAGGCGCGATGGCCGCCGCGATTGAGGCGCTCGATCTGGTGCGTGTTCCCGAACCTGCCAAACGCGCACGGCAGTATCCATTTCAGCTCTCAGGCGGTTTGCGTCAACGCGTGATGATCGCGATGGCCATGTCGTGCCATCCGAAAATCCTGATCGCAGATGAACCCACCACGGCGCTGGACGTGACGATTCAGGCGCAGATACTGAACCTCATGGAGGAATTGCAGGATCGTATTGGCGCGGCGATCATCCTGATCACGCATGATCTTGGTGTGGTCGCCGACATGGCCGACCGTGTGGCGGTGATGTATGCCGGATCGGTTGTCGAACGTGCGCCTGTGGGGGTGCTTTTTGATCGGCCGCTGCATCCCTACACGCAGGGTCTGCTAGGATCGGTCCCCCGACTCTATTCGTCGCTTGAACTCGAAACCGCGCCGCGTCTGCAGGAAATCAGCGGCACCGTTCCCTCCATGCGCGAAGAGCTTACCGGATGCCCATTTGCCCCGCGCTGCAGTCAGGCCACCGATATCTGCCTGCGCGACGCTCCCGCTCTGCAAGCGGCCGGAACCGGGCATGAGGTCGCCTGCTGGAACGCTATCGCCCCCGAGATGGCCCATGCTTGATACTGGACGCACATCCGAACCTGTGCTGGAGGTCGACGGGCTGGTCAAAACCTTCCCGGTCAATCAGGGCTTGCTCGGCGGCGGTGGCGGCGTTGTGCGCGCCGTTGCTGGTGTCAGCCTGTCGGTCCGGGCGGGCGAAACCCTTGGCATTGTTGGCGAAAGCGGCTGCGGAAAGACCACGCTTGGCAAGACGATCATGCGGCTGTTGCGGCCGGATGCGGGGCGGATCACCTTGCAGGGCAACGACATCACCCATCTGGATGAGGCCGGTTTGCGCCCTCAGCGCCGCAACATTCAGATGGTGTTTCAGGATCCGTTTTCCTCGCTGAACCCGCGTCTTAGGAATGGCCGCATCGTGCGGGAGCCGCTTGAGATTCACGGGATCGGCACCGCATCCAACCGCAAAGCGATGGTCCTCGACGCCTTCGCGAAAGTCGGCCTGCGGGCCGAGCAGGCCGACCGTTACCCGCACCAACTGTCCGGTGGACAACGTCAGCGCCTAGGGCTGGCGCGGGCCCTCGTGCTGGAACCGTCGGTGATCGTCGCGGATGAGCCGGTCTCGGCGCTGGATGTCTCGGTTCAGGCGCAGGTTTTGAACCTGATGATGGATTTACAGCGCGATATGGGGCTAGCCTATCTGTTCATCTCGCACGATCTGGCCGTGGTCGAACATATCGCGCATCACGTCGCGGTCATGTATCTGGGCCGGATCGTCGAGATCGCGGACAAGCGCAAGCTGTTCTCGGCCCCGCAGCACCCCTATACCGAGGCGCTGTTGGCCGCCGTGCCGGTTCCGCGCCCGAGCGCGAAAGGCAAGCGCCAGATCCTGAGCGGCGATGTGCCCAGCCCTGTGAACCCACCCGCCGGATGCGCCTTTCACTCCCGCTGCCCGCTGGCCCAGCCCATCTGCGCGCAAACGCCTCCGGCGCTGGTGAGGACAGACGACAGCCACAGCGTCGCCTGCCACGTGCGCGCACCCGGCTAGAGGGTTGGACGTTCGGCGGCGACGCCTAGCTTTGCCTCAAGCGCGCGGCCAAGGGTGATCAGCCGCGCCTCATCAAACAGCCCACCCCACAGCGATATCCCCTGCGGTACGTGATAGGTTTGCGGCGCGGCGCCTTTCTCTTCCACAACAAGCTTGCCGTGGGCCAACGAAGGGTCCGATCTGGTTTCGGTCTGCAGGAAGCCCGCGCGCAGGTGCAGGCAGGGATGACCGGTGAAATTGGTTGCCACCAGCATCGGACCGGTCATGAACGGCCCGATCATCGCATCGACCTGCCCGAAGACATCGTCAAACACCTGCATCACCTTAAACCGCAGCCGGTCCAATTGCACGTGATCCACGGCAGACAGAAACCGCGCCTTGCGGAAGGTGTTAGGCCATGCGCCCGCGTCCTGCCAAACAAGCTCATCATCACGGTCGGTCAGGGTCAGCTCCTCAAACGCAGCGGCGGCTTCGGCGAAGAGGACGGACATCAGCGATCCGTAAGGCAGATCCGGCAGGGTCAGAGGGACCACTTCAACACCCAGACTGCGCATCGCCTCAAGGGCGGAATGATCCACCTCGGTCGCGCCTTCATCTTCGAACGCGGCGGGTAAATAGCCTACGCGCATGCCTTCGATTGTGGCGGTGGGGTCAAAGCCGAACGGCACGTCGATGCTGCTGCGGTCCTCCGGGTCGCCACCGTTGAGTGCGGCCAGCACCAGCGCGCAATCCTCGACCGACCGGCAAATCGGCCCGATCTTGTCCAGCGACCAGCACAAAGCCATGCCGCCTGCGCGGCTGACCCGCCCGAAGGTGGGGCGCAGGCCGGTGGTGCCGCAGCGTTGCGACGGGGACGTGATCGACCCCAGCGTCTCGGTCCCGATGGAAAAGCCGCACAGCCCCGCCCCCGTTGCCGAGGCCGACCCGGCGCTTGATCCGCTGGAGCCCTCTTCGGTGTTGAAAGGGTTGCGGGTTTTGCCGTTAAACCAGATGTCGCCATAGGCCAGCGCCCCCAGCGTTGTCTTGCCCAACAGCACCGCGCCCGCGGCACGCAACATTTGCACGATCCGGGCATTCCTGTCCGGCACCTGATCCTTATAAGGCGTGGCCCCCCAGCTTGTGCGGATGTCTTTGGTATCGAAGAGGTCCTTCAAACCATAGGGAATACCGTGCAACGGCCCGAGCCAGACACCTGCTCCAAGCTGCGCGTCCGCCGCGTCTGCCTCGGCCCGCGCAAGCTCGGGCGTGACGGTGACGAAACATTCCAGTTTCGGGCCCAGCCGTTCGATGCGGTCAAGATAGATGTCGGTCAGCCTGCGGCTTGTCAGATGACCCTGCCTGATCCACTCGGCCTGTTGGGTGACCGGGGCAAAGGCGATATCCTCGTCACTGTCCGGCAACGGCCCCGCATCGGGCAGTGCCCAAGGCCCGCTGGCCGGTTGGCGCGGTGGGACAAACCCGGGCAGGCGCGGGTCGAACCGGCTGGCCATCGGCAGGCTGTTCGGCAAAGGCGTCTTGCGCCGCTCCAGCGCCGAAAGGATCTGGCCTTCGAAATTGTCGAGCATCTGCGCCCGCTCGTCCGAGGTGTATTCGACCCCCAGCAGCGCCTCGGCTGCCGCAATCATGTCAGATGTAATGTCAGTCATAATCCGCCTTTTTCTGATGTTCTGTCGAAACGAATTGCTCTGCCCAGCAAAGGCATCGCGGCAAAGGTTTGGAGTTATTTCAGCCGGATCATAGGCGTCAGAACGGCGAGCCTGCAAGTCGGCAGACAGGTGAACGGTTCAGTCGCGGACTTCGCCCCTATCTGTCCGGTCGCGCACATGATCCCCAAATGCCAATTCACGCTCGGACTCTGTCCGTTTCGCCAGTTCGCGGAACTTGCCTCTCAAATCTGCTGCTACAGCGCGTTCTCTTTTTCAAATTGAAACTTCGCAACAGAACCTGAAAAACGCCGTACGATTGAAGACTGTTGGCATGCGAAAGTCCCTGTCGCAGAGGTGCGCAGGTCACATTCTATCCCGAAGGTCGAATTATTTTTTCTCTTCCGCGGAGCAGATGGAAAACACACCCTTGTTCTCGCGACAGGTTCACAATCTCTTTGCGGTCCAGACCCAGGCAAAGACCACGCATAACACTTGAAGTTGCGCCATGCGTGATCACTATCGCAGGGCGATCAAGGTCATTCAAAAAGCTTGATACTCTCTGTCGGATCATATCGAACGTCTCGCCATCTGGGCTTCCAAAGCTAAGCGTGTCTTCATCAGATTGGCCACATAATTGCTCGCGTATTTCTTCTTTGGTGCACCCTTCCCAGGATCCGAAACTAATTTCTTGTAACCGGTCATCCACGATGAGCCTGTCTTCAAATTCAACGACCAGCCCAGCAGTTTGTAATGCACGCCCAAGTGGGCTGACGAAAACGTCTTCCGGCAGGTGACTGAACCCGGTCAGGAGTTTTCTCTGGTTCCTGGCCTGCTCCTTCCCCTTTTCGGTTAGCGGGGAATCCTTGCGGCCTTGCAAGCGGCCTTCGCGATTCCACACAGTTTCGCCGTGGCGCAATACGAACAACTCGGGGTGATCTACCATTCATCTTCCTGCGCTAGTGTTAACCCGGCTCAATATTGGCTGAGTTAATTATACGAATCTGAACGGAGACGCGTACTCAGCACAAGACCCGATTTACTACAGTGATCTTCAAGCCCGTACTTTTACAGCAATATTTCGGATTCAAATATACATGTTTGATACGCACAGGCGAATGGGGTTTTCGCCCGAAAATTGTAATATTTGCCGTGCAAAATACAGAAAATGAGCAGTCATCTAACACGTTCGTTCACGTTTTGGAAAAGACTGTACTCAGCGACGTTCAGCCTATGGCATACAGACCTAAATCGAGCGTACGGGCACTCATAACGCGGGGTGTGGGTGCACTGGATGTGACCGGTTGTCATGCCAGTGAATACTACATCCCATCGTCGGTCGAATTGAAAATGAACGGCAAAGCTAGCAGACAAGGATAAGTCATGGCTCTAGATCACTCGAAAGGCGCATCGTTTTTCATGAAAGACATCCGTGGTGTCCCGGTTTCATACCCGGATGCTGCGGCTGCAGAGGGTCTGGAAAAGGCAATCGAGTTATCTTTGTCCTTTCGCGGCGATCCGATCAAAACCATTGATGATGTGCTTGCCGAACACCCTAATTTCATAATGGGCTGGCTGTTTAAGGCAGGCTGGCTAACCCAATCGATGGAAACCCGTATCTACCCTCAATTCATCGAAGCCATCACCCGGGCCGAGCGTTTGTCTGGTAAGGCCAATTCCCGCGAAAAGGGTCATTTGTCAGCTGTCAAAGCCTGGGCCGCCGGCGATTTCTTTGGTGCAGTTCAGATTTGGGAGGACGTTCTGACCCAGTATCCCAAAGATCTGTTTGCCCTTGGCCTGATTCACTACACCATGGTTTTGCTGGGCGACGTCCCGGGACAGCGTGATGTGGTTGCGCGGGTCTTTAATCTGTGGACCGACGACATTCCCGGGTACGAGTTTGTTTTAGGGTTCTACTCTTTTGGCCTGGAGGAAAACCGGGATTTTTCCCGGGCCGAAGATATGGCACGGCAGGCATTGGAAATACGCCCTGACAACCCTTACGCGGTTCATGCAGTCAGTCACGTGATGGAAATGCGTGGGCAGCAAGACGCGGGCATCCGCTTTATGAAAGACCGCGCAGGTGTGTGGGGTACGTCAAACTTCGCCAACCATCTTTGGTGGCACACCTCGCTCTACCACCTCGATCTTGAGCAATATGACGCGGTTTATGACATCTTCGACAACCATCTGGATTCGCGACGCAAGGATGGCAACAAATACGAAGAACTCGACGCAGCGGCTCTGCTGTGGAGGATGAATCTTGCAGGCCAGGAATCCGGCGACCGCTGGGTGCATCTGGCAAACAAATGGGAACCAGCAGCGCAGGATACTCTGTACGCGTTCAACGATGTGCATGCGATGATGACCTTTGCGTCGGATGATCGGGTGGACGCGCAAAAACTGCTGATCAACGCGAACAAGCGGTATCTGGAAAGTGCATCCGACGCGAACGCCGCGATGAGCCGCGAGATCGGGATGCCGTTCTGCATGGCGATCCAGGATTTCAAGCGCGAAGACTATGACACATGCGTCGAGCGTCTGCTGCCGGTGCGTTATATGACCCATCGTCTGGGTGGAAGCTTCGCCCAGCGGGACATCATCGGCTGGACTCTGCTTGAGGCCGCGTTGCGCTCAAAACGCTATGACCTAGCGTTGGGTCTGGCCAACGAGCGTACCGGATTGAAACCCACTTCGGTCCAGAATTGGCGTGCGGTGGCACGGGCCCTGAAAGGTCTGGGCGATGCCAGCGGGGCTGACCGTGCCGCGGCCAAAGCCGACGCACTGGCATCGGCCTAACGCGGTTTCCGATCGACAATCGGAATCGTCAAATCACGCCCGGGGTATCCGCTTGAGCAAGGGCGCGCTGCACAGGCGCGGCCTTGTGCTGGTTTGACATGGTGCTGAGACTGCGGGCAATGCACTTTTGGTCGCTTGACCGCGTCATTGCCGAAGTCACCGTTCCTGCGTTCCGACCGGATGCGATACAGGTCCACTCGAAAGGATCGACATTCCCGAAATAGGCGATCTCGCGGCTGGCGAGTGGGATATTTGCCGTGACTTCGGGATATTCGTACCGCCTGAACAACTGCGAGAAATTGGCGAAATACAAAAATCTGGCCGCGTTGAAGTCGACCGCCGGATTCACCAGATGCCGGTGAGTGCTGATCAGATCACGGTCATCATGGGCGCGCAACTGGCGAAACCGCGACCGCGTATCTTCAAGCTGTGCCTCGCCAAAAGGTTTGGATTGGAACGTCATCGACGTCTTTCCGAACCGTGCGTTGCTGCGCCCCAGAACCGTGGAGAGGGTCGACATCATCCGGGCAGTGGCAACCAGCCCGGAGCCGGCTTTGGAATAGGTGGTTTCGGTAATGAAAAAGGGCGGCTTTAATGCGCATGGATGACAGACAACGGAAATCTCGTCATCCTCGGAAACAGAAATTTCCCTGTTATAGGTCAGGGCTGTATAAATGAAACTGGCGTAGATGCGATGCCCCTGGGCCGAAACCCATTCCGAGGGGCGCTTGGCCGTCAGTGTCGCAATCCAGTTCCAGTGCAGATTTCCCGCATGGGTCAGGCAGAAATGCTCGGACAGGCCAAACATGTCAAGATGCGGCATCCCGGCGGCGAAACTGTCGTGACTTGCAAGCATCCTGACACATCCCCGTCTTGTGTTATCCCGCCTTCGAGACCTTGAGCTTTTCATACAGAGACAGGGCGGAACAGGCGCCGCATTTGGCGCAGCCTGCGGCCATATCTTCGGACCGAATGCCGCTTTCGCGCAGCATGCGACCGATGGGCATCAGAATCTCGTGCATGAATCCGGCGGACGGGGATGGATGACTTTCCATCGGTGTGCCCGAGATCGGAATAAAAGGCACCACAAAGGGATACACGCCGATCTTGATCAGGCGTTCGCTCATGTCGATGATCTGGTCCTGAGTGTCCCCCAGACCGGCCAGAATATAGGTTGAGACTTCGCCCCTTCCAAAGACCTCGACTGCCGCTTCAAAGGCATCAAAATAGCGTTCCAGCGACACTTGCGCCTTGCCCGGCATAACCTCGGCGCGCACCTCTTCGCTGACGGCTTCCAGATGCATCCCCAACGAGTCGATGCCCGCGTCTTTCATGCGCTGGAACCAGGCGTCCGTGTCCGGTGGTTCGCACTGGCCTTGAATCGGCAAGTCGACGCGGGCTTTGATCCCTTCGGCGCTTTCGCACAGAATGCTGGCGCCCCGGTCCTTTGTCGGCGGGGTGCCTGTGGTCAGGATCATCTGGGTCACGCCATCCAGTTCAACAGCGGCTTTTGCCACCTCACCCAGCTGTTCCGGGGTCTTGCGTTCGATGGTCCGGCCTGCGGCAAGCGACTGACCGATCGAGCAGAATTTGCAGGTCTTGGTGCGGCTTTGGTAGCGGATGCAGGTTTGCAGAACAGTGGTGGCCAGAACGTCCCTGCTGTGCAGAGCGGCAATGTGGGAATAGGGAATGCCGTCTTCCGTGCTGAGGTCATAGAATTTCGGGCGGAACGGGAACTGGACCCGGCCCACATCGATCCCGTCGCGGCGCACCCGGCTGTTGCCTTGTGCATCCGGCGCACCGATCACATAGGGGCTGCTGAAGGCCGGAGCGGTGTGAACGGGGATCATGACCGTCTTGTTGTTGATCGTCAGCGCCGTGTGATCCGAGGGCCCTGCCCCGCCCCGGCGGCTTTCACCGCTGTTTTGGGGATCGACAAGGCGCACGCCGTTTGACTGCAGCTCATTGATCAGCTCTTCGCCGGACAATGGCCTTGCTGGCGCTGCCACCTGTGATTGATCATAGCTTGGTGCGACGCTCATTCTTGGTTCCTCCCGCTTCGACACAGGGCAGACCGAGCACGTCGTCAATCCGTCACAGGCGCTCAAAACACCTACTAAGATCAACTGTATCCACCCTTGGCAGCTCGCGGGGTTCTTCGCCCCGCCGCCACATTGATTGCGGCCATTGGCCGCTGCTTGCACGGACGCTAGACCAATCAATTAGACCTGTCAATTGACTATCATCGTTAAATATATTTCGGATAGATATCAGTTTATTTGCTAAATAATTGAGCGATAGTGTGAAATTGTAGCCGAAAACTAAAAAACTTGACCGCAGTGCATTGACGTCAAAGCGCGATACAATCTACAGTCAATTTGCAAACAACTGATGGAATGACGCATATATGGAAAACTGGGTCCCGACGCTGAGCGACAATGGAATTCCGCGCTATATGGCTCTGGCGGATGCCATCGCCGAGGATGTGCGTACCGGGCGTCTTTCGATCGGCGAGCGGCTTCCGCCGCAGCGCGAACTTGCCGAGCGGCTGTCATTGCACTTTACGACCGTGGCGCGCGGCTATGTCGAGGCCAACGCCAGAGGTCTGATCGAATCGAAGGTCGGACGGGGGACTTTCGTCAGCAAGCAAACCCGGGGCGAGGATCACATTTTTCCCGACCGGCCCGCCGATCTGTCGATGAACCTGCCGCCTGAGCCGCTGGATCAGGATCTGTCGCGCAAGATGCGTCTGGGCGCGGAACATGTGGTGGCCGATGTTGTATCTTTGCTGCGATATCAGGGCGTCGGCGGGGGCGAGGCCGACAAACAGGCCGCTCTGACATGGCTCAGCCGCAGGTCGATGTCGCCCAAGCAGGATCGTCTTTTGATCGTGCCCGGCGCGCAGGCCGCTCTGGACGGTATCCTGCGGGTGCTGACCAAACCCGGCGAGACTATTTTGTGCGAAGAGATCACCTATCCCGGCATCCGGTCGCTGGCGGCGCAGCATCGCCTGAACCTGACCGGGTTGAAGATGGATCGGGACGGGATCGATCCGCAGGCGTTTCAGGATGCCTGCGAAACCCTTGCGCCAAAAGCCTTGTATCTGAACCCGACGCTGCAGAACCCCACCACACTGACCATCCCACTTGAACGACGCCGCGAGCTGGCCGCCATAGCGCGGCACTATAACGTGCCGATTCTTGAGGATGACGCCTATGGATTCATTCCGGCACGGGGCCAGCAGCCCGCCCCGATTGCCTCGATCGCGCCGGAGATGACCTGGCATATCGCCGGCCTGTCAAAGTGCATTGGTGCCGGGTTGCGGGCAGCTTATGTCCTGGCCCCCGACGTGCGCAAAGCCTGGCCGTTCCTGTCAGCCATCCGCGCCTCGACCGTCATGGCATCGCCGCTGACCGTCGCCATGGCAACCAGATGGATCGAGGACGGAACCGCCACCAGTATGCTGCGCGCCATCCGGAACGAGACCATCGAACGCAACAAGCTGGCCAAAGCGATCCTGCCCGAGGGCACGTTCCGCAGCGACCCGCTGTGTTTCAGCATTTGGCTTGAACTGCCGCAGCCCTGGACGCGGACCGCCTTTGTCGAACATATGCGGTCAAAGAATATCGGGGTCGTGGCCAGTGATGCGTTTGTGGTGGATCGCGCCGCGCCCGAAGCTGTCAGAATGTGTCTGGGCGGCCCCGCAACGCGCGGACAGATAGAGGCCGCACTGGGCTTTGCTGCCCATGCGCTGACGGAATCTCCGGCTTTGACCTCGGCCTTTCTATGACGCCCGGCTCGGCCCAGACCCTATTCGCCGCGCAACGCCACCCACACCAGCTCGGCATCGGTGTCACTGATGTTCTTCCATTTGTGCGGAAGCTCACCGCTGAAATGCAGGGAATCCCCTGCGGACAGACGGTATTCGGTCTTGCCCACCTGAAACTCGACCTCGCCCGACAGCACATGCACAAGCTCTTCGCCCGAGTGGCGCAGAAGCTTGCGGCCGCTGTTGGCCTCGGGTTTCATCACCGCAACCGCTGCAGCCGCGCGAAACTGCTGATAGGGGCCGGTAATCCCCTCGAGATGAAGCCCTTTATGCGGGGTGAACACGATGCTGCGGTCATCGCCCTTGGTGCACAGAACCGGTTCCGGCAGATCGTCGCTGTCTTCGATAAAATAATTCACCGAAACGCCCAACGCATTGCTGAGCTTGAGCAACGTGGTGATGGTCGGAACCATGTCGCTGCGCTCGATCTTGTGGATGGCGGGTCCGGACACATCGCTTTTGGCCGAAAGCTGTTGCAGCGACATGCCCTGCTCGCTGCGCAGGGCCAGCAGTTTCTGACCCACGCGGCTTACGATCTTTTCCACATCGTTTGTATTCGTGGCTGGGCGCGCCTTGTCGCTCGCCCCGTTCTTTTTGTTTTTCTGCACCCAAATCTCCGAATTCGGTCAATTCTTTTCAGCCGGTCCGGACCGCGGACCACACGCGATACCCACGTTCCAGCCCTGATCGCCGCACCGATCACTATACGTAACATAACCCTCAGTTTCCGAGATACAGCATGACACATGAAACCAAAAGCCCAATCGACCAACTGGACGCCATTGCCGAGACCGTTCGGGCCTATGCCGGGGTCACGGGAAAAAAGGCGATCAACGGGGCCAGTCGCTTTGTCCGGTCGGATGATCCGATTCATGGCCCCGGCGATGACGGGGCCGTGGTCGATATCGACGGCAAGCATGTCATTGGCTGCGGCGAGGCCATCCTGCCCGCCTTTTACCAGATGGACCCCTATGGCGCAGGCGTGGCGGCCGTTCTGGCCAATGTGAACGATGTTGCCGCCATGGGCGGCGTTCCCAAAGGCATCGTCAATACGGTCGTTGGCCCGAAAGAGACTACGGATATCGCCATGCAGGGTCTTCAGGATGCGGCGGACATGTATGATGTGCCCATTATCGGAGGGCACCTGACGCAGAATGCCGACACCTATGCGTTGTCGGCTTTTGCCATGGGGCATGCTGAAAAGGTCCTGTCGATGGCGCATGTGCAGCCTGGTATGGCGCTGTTGTTTGTGGGCTGCCTGAACGGGCATATGCGCGAGGATTTTCCGTTCTTCACGTCGCTGGACACGCAGGGTCCGACGTTGGCGCGGGATGTGCGCCTGCTGGCGCAGGTTGCAGCATCGGGTGCGGCGCTGGCGGCCAAAGATGTGTCGATGGCCGGGTCGCTGGGGTCGCTGGCGATGCTGCTGGAATATTCGCGCTGCGGCGCAGAGCTGGATATGACAAAACATCCGATGCCCGACGGGGTAGACCCGGCGCGCTGGCTGATCTCTTTTCCGACCTATGCGTTCTGGCTGGCGGTCGAGCATGACCGGATCGCGGAATGCGTCGATCTGTTCGAAGCCCATGACCTGGCCTGCGCCCATGTGGGTGACACCACAGCCAGCCCGCAGATTGTTCTGAACACGCCCGACAAAAGCCTGACCCTGTTCGATCTGAGCCGTGAAAGCATCACCGGCTTGTGGGATTAACCCCTAGACCGCAGGGCACAGCGGGGTCTGCTGCTGCTGTGCCACCCATTCCATCGCCAGCTCCCCCGGGCGCCCGGGCCACTCCAGCGGCGGGGCAGTCGTCAGGTCGAACAGCATGGGCTGATGCGGGATTCCGTATGACAGCGTCTCGGCCCCGTCGCAGGTCCAGCCCAGCCGCAGAAAGAAATTGACGTTGGGCACCTGAACGCTTGCCTCCATCACCAGCCCGCCGCGCGCGGCGGCGGTGGCGGTTGCAAAGCGGACGAGATGACCGCCGACCCGCATGCGGTGGCGTTTGCGCACCGCCAGACGATCGCCTTTCCAACGGCCCGCGTCATCCAGCGGATACAGCCGCACCGCCCCCGCGCATTCGCCATGGCGCGCGGCGAGGGCATGGACCACTTGGGGATTGTCGTCGTTTTCATCGACATCGGTCAGGGTCAGAACCCCTTGTTCAACCACAAACACACGATGACGGATCGCATAATGGGCAGCCAGATCGTCGCCCCGTTGGGCGGCCCATACCGGAATCTGTTCCTCTTGCATGCTGGCCACCTTTCATTTGATTCCCGCAGACACGAGGGATCACCCCATACAATCGTGGCTGCCCGGGTCACGACGGACGGTACCGCCCTGACCCGTGTTGCGACCATATCACAGCGCGGCTGTTCCGTCTACAATAGTAAACAATCGCGCATCACTCCCCGTGCTCGCGTATTTGTGTCCGCAAGGCATCCCGCGCCGCAATCAGTTCCTGGACCGTGGAGTAATCCTTCCAGTCCGCAAACCCGGGTTCGGCATCCTCCAACTGGCCGGTGTCGCGATCCAGCCGGACAACGGAAAGCGCATACAAGATGCCCGCACCGGATGGTTCAGGTTGGGTGATTGTCACGATGGCCAGGCCCGAGGCAAGGTCCATCTCGGTGCAGCTATACGGGTCCAGCAACCCGTGCGCCAGATCGCCGGTCTCGCTGAGGGTGGCCCAATTCTGACCGGCCTCGCGCGCCTCAGCTATCGCGGCTGCAAACTTAGAAGCTTGCTTTTCCTCGGTAATTTTCCTTTCCCGCATCGCAAAGGCCGCACCCGATATTTTGGCATGCGGCAGAGAGTTCGGATCAAAACCAGCCACATGAGCGGCCCTGACATAAAGCGTCTTGGCGTCTGGCCAGGCTGCATGCAATGCCTCGGGCGTTTCAAACTCGACCAGAACATCCGACACGGCCCGGATCGCAGTCACGATTTGTTTGTATTGCTCAGGGTCCATGGCCGACATGGAAAACAGTTGCTGTTCACACTCGACCCAGAATTGCCTTGGGTGTCCGGTTGCGGAAACGTTCATACGGTTGAACCTCTTGTTTTTGATCCGCCACCCGAGAGCGGGACCCGGGCGGATCACATTTGTCTTGTGTCGGATAGGATACGATGTTAATTATCCGAAAGGCTAATTCACTTTACTACACTCCGAAAACCGACGCCAGTTGTCAGTGCAGTTTCGGCCCGGAAAAGGTGAATAAACGATGGGAGGAACGTCGTGCACAAAACAGCAGTCGTCGCGCTGGGGGGCAATGCCCTGACTCAGGAAGGTCAGGATGGCACCCAGGAAGAACAGTATGCCAACGCAATCGCCATGGCCAAATCCGTGCGCTCACTGTTGCGGCAGGGCTGGAAGATTATCATCGTGCATGGCAACGGACCGCAGGTCGGAAATCTGGCCATCCAGCATGAGGAAGGGGCCAAGCTGGTCCCGGCCCAGCCGCTTTTTGCACTGGGGGCCATGACGCAAGGCGCATTGGGCAGTCTGATTTCACTGGCGCTGCATGAGATCTGCGGCGACGAATGCTCGGGCATCGTTTCGGTCATTACACATGTGGTTGTCGATCCCGATGATCCGGCGTTCGAAAACCCGACCAAGCCCATCGGACCTTTCTTTTCCGAAGCCGACTCCGAGGCCTTCGCGGAAAGTCGCGGGTGGACGATGGTTCAGGATTCGGGGCGCGGTTACCGCCGTGTGGTCCCCTCGCCCGAGCCCCGGGCCACGCTGGAGGCCGCCGCCATCGCCCAACTGACAGAGGCGGGCAATATTGTTGTCGCTGCGGGCGGCGGCGGAATTCCCGTCATGCAGGAGAACGGCGTGTACAGGGGCGTGGACGCGGTTGTTGACAAGGATTTTGCCGCCGAACGCATTGCCGATGCGGCCAATGCCGACGCTCTGGTGATGGTAACCGGGGTGCCCACGGTGATGCTGGATTTCGGCAAACCGACGCAGCGCGCGGTGGAACATCTGTCGGTGTCCGAGGCCAAACAGCACCTTGAAGACGGACAATTCCCGCCCGGCAGCATGGGTCCCAAGATGGAGGCCGCAATGAAATTCGTAAACGGCGGATCAAACCCGGACCGTTTGGCCGCGATCACCACGCCCGAGCTTGTCTATGGAACACTTTCGGAAACCTCGGGCGGTGTGGTCGATGGCGGAACCGGGACCTGCATCACCGCGGATGCCGTATCGACCGATCGCTCGAACAAGGAAGTCGCCTAATGACCACCAGCCTCATTTCCGTTCACCAAAACGCGTATAAAGACAGCGTCAAGCTTCTGGAGGCAACTCGTGCTCTGCTGAGTGCCGAAGGGTCCCAGTGGGGCTGGGCGTTCATGGCCACCCCCGCAAACATCAAGATTGCGGTTCAGGCCGGAGC
This sequence comes from Ruegeria sp. K11, assembly GCF_056531905.1. NCBI lineage: Bacteria > Pseudomonadati > Pseudomonadota > Alphaproteobacteria > Rhodobacterales > Roseobacteraceae > Ruegeria > Ruegeria sp. K11. The sequence goes on from NZ_JBQFMP010000016.1 coordinate 54,672, forward strand.
ATCAGAAGGTTTGGACAGCGCGGGTGCCAACGATCTGGTTCTGGCCGTGCGGGCAGATGATGAGAGCGCGGCAAAAGCGGCGCTTGAAACCGCGTCGGGCGTCCTCTTTGACGCAGCGAGCTCTGCGGATGGCGAAGAAGAAAAGATCGCCCCCGATCTTGCCTCTGCCGTGAAAGAGCAGCCCGAATCCAACTTGGCAATCGTTTCTGTTCCCGGAGCCTATGCGGCGCTCGAAGCTCACAAGGCCCTGACGGCAGGCCTGAACGTTCTGCTGTTCAGCGATAACGTGCCACTCGAAGACGAAGTCGCGCTGAAGAAACGCGCGCAAGAGTTGGGTCTGCTGGTGATGGGCCCTGGCGCGGGTACAGCTATGCTGGGCGGAACCGGTCTGGCCTTTGCAAACCGTGTCAACAAAGGGTCAGTTGGGGTGTTGTCGGCGGCAGGCACCGGCGCGCAAGAGGTCATGAGCCTGCTCGACCGCTGGGGCGTTGGCGTCTCGCATGTGATCGGCCTAGGTGGCCGCGATCTGTCACCAGAAGTCGGCGGGCTGATGGCGCAATCGGCGATCAAAGCCTTGGATGCAGACCCCGAGACCAAAACCATTCTGCTGGTATCCAAGCCGCCATCGAAAGATGTGGCGGAAATGCTGGTCAACCTGCCCAAGAAAGCAATGGTCGCGGCGTATATCGGCCTGCAGGACAAGATTCCGGCAGCCTTACACATCAAGGTGTGTAACACGCTTGAACAGGGGGTACGCGATACCCTGCCTTTCCACGGCGTCAAAGTGCCTGAGATTGTTGGCGACTTGCCTGACCGTTTGGAGAAGATCATTGATGGGCTGGAACCAACGCGTGCCCGCCTGTCTGGCCTCTATAGCGGCGGCACCCTGTGTTACGAAGCCATGACCATCGCGACCCGACGGATCGGGCCAATTCATTCGAACATCCCGCTGGACAAAAGCTGGACCTTGGAAGCGGCACCACCGGATGCTCATATCTTCCTGGATCTTGGCGAAGAAGAATACACCGATGGCCGCCCGCATCCGATGATCGATACCGAAGCCCGAATCGAGTTCATGCGGCAACAAATCGGTGATCCCTCGCTTGCTGCCGTTCTGCTGGATGTGGTGATCGGAGACGGCGCACATGAGGATCCGGCCAGTGTGCTTGCCCCCGTCGCAGGCGAAATCGTCGCCTCTGGTGTGCCGGTCATTACGTATGTTTTGGGTACTGAAAGCGATCCGCAAGGATTTGAAAAACAACGCAAAGCCTTTGAGGATGTCGGTTGTATCGTGACCGAAACCGCCGCACGCGCGGCCTTGGCCGCCTGTGCGTTGGTCAAGCGGGATGCATCGATTGTGGCTGAAGATCTCTCGACGCCATTGCAGACCACAGCAACCGATCATGCCGCTTTTGCCAATCTTGGGGCATCGCACTAAATCATGTTGAAAACGGTGTGATATGAAACGGTCGTTTCCTCGGGTCGCTCTGACGACCTATTCGATCAAACCTCGTGGCGGGGTTGTCCATACACTGGAACTGGCAGAAGCCCTGCAGCAGGCCGGGGTGGATGTAACGGTCATCGCGATGGGCGAGCCTGACGCAGGCTTCTTTCGCGACCTGTCCGTCCACTACGAGATTGTCCCGACGCCCGAGTGGCGTGATGCACTGGAAGATCGCGTCTTCAGCTGGATCGACGCGATGGAGGCCGGGCTGGCCGCCATGGGCGACCGGTTCGACATTGTCCACAGTCAGGATTGTATCTCGGCCCGGGCGGCCGCGCGGGTGCGCGATGCGGGGGGCGGGTTCAAGCTGATCCGGACGGTGCATCATGTCGATGACTTCACGACAGAGGCGCTGATCAATTGTCAAATACAGGCGATCCTTGAACCGGACGAAGTACTGGTGGTCAGCAAGCTGTGGCAGGACATTTTGCGCAAAGACTATGGTGTCGAGGCCAAAATTGTCACCAATGGCGTCCGTGCGGACCGGTTCGCGCAAGAAATCAGCGCGCAGAAACGCTTGGACCTGCGATCGCGTGCCGGTCTGGCGAACGGGTCAGCAGACCGGTTCATGTATCTGACCGTCGGCGGGATCGAGCCGCGCAAAGGCAGCCGCCATCTGATCGACGCGCTGGCCAAACTGAAGGCCGAGCGCGACGACGCACCGGTTCTGGCGGTGATCGGCGGGCATTCTTTCCAGGATTACCGCGCCTACCGCGAGGATGTGCTGGGCTCACTGCCCGATCTGGGGTTGGAACTGGACAAGGATGTGGTCCTGCTGGGCACCATCGATGACGATGAGTTTCCGCAGTGGTTCGCAGCCGCCGATGGCTTTGTGTTCCCGTCGGTCAACGAAGGCTGGGGGCTGGTCATTCTGGAGGCGGCCAGTGCCTCCTTGCCGGTCGTGGCGTCAGATATCGATGTGTTCCACGATTTTCTGAGGCATGATCAGGATGCCATTCTGACCAGAACAGCGGATGTGGACTCGCTGGCATCCGGCATGGCCCGCCTGCTGGATGAACCGCACACCGCCGAACGGCTGGCCACCAACGGCCCTGAATTGGCCGCGCGCTATAGCTGGGCGAATACGGCGCAGCAACATATTTCGGTGTATAGCGGCTAATAACAATTTCACATTTGCCGGATGCTACAACAGAAAATGGCCTGTCGATTTATGCGGCAGGCCATGTGACATTCTAATTTGGTTGAAGAAAAGAACGTCAAACCGCTCTGTGATACAGCCGTTGCGCTACCAGGCCCGATCCGTCCAGTCCGCGCATTGCCTTGGCCGTCGCCAGAACCGCAAGATCAATCAGCGGCTCGATCAGAATGACCAGCATGTAGCTTGCACCAAAGGCAGTGACAGCAGCAATGTTGGGTGCAGCAAAACCCTGACCAAAGAACGCCCAGAAAGCGACCCAGGCGACAACGCCACCCTGATAAGCCGTCGACAGCGCCAGTGTCTGTTTATAGGTCAGATCAACATAGGCCGTCTCGGGCGCTATGATCCGTTTTGCCATCGCCGACACCGCAAAGAGCGGCACGAGCAACGTGGTCGTGTTCATGAAATACTGCGGCAGGTCGGCCGGGGCGAACAGCGCGCTTTGCGCCAACAAACCCAATGCCAGCCCAACTGCGGCGGGGCCTGCACCCAGTATCAGAAACAAGGTCGATCCAAGTATAAAGTGAACCTCGGACACGCCAACCGGGTATTTCGGAAAGACCTCGAAGAAAACAAAGACCGCAGCAACCGCCAGCACCGATCGGACCACAAAACTGACAGCTCCGTTGTCGCGCATTGTATCTGCGCAGAGTTTCAGTGAATAGGCAGCCGCGCCGGCGGCGGTCGCATAAGACAGCGCCAGTTTTGCACCAACGACGACTCCGGGTTCGATGTGCATGTTCAGTCCTCCGATGTTGGTTGATGGGCCGCCAGGACAGCCGTGCTGTCCCTCGGCCAGGGCGGGGCGGATGGTCATGCCCGCCGCCCCGTCTGACAGATTCAGATGACCGGGATCACAACGTCCAGGTCGAGAAGACCAGCGCGCGCTCACGATAGGCCTGAATGTTGGCATCCAGAACGTCCAGCGGGTTAAAGGCCTTGACGCCGGGGATCAGGTCATCCTCGCGCATGCCATACAGCGCACCCATCGCAAAGCGGCAGGCATAGACGGTAGCGCCTTCGTCGATCAGGGTCTTGAGCTGGCGGTTATATCCCAGATTGCCCGGGAACGCGTCATTGCCAACAGCCGGATAGCCGCGCGCAGCGGACGCCATCAGAACGCCGGGGCCGTACAGGATGAACGTCAGTTCAAAGCCCTTGCGCTGCAGCCGTGTGGCCGTCAGCATGTTCACCAGACCGACCGAGCCTTCAAACGGAACTGTGTGCATGAAGACATAAGCCTTGTCGCCTTCATTTGCCTTGTGATCGGGAAAGATCTTCTCTTCAACGTCAAAGAGAATATCACCTTCCTTCGGCGCGTCGATTTTAACAGTTTGAGGCATTTCAACTCCCTTGTTGCAGTTGTGTTTAGTTTGAATGTCCCGAGAAAGAGCGCCTCTCGTGGAACCTGATCGACCCTACTGCCTGAAACGGAAGTTTTTGCGGGGCCAGTGTTTTTTGTGGCTGCCGGGGATGGCATCCATGAACCATTTTTTCATGCCCCAGGGCATCATGTGGTAGATCGGAATGATCAGCTGACGCCAGAACCTGTCTTTCAGCCCACGCGGTTTGTTGGGCGGGTTCAGGCCCGTGCGGCGGGCCATCTTGTCCTGCGCTTCGCACAGCAGATAATGTTCAGCGTTTTCACGTAGCCATTGGGAAAACGTCATCGCCTCAGACCTTTCCGTCCAGTTTCATCACCGCATCGGCAGCGGCAATCTGAATGGGTTCGTTCAGCGCCCCGATCGCGGGGGAATACACGTTCTCCATCGTGGCCAGCGCATCAATGGTCAGCCCCGCGCGCGAGGCCACGCCCAGAAAATCCGCGCGTTCCTTGACGCCTTCGCCACCCACCATCTGCGCGCCCAACAGGCCGCGTGTCTTGGGATCGACCAGCAGTTTCACGGTGATCGGACGCACGCCGGGATAATAACGCGCGCGGGTGATACCGGTGGTCTTCCCGCAGACATATTCCATCCCCACCGCCGTAGCCGAGGTTTCCCCGAAGGAAAAACCGCCGATCATCCACTCGCCCGCCAGCATGCCCCAGGGCACATGGACCGGCTGGTAAATCCGCTCGCCACCGGCGGCGTTCACACCCGCGACCTTGCCCTGCGCATAGGCATGGCTGCCGGTCAGCCCTTGCAGCGGCAGGTTAGTGACACCGTGCACAATCTCAGCGCAGTCGCCCGCAGCATAGATATTCGGGTCCGAGGTCTGGCCCTTGCTGTCGATCACGATCCCGCCGGTACTGCCGATGTTCAGACCTGCGGCAGTGGCAAGATCGTTGTTGGGAACCTTCGGTGTCCCCAGTATGACGATGTCGGCCTGAACGTCGCCAAAGGTGGTCTCTACATGGGTCACGTTCTTGTCGCCACGGAAGGCGGTCACGCGCTCGCCCCAGCGCATATCGACGCCAGCGTCCTCCCAATCCTTGCGGACCGGTTCGATGATGTCGGGGTCCACCACATCGGCCATCGGCCACGGGTTCGGATCGACCAGCGTGGTCTTGATGCCGCGATGCACCATGGCCGAGACCATTTCAACGGCGATGGGGCCTGCCTCGACCACCACGGCGGTTTTGACATTGTCCAGAAACTTGTCCCAATCCATCGCGCTGCGGATGTTCTTGACCCGGTAGATGCCGCCAAGGTCCTGCCCCGGAATGTCCAGCTCCTTGTAGCGCCAGCCCGAACACAGGATCAGTTTATCGTATGAAATATCGCCCTCACCGGCGACATTGATCTTTTTGTTGGCCCGATCGATCGCGTTCACCGTGGTTTCATAGTGAACGTCGATCCCCTGCTCCATGTACTGTTCCTTGGTTGCAAGGAACAGGCGGTCAAACGAGTCGATCTCTTTGCCGTGAACAAATGGAATGCCGCAGGGGCTATAGGCAACATCTTCGAACTGAGTGTAGACGATGGTCTCTGCCTTGGGGTCCGTTCCCTTGGCCGCTCCGGCCGCACCGAGCCCACCCGGCCCGCCCCCGATCATCACAATTTTCACGGACATCTCCCTTGCCGAACGGTTAACCATCAGAATGTTGTGTGTCGTATCGTAGAAAGCCATAAACTATCCGTCAAGCTTTCTGTTTCCTTTCCGTTTCGCCTGCCCCGCCCGGGGTCGGAAGGCAGAGGATCGCCACTTGCCGCCTTGCCCCGAACGCGTCACCCGCGCGGGACTCGGTGCCATTCTCTGGCAGACAGAGCGTTTGGTCCTTATTTTATTAACAACAACAGCACCACTTCTGATCCAGTGGCGCGCATCAGAGTCGTCCGGAAACGGCCGACCAGCCCCAAGAGGGACGCTCGAACGTCTAAATTTTAGGCCAAAGCCGCAGGGCGCTCACGAAAACGTGGTCAGATTTATATTAACCATCGTTAATGACACGCGCCGCGCGATCCAGCAATGCTGCTTCGGCCTCCGAGAATCGCCCGAGCGCGGCTTCGGCCTGCTGCTTCAACGTCATGGCAGCGTCGATGTTGCGTTCGGCCATGCCAAGCACGACGTCCGGCGCGGCCCCACCCGGAGCGGTTCTGGTCGCCACGATGTTACGTGGGTCCAGCGCCTTTTTGAGTGTCTCTGCATCGGGCTTCAACGGAATTCCGGCAATGGTTTGCGCCGCATCCGCAATGATTTCGGGCGTGATATCAACCCCGCGCAAACCCGCGCGGCTGGCCACCTTCACGGCTTCGCCCACGATCCGATAGGCCATGCGATAATCCAGTTGATGCGTCAGCATGATATGTTCGGCCAGATCGGTCGCCTGACAAAAGCTGTTTTCCAACAGCGTCCACATGCGCTCGCGATTGACGGTCAGGGTGCCGACAACACCGGTCATCAGATCGCTGATCTTGGCCGAGAAATCCAGCGCGCGGGGCACTTCACCATAGGCGAAGATCAGGTTGTCACTGCGGGCCGAGGGGCTTTTGACCACGGCCAGAAACCCGCTGAGCCGCCCGATCAGAACACCGCCCCCGCCGCGTACGATGGACAGGGAATACGGGTTGCGCTTTTGCGGCATCAGGACCGAGGATCGCGTGTAAGGCCCCGCCAGATCGACATAGTCGAATTCCTGACTGGACCAGATCTCAAGATCTTCGGCCAGTTTCGACTGGTTCGACAGCGCGCTTACGGCCGACGAGAGCACATCGATAAACGTATCGGTCTGCCACATCGCATCGCGCGTATGATCAATGACGCCGTCAAACCCCATCAGATCGGCGATATACGTCCGGTCATCCAGCAATTGCGTGCCATTCACGCACCCGGCCCCACCCGGGCTCTGGTTGATCTGCGACAGGCAGGTCAGCATCCGCTCGGCATCGCGCAACGCCGGAGGCGCAAAGGCCAGCAGGTAATGCCCGAAGGTCGAGGGTTGGGCCTGTTGCAGATAGGTCTGATCGGCCATCAGAACGTCGCGGTGATCGCGGGCAAATGTAGCCGTGGTTTCCGCAAAGGTACTGACCGAGCGGATCAGTTCCGCCGTCAGACGACGGACCTCGACCCGAAACGCGACGCGCGCGGCCTCGCGCCGCGGTCGCCCGGCGTGCAGCCAGCCCGCCGCGTCCCCGATCAGCGACACGAAATGCCGTTCACGCGAATTGTAGGGCTCGCCATAGGCTGCGTTGTAGGGAAAGTCCTCGACCGGGGTTTCATGCGCCTCAAGCAGCACCCGCAGCAGCTGTTTGGCGGCGTCATCAGGGATGATGCGACGGTGCATCAGGTCCTGCACATGCCCCAGATCCGCGATGTTCAGCCCGTGGTGCAGAACCGGCGCGTCGGCGATTTCCCAGGCAAAACCCGCATCGATCAGCTCTTGCGCGGGCCCGGACGAGGATGGCCCCGCCAGACGCTGCGATACCGGTGTTGATTCATCGACGGACATGGGCGATCTCCTGTAGGCATGATTGGGCGCGGCGGATCAAAAGGCGGTCGCGCTTTCGGTGCGGCGACGCGCATTGGCGCGGGCCAGAACCCGAGCGACCATCTGGGCCGACGCACCGGTATCAATGTCGGGGTCCGTGGCCATTTCGAACCCTTCGATCAGGTCCGACAGCGCCTCGGGAATGGTCACACCCTGTTCACGCACTTTGCGGTAGGCCTCCTGCAAGGCGGCTTGCGCCTTGTGCTTGCCCAGCCTTTCCGACAGCGCCGACAGCACGCCTTCCGAGGCGGATTCCTGCAGCAGGTTGCGGCGCATGGCATCGGCGTTCACCTCAAGCCCGTCAACCAGATCTCGCGTCATCGCCGCTGCGGCAAGGCTGTATTGGCACAATTCCGGGAATACGGCCCATTCGACCTTCCACGCGCGGGCATCGCGTTCGTTTTCCTGCAACATGGTCTCGGTCATCACACCTGCATTGGCGCGCACCAGCTTTGACAGCGCCACGATCTGTTCGCTGGATTCAGGATTGCGCTTGTGCGGCATGGTGATGCTGCCGACCGTGTTGGGGTTGGTGCGTTCGGCCAGTTCGCCGATTTCCTTGCGCTGCAGGGTAAAGGTCTCGTTGGCGATCTTAGCAAGCGTGGCGGTGATCATCGCCAGCAGTTGAGCAAACTCACAATACCGGTCGCGCGCGTTGATCCAGCTGATATCGGGCTCTTTCAGGTCGAGCTCGGCGCAGAATGTCGCCCGCAGCGGCAGCGCCTTGTCGCGAAAAAACCCAAGCGATCCGACAGCACCCCCAAGCTGGCCCACAAACAGACGGTCCTGCGCCTGTTGCAACCGCTGCAGGTGGCGCCCCAGTTCATCGGCCCAGACGGCGGCCTTCAGGCCAAAGGTAATGGGCGATCCCGGCTGGCCGTGGGTACGCCCCACCATCGGCGTTTCGCGGTGCTGTTCCGCCATTGCCAGCAGCAGCCCCTCGGTTTGCCACAGGTCGCGCCAGATCAGGCGGGCCACGGCTTGCATTTCCAGCAATTGTGACGTGTCGGTGATGTCCTGCACCGTGGTGCCGTAATAGACGTATTCCTGCGCCTCATCCGGCAACAGGTCGCGCAGAACATGGATCATGCCCAGCGTCGAATGCGACGTCGCACGGGTCTGCTGCGCGATGGCGTCAATCGGCAAATCGGTCTGCGCCAGCCCTTCGATTGCCGGCAGCACCGACCCGGGGATGATACCACACGCCGCCTGCGCACGGGCCAGAGCGATGATCACCTCCAGCCATCTGCCGACACGGGCGGTTTCGTCAAAGATCGCGCGGCCCTCGGCGGTTGTCCACTGATGGCCGAAGACCTGAGAATCTATCATATGTGCGACCATGCGACCCCCGTCTTTTCGATAACCGTTTCGATGGCCGCGCGGACCTCGTCCAGTGACGCCCCCCAGGGCACAAAGACCGCATCGCCGCGGTCTTCGATTCCTTCCTGCAACAGGCAGCACCGCGTAAGGATCGGCCCGTCGGATTGGGCAAGCTGAGGCAGAAACTTTCGCGGGCAGGTATCCACAAGATCAGGCGGTTTCTTGTAGAACCAGTTGTGGATCTGGTCCGAGCGTTCGCACCCCAGCAGCACCCAATCCTGCTGGGCAGGACGCTCATCCAGATAAGACACTGAGGTCTCTTCGATGTCGATGCCCGAGCCCCGGCACGGCACCAAGAGCCGTTCGGGCACCGGTGTGCGCTCGGCTGCAAGCACATCGCGGCTGTCGGTCAGCACTGGAACCACAACAATCGGCGGCAGGGTTTCTGCCCCGTCCAGGACTCGCGTGACCTGATCGACCAGCTTTGACGGGAACGGCGGCACGATATCCAGAACCTGCAGGCGGATCGGATCGGGGTTCAGGATGAAACTGACATGGGAATACCGCCCTTCGATCACGACGCATGTTTTCTGCGGATGATCTTCTGCCACGGCGGCCAGATGCGAGGGGACACCGGCATCGGCCCAGTCCGCATGGACATAGACACAATCCGCCGGACCGGCCAGCATCCGAACCGAGGTGATTGGTGAAAACAGGTCGGTATCGTTGTCCCGCGCGACTTCCAGCAAACAGGTTTCGGACCCATGCCGGGCCACGATGAACCGCGTGCGCATATAGGCTTCGCGCCCGGTGAAATGGGCGATCAGCCCGTCGGGATCAAGGCTGGGCAGATCGGTGGCCAGAGCAACTGTTCGGTATCGGTTGGGCACAACATTGCGGGTCGCGGCATCAAAGTCGAACATCCGAGCGGGCCTTTTGCACGTGTTCCGTCTTCATGGTGTCCGCGCGAAGACCAAGCCGCAGAGTCTCAAGCCCCAGCACCTCGTCCAGTTGAATATTCCCCAGATTCACTTCGGATCCGAAATGCTTGATCAGCAAAACTTGCTGATCACGGCGCGGGGCCTCAAAGATCAATTTGCTGGCGTAGTCACTGTTCATCAGCGCCTCGATAAGAGTACAGCGAACGCTGCCATCGGACTGGTACAGGCCGACCGTGCCGCTTTCGCGCCCCTCGGCCACGATCCAGCTTGCCCCGGCCGCCAGATCGCCTTCGATCTCGGCGATCCAGTCCTCGGGCTCTGCTGTCTGGTTCGGGTCCTTGCTGCCGACTTCGGCCAGAACCTCAAACCCGGCATCGCGGGCCCGGGCAATCAGCTCCTGTTTTTCCGCGACAGGAATTTCTGACGCGCCGTCCGATATCTCGACACAGTCAAAACCCACCTCGGATGCGAAGTTCAGCATGGGACCCACCTGATCCTGCAGGCGCGAAATCTCCATCAGCGTGCCGCCGGTGCAGGTCTTGATTCCCGCGTCCCTCAATTCAGCGACCTTGGTGCGGACATTGGGATCAATATACGAGATGCCCCAGCCGAATTTCCAGATGTCGATCAGGCCCGCAGCCTGCTGAATGACGTCGCGCGTATGGGATACCGTGCATCCCTTGTCCAATACATGCGTCAGCCCCGCGGCTCTGGGTTTGGGCCTGCGGGGCGCAAGGTCAAGAAAGCGCGGGCGGGGATCGGCAAGCATGTCTTGAAATCCTCTTGAAACGGGCTGACGTACACCCTGCGACAGGGCATTACTGATACGACTTATATTATTTCTTATAATTAATTCGGTCAATCCCCTTGTCGTAATCCGGAGCAACGCACACCGTTTCGCGAATGTAACGAACATTTCTTATAGTTGACACATTCACGGAACTTCCCATACGGTTCCAGACAAACGAAAGGGAGGCGATTCATGGATGGAATACATGACATGGGCGGGACCGAAGGCTGGGGGCGTGTTGAGATCGACCCGGACGAGCCGGTTTTCAAGGAAGATTGGGAAGCGCGCGCCTTTGCCCTGAGCCTGGCCTCGATGGGGGTTTCGGGCACCAATCTGGACGCGTTCCGCCACGCGCTGGAACGGCTGCACCCGGTCGATTACCTGTCCGAGGGCTATTACGGGCGCTGGATCAGCACGGCCGAGCTTTTGTGCGTTGACAGTGGCGTTCTGGCCCCCGGCGCTGTGGCCGCCCGCGCCCGCGTGATGCAGGGCGAAGACGTCGAGGAACCGGCGGATGTCGAAACCAACAAACCGCAATATGAACGCGGCGGCGCCGGATCCCTGCGCCAGATTGACGACGAGCCGAAATTTCAGGCGGGCCAGACTGTCCGCGCATCGTCTGTTCGCAAATCGGGCCATACCCGGTTGCCCGCCTATATCCGCGGCCATGTCGGAACCGTCATCGCACGGCGTCCTGCCGCTGTTCTGCCTGACAGCACAGCACATTTCGTCGGCGAAAACCCGCAGCATGTGTACACGGTCGAATTCGACTCGACCGAGCTGTGGGGCGAGAACGCCGAGAAATCCAAGGTCCGCATCGACCTGTTCGAAAGCTATATGGAGGCCGCATGACCGAACTTCCTCATCCCAAAGATTACCCCTCGCCGCAGCTGCGCGTCGAAGCGCTGGAAGCGTTGCTGGTCGAGCGTGGTCTGGTCGATCCCAATGTGCTGGACGGGTTCATCAACCGCTATGTAAATGACGTGGGACCGATGAACGGGGCCAAGGTTGTGGCCAAGGCCTGGGTAGACGACGACTTTCGCAAACGCCTGCTGGCCGATGGAACCGAAGCCTGCAAGGAAATGGGTTTTGGCGGGCCTCAGGGTGAGCATATCGTGGTGGTCGAGAACACTCCCGAGATGCACAATATGGTCGTCTGCACCCTGTGCTCGTGCTATCCGTGGCCGCTGTTGGGGCTGCCGCCGGATTGGTACAAGGATCCGGCTTATCGGTCCCGCTCGGTCCGCGAACCGCGCACGCTGCTGAAAGAGATGGGGTTGGACCTGCCCGAAGGTGTGGAGATCACGGTCTGGGATTCCAGCGCCGAGAACCGCTATTTCGTGTTGCCGATGCGCCCCGAAGGCACTGACGGGATGTCCGAGGACGATCTGGCCAAGCTGGTGACGCGCGATGCGATGGTTGGTGTGGCGCAGGTTGCGGCGGGCTGACCCATGAGCATGATGGACAATATGGGACCCGAGTCCCAGACACCTCTGCCCCGTTCGAACGGTGAACTGGTGTTTCAGGAACCCTGGGAAAGCCGTGCTTTTGGCATCGCTGCCGCGCTGGCGGATCAGGGCGTGTTCAACTGGACTGATTTTCAGCACGGTCTGATCGCCGCAATCGCGGAATACGAACAGGATTATGACAGTCTGGAAACGCCTTACCGCTATTACGAGCGGTGGTTCGCAACGCTTGAGGCGCTGGTGGTCGATAATGGCTTGCTGAGCAAGCAGGACATCGATGCGCTGACCCAGGATTTCTGCAAACGCCCCCATGGTCACGATCATCGCCACGACCACGATCATGATCACGGGCACACGCATTGAGCGGGCAGAAGACAGTTGAAAGCGTCTGGCGCGGAGACCTGTGCTGCGACGTCGATATGGGCGGTGGGTTCTCGGTCACGGTTGACGAACCCCCCTCGGTCGGCGGAACGGATCTTGGCCCTGAACCCACATCTGTTCTGCTGGCCTCGGTGGCCTCATGTTTCACGGTTGCTGTGGCCTATTGCGCGCGCAAACGCCAGATCGAACTGAGCGATCTGAGGGTTTCGGTCACCGGGACCTATGACGGACCCAAATACTCGGCGATCACCATCTCCAGTCAGTTGGGGTGTGATGCTGGTGAGGTGGACGCGATCATCAAGGCGGCGGAACGGGTGTGCTACGTCACCAACACGCTCAAGTCCGCGCCTGACATACTGATCAAGTCATCTGTAATCGCGCCTGACGCCGGATGAACGCTGGCGGTCTGCGCAAAGCCGCAAATGGGAATGACGCCTTTTCGAACCTCTTTGCATTCGGGTTCGATTGAAGCGTCAGTCCCGGGTCCGGGGCGTCCACCCGCCCGGACCCGGGGCTTTCCGGACCCCGCGGTCCGAAAACACGCAATAGAGTTTGACATGTTCATTATAGGTAATTAATCATTTCCTATATGTTACATTGCTCGCTGGAAGGGATGACCTCATGACCGCTTCGCCCGTCGTAAAACTGCCGGAAAGTGTTAGCATCGTGAATATCGGCCTGCCGATGTTCGAAACCTCGGCCCGGGATCAGGGTGCATCCGTGGTTGGGGTGGACTGGCGCATTCCCGGAGGCGGCGACCCCGAGGTCGTTGGCGCGCTGAGCCGTTTGCTGGGTCCCAAGGCCGCCATTGTGGACAAGGCCAATGCCGAAGTGATCCACCGCATCAACGAAGGCGTACCGATGCTGAAAGGCATCGACCGCGCCGGGGCCGTCATCCCCGACATGGGCGAGCGGTCGGTCTTGCATTGCGGCCCGGCGATTGCCTGGGCCGACATGCCCAACCCGCTGCAACGCTCGATCAAGGCCACCATTGTGGCCGAGGGTTGGGCAGTGGATGTCGCAGCGGCAGAACAGCTTGTCACCGCAGGCGAGGTTGAACTGAAGCCCGCCAACGAAAGCTCAACAGTTGTGCCCATGGCTACATCCATTGGCCCGTCGGCCCCGGTTTATGTGGTCGAGAATGAATTCGGAGGCACCACCACCTTTTCCAGCGTCAATCAGGGCTCGGGCAAAGTTGCGTGGTTTGGCGTCGACAATGACGAGGCCATCGAACGGTTGCGATTCCTGCGCGACGCGGTCGGGCCGGTTCTGGCCGGGGCATTGAAGGCCAAGGGCGAAATCGACATTCTGTCACTGGCCGCACAAGGCGTTCCGATGGGGGACGATGTGCATATGCGCGTTCAGGCCACCACCAACCTGTTCCTGCGCGATCTTCTGCCCCATCTGGTCGCCAGCGATCATGACCGCGCGGGCGAAGTGGCCACCTTCCTCAGCGCCAATCACCTGATGTTCCTCAACGTGGCCATGGCGGCGGCAAAATCGCTGGTAGATTCAGCAGCGGATGTGGAAAACGCCAGCATCGTCACCACCATGAGCCGCAACGGCGCCACCTATGGCGTCCGCCTGCCCGGCAAGGCGGGAAACTGGTTTATCACCGACTCTCCGCCTATTCAGGATGCGCTGTACTATCCCGGTCAGGGGCCCGAGACCAGCGCGCCGGATATCGGCGACAGCGCGGTTCTGGAACTGATCGGGCTGGGTGGTCCGGCGGCTGCGAACTCTCCGGCTGTGGCGGGCTTTCTGGGCGGACGCATGTCAGATGCCATTGCCGCAACCCAAAGCATGCAGCGCATTTGCGCCGGAGAAAGCACGCGTTTCCGCCTGCCCATTCTGGACAATGTTGGCACCCCTGTTGGCGTCGATGTGCGCAAGGTGGCCGAATTGTCGATCACGCCAGCGGTGAATACCGGGATCATCCATGTCTCGGACGGCAGCGGGCAGGTCGGGGCCGGGGTGGCCTGGGCCCCGCTCAAGTGTTTCGTGGACGCCCTGATTGACCTTGACCGCCGGATACCCTGAGATAGCGTCGATCTATCTGGCCGATAAATTGGGTGACGGGATACCTGTCGCCCAAACCGGTGCACGGATTGAAGCTGAAGTGATCTCGGAATTCTCAAGCGGGTTCTACCTGAGGGATGAACAAAGGCGGATTTTTGCAGTGGGCGGCCCTCAGATTCCGGCCGGACCCATTCATTTGGTCCTGAAAAACCAGCCGCCGCGGCCTTTGGTTGGAACCCGGGTAGGGATTTGTTCGCACCTCCTGGACATCGGGCCCATTGCCATCTCGCTCAGGTCCGCGACCCGGTACTGCCCCTATCGTCCGACGAACACCGATCTGATACGCATCAACCCTCAGTTGTCAAAGCTTTACCGTCTTGACGATGTTCCTGATGACATGGAGCCCATCCTGCCCTCACTGACCACGATCCTTGAGGCAGGTGAACTGGACAGCGCGCGATCTCTGCTTCAAGGCCGAGGGGGCGGGCTGACGCCAACCGGCGATGACGTGCTGGCCGGGGTCTTGTTGTATCATGCATGGGCCGGTACGGCACCTGAGACGCTTCGAACCATTGCAATGAAGGCTCAGACGAACGATCTGAGCCGTGCTTTCCTGAAATGGGCGGCAGAGGGCCAGAGCATTCAACCCGTACATGACCTTGTCCACGCAGGAATGAGACTGGCTTTGGAGCCCTGCCCGGATCGTTCGTCTGGAATACAGGACAAATTTAAACGAGCCGCCAGCAGACTACGCGGGATCGGGCACAGTTCGGGCCTGGCTTTGCTGATGGGGCTTGGCCTGGCCGCCCGCTTAAGCTGAACGCACACTTTTTAACGGAGATATTCGGGAAAAATGCGGCGCGAAACCAAATTGCTACATTACGGTCGGGGCCCTCTGCCCGGCCCGGCCAACCCGCCAATCGAACGGGCGTCGACCGTTCTGCATGACACGATGTCAACCTTTCGCGACGCAAAACTCAGACGTGAAACCGATGACCGAGTGGTCTCCTATGGACGGCGGGGCACATCGACCTCGCATGCTTTGTCCGCCGCGCTATGTGATCTGGAACAGGGCGAGGCCTGTTTTCTTTACCCGTCAGGTGTTGCTGCAATGGCGACTGCGCTATCGGCCTTTGTAAGAACCGGTGATCACGTCCTCATGGTGGATGAGGCGTTTCACGCCACACAGTCTTATTGCCGTGATTATCTGACTCAGATGCGGATCGATGTCAGCTACTTCCCTTGGGATACAACCGACCTGTCACCTTTTATTCGGGACAATACGAAATTGGTTGTCGTGGAATCCCCCACGTCCCAGACCTTCAAAGTGATGGACGTACCCGCTGTTTGCCAAAGCGCCCATGCTGCAGATCTGGTTGTTGTGGCCGATAACACCTATGGTTCTGGCTGGTTGTACCAGCCCTTGTTGCTGGGGTGTGACGTTTCGGTAATTTCGGGAACCAAATACCTGAGCGGCCACGCAGATACCATGATCGGAGCAGCCGTCGCACAGAGAGGGGCCGTTACCAATTTGCGCGCGCATACGCTGCGCACGGGTCAGATTGTTGGCCCGGATGACGCTTATGCGTGCCTCCGGGGGCTCCGTACTCTGGCAATCAGGTTGGACCGGCATGCTGAAAACAGCACTCTGGCTGCGCAATGGCTGCTCAAACGCCCCGAGGTACTGCGCGTCTGGCATCCCGGTCTGAGGGGCCATCCGGGGCATGAGCACTGGGCGCGGGATGCCAGTGGCGTCAACGGGATGATCAGTTTCAGCCTGAAAGACGGGCTGGACCCCGACGCCTTTGTGGACCGTCTGGCGTTGTTTTCGGTTGGCGCATCCTGGGGCGGTTTTGAAAGTCTGGCGCTGGCGCTGAATCCCAAGGAAGGACTTTCGCCCGACGCCTACCCGCAAATACGCCTGCATTGCGGGCTGGAACATATTGATGATCTGATTGACGATCTTGAAGCATCAATGATGCATGTCACGTCAGCATCCTGAGCCTTCATCCCGCCCGGTGTGACTTTCGAAACTGGTTAGGGCTTTCGCCGGTGCGTTGTTCAAATACCCGACTGAAAGCCGTCCGGCTGTTGAACCCCACCTGATGCGCGATGCGTTTGACGGGCATGTCGGTCGATGTCAGCAAATTCGCCGCATGCCGCAACCTGAGATCGCGCAGCAACTCGATCGGGCCGCTTCCATAAGCAGCCGTAAACCGCTGGGCAAACGCGGATCGGCTCATGCCCACGCGCTCGGCCAGAGATTCGACGGTGTGTGGATCACCGGGTGAATCGAGCATGACGCGCAGCGCCTCCCACACCATCGGGTCGCGCAAGGCTGCCATCCAGCGCAGATCGCCCTCTTCCGAGTTCAGCCGCTTGCGCAACATTTCGATCATGCACTGGATCAGAACCGCGCGGATCATGGCCCTGCTGCCCGTTCCCGGATGGCTGAGCTCACCCAGAAGAACATCAATGGCCGAACGCAGCGCGCTATCTGGGCCAATCTTTTCAACAATCGGAGACCGGATCAGATCGATCACATCAATCGCCCCGCGCAACCCGACTTTGACCCGGGCGCAGATGGCGGTCATTTGGCCGCCCTCGATCGCGCTGTCCGAGACCGCCAAAATATGCCGCAATTTCAACTCGGCCGGATTGCAGTGCGGTTGCAGGCTGTCGGGCATCCCGGAGCTGCGCAAAGTGTGACTTTCCAATGCGGGTACCAGCACCAGAGTCCCCGGAGAAATGGGAATATGTGGCCCCGACCGAAACGACACGGCCCCTTGACCGCTGAGAATATAGTGCAGTGTCGCGCTGACATCCTGCGCCATCGACACCTCGCAATTGCCCTTGATTTCACAAACGGCAAAAGGGTCAGTCGAAATATCGAGCTGATCGAAAACATATTCGTACTTCATGGGCTCTATCTACCCGGATTGTGGACGCAATGATACGTCCATTGGTCAGAACGCCCGACAATCGGACGAAATGATACATCCCGTATCCTATGTTGATGTCATCGCAACCCGATGAAGGAGACAGACAATGTGTGATTGTCACGATCATGATCCCAAGAAAAACCACATCTCGCGCCGCGCGGCGTTAAGGGGTGGTCTGGCCGCAACTGCCGCCACCGCTGCGGCGGCTGTGACTGCCGGATCTGCTCAGGCGCAAAACGCCAACCCCTATGCTGATCCAGCCGAACCCGCTCTGCCCCCTTCGGACATGAAGCTGGACCTCAGCCGTGCTGCGCTGGTCGTGACCGATCCGCAGATCGACTTTCTGCACCCCGAAGGCGTAACCTGGGGCGTCATCGGTGCCAGCGTCGAGGAACACAACACTGTCGAGAACATTGAAACCCTGTTCAAGAACGCCAAGGATGCCGAGATCACGGTCGCGGTCTCTCCGCATTACTACTACCCGACGGACCACGGCTGGAAATTCGAAGGCGCGCTGGAAAAGCTGATGCACAAGATCGGCATGTTTGACCGCAAAGGCCCGCTGATCATCGACGGGTTTGAGAACTCGGGCGCGGATTGGATGCCGCAATACAAGCAGTATATCGAGGATGGCAAAACCATCGTGACCTCTCCGCACAAAGTCTATGGCAACGACACCAATGACCTGTCATTGCAACTGCGCAAGGCAGGTGTTGATCAGGTTATTCTTGCCGGAATGTCGGCCAATCTGTGTACCGAAAGCCACCTGCGCGAGTTGCTGGAGGACGGGTTTGAAGTCGCCGTTGTCAAAGACGCGACCGCCGCAGCGATGCTGCCCGAAGGGGATGGGTATCTCGCAGCATTGACCAACTTCCGATACATGGCAAATGCGGTTTGGACAACGCAGGAAGCCGTCGAACAGATCAAAGCGGCATCCTAACAAAATGACCGGAGCAGCGTTCGATGATTCCAGGCACTGCTCCGGTCGACTGATGAAGGCAAACCATCTAATTGAGCTATGATATTTTCTCAGGCCATGCTGGCAGGTTATCGAACATGACCAAGTCGAAGCCGATGTGAACCCTCTTTGTCAACACGGCCTACTTGGCCTAAATTATGGGGAAACCAGCAGGTTAACCTCTTTGCAGCATAAGTTTGTCTTAAACCAAAATCCCGTGCCAACGGCCGCCCTGTTGTGATGACGCCAGTGTAGCGGCGATAAAGTGCATGCCTAGAAGTCCATCCGCGATGCCGGGTAGAAGGCTGCCTTCGTCTGCGCCGTTTCGGA